>JAHECZ010000012.1 GCA_024641475.1 Gammaproteobacteria bacterium
TTTTATTGATTAATGTTTCCAGGGATGCCAGTTTTTCTTCCAATACTTTTAATTGAAGCTGTGCCCGCTCCAGCAGTTGTTGCTGCACTTCGAATTCCTGGCGGGTGACGAGATCCAGGTGGCGTAGTCCAGCTTCGAGGGTGGCACGCATGTTCCGTTCTACGTCCGTACGCAGGGTCTGTAAACCGGCGGGCAGGTTGCGTAACACCTGATTGATGAGCTCATCGAGCGGATTGGCGTTCATGACGGGATCATACGGTGTGGAGCCTGTGCCTGTCAGCTCAAACTGCAATAAATTCGGCATTTTTTGTGGTCCTGTACTTCGCACTGGCGAGCGAAATCCCGTATTATCGGCACCCATCATTCCAACCCAATCGGAGTCTTCACATGAACCTAAGATATGCTTTTCGCCTGACCGCGCTGGTGATCCTGAGCTGGTTTGCGGCTACCGTCTCCGCTGCCGACTTAACGGGGAATGTGGGCGCAACGACAAATTACGTGTTTCGTGGTTTTACCCAATCGGACAATGGCCCGGCGATTCAGGGCGGCGTGGATTATGCGCATGCCAGTGGTTTTTATGCCGGTGCCTGGGCGTCCACGGTAAAACTTTGCGGTACCTCATGCGACAGCGGTCTGGAAGCGGATTTGTATTTTGGCGCGAATTTTAAACTGCAAAACGATTTGGTGTTTGATATTGGTTATATTGCGTATGAATATTCCAATAGCAATTCAAACTCTGCCCACGAAATTTATCTCGGTGGTCGCTATCATGGTTTCAGCCTGACTTATTATGATGGTCATGAAGTCGGTGATTACAGTTATCTCGATCTCAAAGTTAAAGTCGAATTACAGGACAAGGCTTATTTAATTGGCCACTACGGCATGAAAAATGTGAAATCTGGCAACGACGTCAATGATGTCAGTCTGGGTATCGCCAAGGAAATGTGGGATGTGGATTTCGCCTTGACGGTAAGCTCAGAAGATCTGACCGATAAAACCAAATTGTATTTAACCGGCACCAAACGTTTTGATATCAAGTAAACACAGGAATAACACTAACAGGAGAACGATGCATGAAAACAAAAATGGCAATAATGGGTGTGGTATTTGTCGCAGCAAGCCTGGCTACCGTGGTACAAGCCGGTGAACTGACAGGTAATATGAGCGCAACTAATAATTATGTCTGGCGTGGTCTGACACAGACCAGTGATCAGGCGGCCATTCAGGGTGGTCTGGATTACGATTTTGGTAACAATATTGCGATTGGCACCTGGGCGTCGAATGTTGATTTTGGTGGGACGAACGGTAAGGGCACCGAGCTGGATCTGTACGGCAGCTACAATTTCCATTTAGGCAAAGATATGGGGCTGAGTGTTGGTGTGATTAAATACGGTTACCCAACCCAAAGCGGCGCGGATTTTACCGAAGCCTTTGCCAAATTCAGCTATCAGAAAATTGTTGCCGGTCTGTATTACACAGTAGATAAAAGTGGCGCTTCGTCCAATACCAACGATGTGTATCTGACCGCCGGTTATTCGTTTGATCTGGGTAAAGATAAATCGCTGACGATTACCTATGGTAATTACAACTACGATGATCCGGCCAACCAGGATTATTCGCATTTGCGTATAGCCTTCACCAAAGGTGAATTTACCGCTGCCGTGGATAAAACGGATTTGACCGGTAACTCTGGTGATCCACGTTTTACCGTGATGTATACCAAGACCTTTGGTCTGTAAGTGGTTCGAGGCCTGCTGCTGTGCGCAGCAGGCCACTTTTTTATCCGGTTCTGCCTCCATTTCACTCGCGATTGCTTTACCCCATTTAAAGCGGGTTTAGCTGCACAACGATAGTGCAGCGTCCCTGCACCAGCATCTCAATAGTGCACAGCGATGGTGCATTTATTTCCCGCCGGTTATCTATCTCATTGAAATATCTACTTAATTACTCTTGGCACACTCGCTGCAATTCATCTGTCAGCAGACTTGTTCTGACACACAAGTTAGCACCGTAGTAACGCAGGCAAGGGTGACGAAGCCATACGCAGGGGACCATGCCTGGCGTCCGGTGTTGTCCACAAAGAGTTTTGATGAGTAATCGCAACTTGCTTCATGGTTTAAGGCCACGCAGCAAACTTAACGGAGGATAGATATGAAACTGGTATTAGCAATCATCAAGCCTTTCAAGCTCGATGACGTGCGTGAAGCCCTCTCCGAGATCGGAGTACAAGGCATCACGGTCACTGAGGTGAAGGGTTTTGGGCGGCAGAAAGGTCACACCGAGTTATACCGCGGCGCGGAATACGTGGTGGATTTTTTACCCAAGGTAAAAGTCGAGACGGTAGTCAAAGACGCCATGGTCGATCAGGTGATCGAAGCAATTTCCAAGGCGGCCAACACCGGCAAGATCGGTGACGGCAAGATCTTTATTTCGACAGTTGAGAAGGCAGTGCGTATTCGTACCGGCGAGTCCGGCGACGATGCACTGTAAGCGGAGGCAAATACAATGAAACTCAATTTTGTAAAACGATTCCTGGGCATGTTGGCAGCAATGTTTATTGTCATGTCACCGATGTTGGTGCAAGCGGATGAAGCTGCGCCGGCGCCAGTAGCGACGGCAGCCGCAACAGCTGCACCTGCAGCACCAGTTGCTGCACCGATCCCAAACAAAGGTGATACGACCTGGATGTTAACCGCCACGGCGTTAGTCATTCTGATGACGATTCCTGGTCTTGCCTTATTTTACGGTGGTCTGGTGCGCTCCAAGAATATGCTATCGGTGTTGACACAGGTATTTGTGATCTTCTGTCTGATTGCACTCTTGTGGGTGATCTATGGCTACAGTATGGCATTTACCGAATCAACCGGAGGTCTGAAAACCATCGTCGGTAATCTGAGCAAAATGTTCTTGAAAGGCGTAACACCAGATTCAACTTCCGACACCTTTACCAAAGGCGTGGTCATTCCAGAATATGCGTTTATGGTATTCCAGTTGACCTTCGCTGCCATTACCACCGCCTTAATCGTCGGTGGCTTTGCGGAACGTATCAAATTCTCCTCGCTCTTGGTGTTCTCGGTTTTATGGTTCACCTTCTCCTATATACCGATGGCTCACATGGTATGGGGTCCGAAGGGTTGGCTATTAGACATGGGCGCACTCGACTTTGCCGGTGGTACCGTCGTGCATATTAACGCCGGTATGGCCGCATTGATGGGTGCAATTGTCATTGGCAAACGGGTGGGATTCCCCAAAACCGCGATGCCGCCACATTCCTTGACGATGACCATGATCGGCGCATGTTTGCTGTGGGTCGGCTGGTTTGGATTTAACGCCGGTTCCAATCTGGAAGCCAACGGTGTAACTGCTTTGGCAATGGTCAACACGGTTGTTGCGACTGCTGCTGCAACCTTGTCCTGGTTGTTTGTTGAATGGATGATTAAAGGCAAACCCAGTTTACTGGGTGGTGTGTCTGGTGCGGTTGCCGGTTTGGTTGCGGTGACGCCAGCGGCGGGTACATCAGGACCGATGGGCGCTATCCTGCTGGGTATTGTTGTGGGTGTCGTGTGCTTATGGGCTGTTACCAGTCTTAAGAAAGCACTCGGCTACGATGACACCCTCGATGTTTTCGGCGTGCACGCGATCGGTGGCATCGTCGGTGCGCTGGGTACCGGCATTGTTACTGCGCCGAGTTTAGGTGGTCTGGGTGCGGCTGATTTCTCTATCAGTGCGCAATTGGTCAAGCAATTCTGGGGTGCCGGCACCGCTGTAGTTTGGTCAGGTGTTGTCAGCTATGTGTTATTCGTGGTGATTAAAGCCGTCATGGGTCTGCGTGTATCGGAAGAAGCCGAACGCGAAGGTCTGGATGTGGCCGAACACGGCGAGAAGGCATACAACATGTAACTATGAAAGTTGGGGACAGAATTTATTCTGTCCCGATAGTTACGCAATAAAGAAGAGGGGCAGAATCAAATTCTGCCCCTTTTTTTATATCAGACTCTTATGCGTACCATCACAGAACGGTTGATTGTTGGTATGTTTGCAACCGCACAAACCAACTTTCTTTTTCTCCGTCAGCGTAAATTTCACCGGAGCAAAGTCACTGCCTTTATGTGAGCCATCACAAAAAGGTTGCTTGGCGGATTTACCGCAGGCACACCAGAAATAATCGCCCGGTTCGAGCTCGACGACATAAGGGCCTGTTTTTGCAATGACGGGATCAGACATAAATACCTCGAAGTTAAGTGGATATCCGTTGACGAAAACATGCAGTAAGATAGAGCTGCAAATCCTGTATGACAAGTAAAACCAGAAATTCAAACATTATGCCGCAATTACGCACACAACAACTGAGTGTTCAACATGTCGGTCCTGTTGATTTAACAATAGTTCCTGGTGAAATTGTTTGTCTATCCGGTGCATCCGGTAGTGGCAAAAGTTTAATTCTGCGCGCACTGGCGGATTTAATTCCACATGAAGGCCAGGTGTTTCTGGATGAGATCGATGCTCAGCACATGTCGCCCGCGCCCTGGTACGAGGCGCAATATGCGATTCCATTGCTGGGCATGATTCTCGGTAATACCATGGTAGTTGGCAACAACGCGCGATTATCAAACACGTTTAAGTCCGGGTGAAGACTGGCGCAGCGCGATGAGTCAATTGGTACAAGACAGTGTGCGTACCGGTCAGATACTCGCCGGCAATTCGCCGTTCAACGCCGCGAAATATCAGATCATGATCATGTTTATGATTACCGCCGGGACTGGCTTTGCTATTTTATTATCCAGTTGGTTTGCCGCGCGCCGGTTGTTTGATGAACGACAACGATTACGATTGGAGCGTCTGCGTCCACCGGATTAAATTGTCGCTCGTTGTACCGCAAAAAATCAGGCTGGCGTGTGCTATGTTTATAGAGACAGGCAGGCAAAAATGGTTTTCATGTACAACTAACCCAGGGAGATTCAGTCATGCGACACAATCAATTGCGTTGGTTTTTACTCGCCGGCTTGTGTGGCGGTATGGCTGAGGTACTATGGATTGGTGTGTATAGTTTTTTCAGCGGGACATCACTCAATACGATAGGTGCAGCCATCAGCGCAACATTCTGGCCAACCAGCGCCAACATGGTGTATGCGCCCTTGCTCGGTTTGGTGATCCATTTGGGTTTGTCCTTGTTGCTGGCACTGCTGCTGGGTAATTTACTGTGGCGAATGTTCGCACCACGTCGCGCCAACATCGGTATCGTTGCGGTGGCCATGGTGATGCTGGCACTGGTGTGGAAGATTAATTTCTACCTAGTGTTACCGGTATGGAATCCTGGCTTCATTGGCTTGCTGCCCCTGTCGGTGACCTTGATATCCAAACTCCTGTTCGGCCTGGGGATGGGCGTGATCCTGGCGCTACCTGCACGGACCAGCGCCGCCTGAATGGCCGTTTTGTTAGGTATTTATCACTAATTTCAGCAGCTTGGGGTATTCTAGCTGTATATCCATTGCGACGCGGTTGCGGGGCCCCATGCATCGATACACCTTATATATAGGCTTGGCCATGATATTGGCGGTGAGTTCGGTGTGTCTGGCCAGTGGCAAAGTCTATCAGTGGGTGGATAAGGACGGCCAAACGCACTTCAGCGATGCTCCGCAGGGCAAGCAGGCCGGGGTGCGTACCCAGGATACCGATGCGATAACGCTTGATGCATCGAAAAATAAAACCAATACAACGCAATCCAATACCACCCCGCAACAGCAACAGAAGCTCACGCAAACCCTCGAAGAAGATCGGCACCGCCGCGAACAGGAAACCACGCAGAAAAAACAGCAAACAGCGGAACGCGAACGGCGCTGTCATCTGGCGCGCGATCGCGTCAAACGTTTTGAATCATCCGGTGCGCTGTATGATCTCGATGAAAATGGTCAGCGGCGCATACTCAGTGACAGTGAACGTAAAACTGCCGAAGAAAGAGCGCATAACGAGATCGAAAAATATTGCGGTTAACGTAATGCAGCGGTTAATAACGGTACGCCGTCGATGGCGGCCAGATGTTTCGGGTAGCTGTAATACTTCGTCGTAAAATGTTTGTTTCTGGAATCCGCTTCACGAAAACGTTTCAGGTCGCGACCTTTGCCCGCCATGGTGGCGCTCCACCAGCCTGACGGATATATCGGTTGCGGAAAATCATAGGTATGCGTATTGGAAAACCCGGCGTTGCGCATCGCGTTATGCATCGCCTTGATTAACTCCACATGCAACAGTGGCGATTCACTCTGCTGCACTAAAATTCCACCATCGCGCAAGGCACGATGACAGGTGCGGAAAAACGCTTCATTAAATAATCCTTCTGCCGGGCCAACCGGATCGGTACTGTCGACGATGATCACGTCGTAACTGCCGGGCTTGGCATCCTTGAGCCATTTGATGCCATCATCAAATCGCAAGTCAGCGCGCGGGTCGCTATTCGATACACACAATTCCGGAAAATATTTTTCGGACATGCGGGTGACCTGTTCGTCGATGTCGACCTGGGTCGCATGCTGTACCGTCGGATGGCGTAACACCTCCAGTAGCGTACCGCAGTCACCACCGCCGATGATTAGCACATCCCTGGGTTTGTCATGGGTGAACAGCACCGGATGGCTGATCATTTCGTGATACAGGAAATTGTCGCGACTGCTGACCATGGTGCAGCCGTCAATCACCATCAGGTAACCCCAGTCGGTGGTTTCATACATCTCGATAAACTGGTAAGGCGTTTTCACCTCCGCCACCTTGGCCTTGATTTTCAAGGAAAAGGCCGAACCGGCCTGGGTATAGGCCTCGGTAAACCAGCTATTGTCCAGCGACATGAAAACTCCTAGGTAGGTGGGCGGGTGTGTTATATTTTCGCTTTATTCACAATGAACCTGCAAGTAAAACCGCCTATGACTGACTGGACTATTAATGATGCACGCCGCGTTTACAACGTGACCCATTGGGGCGGCGGTTATTTCGATATCAACGCGCAGGGGCATCTGGAGGCGCGGCCGCGCCGTGAGGCCTCCACCGCCGCCATTGATTTATTTAAATTAGCGCAGGACATCAATAAAACCGAGATGTCGTATCCGATTCTGGTGCGCTTTACCGACATCCTGCACGACCGGGTTGATACCTTGCATGATGCGTTTGTAAAAGCCATAGCTGCCGAGACCTATCAAGGTAAATATCAGGTGGTGTATCCCATCAAGGTGAACCAGCAACGCAGCGTGGTTGAACAGATCTTTGCGCACGGTCAGGGCCGCGTTGGTCTGGAAGCGGGCAGTAAACCCGAATTGATGGTGGTGCTGGCGCTGATGAATGCGCAGGGCGGCGCGATTGTGTGCAACGGCTACAAGGATCGTGAATACATCCGGCTGGCCTTGATCGGTCGCGCCATGGGGCATCGCGTTTACATCGTGATCGAAAAACCTTCCGAGCTTGAAGTGGTGATCGAAGAAAGCCGCAAGCTCGGCATCACACCGTTACTGGGCATGCGCGCCAAACTCGCGTCGATCGGCACTGGCAAATGGCAAAACACCGGTGGCGAGAAATCCAAGTTTGGTTTGTCGGCGGCACAGGTATTGCGCGCCGTGGAACGACTGCGCGAAGTGAATCTGCTTGATAGTTTGCAGATGGTGCATTTCCATCTGGGTTCGCAAATTCCGAATATTCGCGACATCCAGCGCGGTATGCGCGAATGCGCACGTTACTTTGCCGAATTGCATGCGCTCGGCGCCAAGGTCAGCGTTGTCGACGTTGGCGGTGGTCTGGGGATCGATTACGAAGGCACACGTTCGCGCAGCTTCTGTTCGATGAACTACAGCGTTGAGGAATACGCCAATAATATCGTGCGGGCGCTGTGGGAGATCTGTCAGCAAAATAATTTGCCGCATCCGGATATCTTCAGTGAATCCGGTCGCGCCTTGACGGCACATCATGCCATGTTGATCACCAATGTGATTGATACCGGCCTGGTGCCAAACCCCAAGGTCTTAACCACACCACCGCAAGACGCACCGTTGATCCTGCAAGACATGTGGTACAGCTATCAAACCTTGCAGAAGGCTGAAGCGACTGGCTCGGCACGATCGCTGGTGGAGACCTATCACGATATCCATCATCACTTGAGTGAAGCGCAGGATATGTACAACCATGGCTTGTTGTCATTGGCGCAACGTGCGTCAGCCGAAGAGATGTATTATGCGGCATGCTGGGGAATTCAGGAACGCCTGCAACCCCATGCCAAACAGCATCGCGAAATTCTCGATGAGTTGCACGAGAAACTCTCGGATAAATATTTCTGTAACTTCTCGTTATTCCAGTCAATGCCCGACGTGTGGGCCATCGATCAGATCTTTCCGGTCATTCCCTTGCATCGACTCAACGAAGCACCCACACGCCGCGCCGTAATCGAAGACATCACCTGCGATTCGGATGGCCGCATCGACAACTATGTTGACAGCGAAGGTGTCGAAACCAGTTTGCCGTTACATGCGATTGCAGCAAATGACACTTATCTGCTCGGCATGTTTTTAGTCGGCGCCTATCAGGAAATTCTCGGTGATATGCATAATCTGTTCGGCGATACCGATTCGGTTGACGTGGAACTCACCGGTGATGGGAGTTATCGCATCGTGCGGCCGATCCGTGGCGATACGGTGGATTCGGTATTGCGCTTCGTGCATTTTGATGCGAACGAATTAAAGCAACGTTACCGCGACAAGATGGCCAAGATGGATTTCCCTGCGGAAAAACGGTCGATGCTGTTGGCGGAACTGGAAGCGGGGTTAACGGGATATACGTATCTGGAAGAATAGTGGCGAGTAGCCAGGAATGAATTTGGCATCCTCGATACAAACTGCAACTAAATAACTGTTCCGAAATGGTGTCCAGTATTGGCGCTAGAAGCGCGCGCCGGCATGACGTGGAATTTATTATTTCGCGTATATCTTGTAGTAAGTGGATACCATTTGAGAACAGCTATTTAGTATTATCCAAATTGGGTCTGCTGTGAAGAACATTAAAATCATCCACCAACCCAGCGATGCAGAGTTAGCCAAACTCTGCGTCAGGCAATGGCCGGTCTGGGAAAAAGAGGTTTCGACTTTCCCCTGGACCTATGATGCCAGGGAAATCTGTTATCTGTTGGAAGGCGATGTCACGGTGACACCAAAAGGTGGTCAGCCGGTACGTTTTGGAAAAGGTGATTTGGTCACTTTTCCAGACGGAATGGAATGCACCTGGCAGATTCATGTCGCCGTGCGCAAACATTACCAATTTAGTTAAACGCGGCGGAGGCAACATGGAAAAAATCATACATCGTGCCGATTCACGTGGCCTGGCGGATCATGGCTGGTTGAAGAGCCGTCACACGTTTTCCTTTGCGAGTTATCACAATCCCGAGCGCATGCACTTCGGCCGGTTGCGCGTGATCAATGATGATGTGGTCGCCCCCGGCGGCGGCTTTGCCACGCATGGCCATGACAATATGGAAATTATTTCGGTGCCGTTGAGTGGTGCGTTGCAACACAAGGACAGCATGGGGAATGTACACGTCATTCGTCACGGTGAAATTCAGGTGATGTCCGCAGGCACCGGAATCACGCATTCAGAATACAATGCATCCAATACCGAGCCGGTGAATTTTTTGCAGATCTGGGTGATGCCCAAACAACGTGATATCACCCCGCGCTATGGGCAACAGGTATTTGATCCGCTCAAATGTCACAATCAATTCTGTCTGTTGATCTCCCCGGATAAAACCACCGACGCGATCTGGATTAATCAGGATGCGTATTTTTCCCTGGGTAAATTCGATGCGGGTCAGCAGGTGCGTTATCAACGCCAACGCGAAGGTAATGGTGTTTATGTGTTTGTGATCGATGGCGATATTACCATCGATACTGAATCACTGGGTAAACGTGATGCGATCGGTGTGTCGCATGCCGAGAGTTTCGATATTTCTATTACTGCCCCGGCGCAATTGCTGGTGATCGACGTACCATTACACTGAAAAAACTTGGTGAGCGGTCATGCAGCGGTTGAGCTGCTGACGGGACGCAACCGTCCCGTCGCAGACTCGGTCCGGCCCTCTGCGCAGGACGGAGAGAACGCCTGCACAGAAGACATGACTTATTTACTTCTTGTCAGCGCCGCACTTGCCTTCAGGCATGGCTTCTTTCTTGTCGCCACCGCACTTGCCGTCTTTCATCTTGGCTTTATCGCCACCACACTTGCCGTCTTTCTTCTTGGCCTTGTCGCCGCCGCACTTGCCATCTTTCTTTTTGGCTTTGTCACCGCCGCATTTGCCATCTTTCTTTTCGGCCTTGTCGCCACCGCACTTGCCTTCAGGCATGGCTGCTTTGTCACCACCACACTTGCCGTCTTTCGCATCGGCAATTTGAGTGGTTTGCGCGTTTTGCTGCGCAAACGGATTTTCACTCGCAGAGGCGAGATTGCCGAATGCCAGGCTGGCGATAAACGCGGTACCCAGGGCGAGGCGGATAATTTTTGTATTGCTCATGTGAATTCACTCCATATATAGGTTAGTTACCCCGATTGTTCCGGCCGGCGTATAGCGGGGTTAATAGTCCATACGCCGGAATAAAACCGTATTCCCCAGCCAAATAGACCGGGTACGACGGGGATTGCTGTCAGACTAACAGGCGGAAAATGAAATTATTCCATGGGGAGAAGATCACAATCTGCACCAAAGCAGACCTCGTCCCACAGGCCATTAAAATCGATCAGCATGTGGGCTACGACCAGAGGCCAGAGGCGGCGGTAACGGGTATAGACATAGAAAAATAAAATACCCATGGGGATGATCGAAATGAGCGCGATCGGTCCCTGGTATAAATGATACAGCAGACGAATCGTTACACTGGTGAACAAGGCGAAGCCAAAACCTTGGCGTGCGGCCAGCGCCAGATAAATATACCCGACCACCAGCACTTCTTCATAAAAACCATTGAGCAGCGAAAATGCTGCGGTGGTTATCACATCGAGTGTGGCGAAGACTTCGTCGGAATACAACGCATTGCTGGCGGGGAAAAATGGTTCGAATATTAATACTAAGGCGGCAAAATAAATCAGAAAATCCGCCGCCGCCAGACCAATGCCTGCCAGCGTGGTACGCAGCGTCACCTGTAAATTAAATTGCCATAATTGCCAATGGCGTGTTTTTAGTATGCCGATAATCAGCAATAGTGCCACTGACTCATAGATCATGATGCTGTAGAGATCCTCGGGACTGGTCGCCAGCGGATCATCGGCAAGTTCGCCATGAAGAAAATCGCTGAAGCCGAGCAATGAGGAGAAGATAAACCAGCCAAACGCGAGGCTGATGACAAGAAGGAATTCCTGGGTGGGGGAGAGGCGGCGCAATGCATTCAGCATGCAACTATTGTAATGAAACACAGTGGCAATGTATCGCTTCCGACTAGGCAGATGCCTGCTGCGCGCTATAATGCCATAAACATCCGCTCACCCAGGACAGATTCATGGCACATCAGGAAATTACTCTTGCCGGAATTGGCATTCGATTTCTCGTGGCGATATTGCTGGTTTTTATCAGTTATAACCCCGAAGGATTTTCCTATTTCCATTGGTTGCTCAATACCCAATCCAGCACGCTGGCGGTGAAGCTGTTTGTCGGGATCGCGCTGTTGATCGTTTGGGTGGTGTATGTGCGCGCCACCTTCAGTTCGTTAGGTGGTCTGGGAATATTTCTGGCGGTGGCCTTTTTCGCTTCGCTGTTATGGGTGTTGACCTACTGGGGGTTGTTGCCGGCCGGTTCGATACGTGCAGTGACGTACATGGTGTTATTCATTATTGCCGCATTACTCACGGTGGGTATGAGCTGGTCGCATATTCGTCGGCGTATCAGTGGCCAGGTCGATGTGGATGAAATTGAGGAGCGTTGAAACTGCACATAAGCACATAGAGGGACTTATATATTAGTGTATAGTCCTTTTTCCAGAGGGACGGCAATGCGGCATTTACCATTCAAATACCAGGTGGCACTGGGTCCGGCGATCGTCATCGCTACCCTGGCCGGATTGATCTGGTTCACACTTGCCCAATTCGACGAACTCAAACGCCAGAATGAAATCATCCGCCAATGGGCACGCGTGACCGATCGGATGCATCTGGCGATCTCGGCCGGTTATCAGTTACGGGAAATCTCTCGCGGCTTGATGGCGAAAAATCCCGATCGCACCGAGCTGCAATTCAATTATCTGGAACAAAGCCGTATTTTTACCGACAACGTTCTGTATCCGGAATGTTTTGATCGCCTCCCCGCCGAGTTGCGCAAAATAATTGACGCGACCGAGCCCAAATTGCGGTTTCGTGATGATTTGTCACCGCGTGAGGTCATCACCAATCTGGATCACCTGTTGCCGAAACTGGAAGGCTTGTACGACAACTGGTGGATTCAAAAACGCGCTGCCTATATCACCTATTACGATGATGTGCAGGAAACCAATAGCCGCTACCTCAGTATTGCATTGACGGTGTTGGCCGTCTGTCTCGCGCTGGCGAGTGTCTTTACGATCTGGACCTTGCGGTCCACCAATGGCCGCTTGAAAAAACTGGCGAGTCAAACTCAGGCGGTCTCCGAAGGTAGTGTAACGACATTGACTGCGCCAGTAGTGTGTGTCGACGAAATTGACAATGTCACCGCCAGCGTATCGCGCATGACACAACGATTATTACAAGTGGTCGCCGTGGAAAAAGTATTGCAAGGCGTTGAAAACGAGCGTCGGCGTATAGCCATGGACATGCACGATCAGGTGCTGGCGGAACTCACCAGCGTGACGCGGCAACTCGATAGCCTGCAACAACAAGACACGAATTCGCAGTTGCGAGCGCAATTGGGACAGGTACGTGAAGATTTGCTACGGTCTATCCAGACGATTCGCGATGTGATCGACGATCTGCATCCCCATGTGCTCGATATGCTGGGTTTATCGGCAGCGATCAGTGCGTTGACGGAACGTGCCTGCAAGGGAAATAACTGCCCAAGTTGTTACCTGAGTATTGATGACGCGATGGATTCACGCTTTAACGCCTATACACGCATCATGTTGTACCGTATTGTGCAGGAAGTGGTGAGCAATCTTATTCGCCACGCGCATTGCACCCAATACGAGATTCGCCTGCATCAGCAGGACTCGCAGCTGCACCTCGTTATTGAAGATAACGGCAAGGGGTTCGATCCGACACACCACAGTAGCGGCCATGGCTTGATCAATATCAGCGAACGCGCCCGCGCCATCGGTGCCAAAATCCAGTGGAAACCATCACGCTTTAACAGTGGTAACTGTTTTGAACTGACGCTGGAGTTATCCGCATGAGTCATGCGCCAATCATTCTCGCCGAAGATAATCCGCGTGATACGGATTATTTGTGTCAATTGCTCAAGCCACGCGAGATCCTGCGCACCAATACCGGCAAGGCCGCATTAAACGCGGCATTAGCCTATGACGAACCGCTGGTAATCAGCGATCTGCAGATGCCGGAGATGAATGGTATCGAGTTGGCCAAGCAACTGTGGGCAGCGCGGCCGCAGGCACGCATCGTGTTCTGGTCGCAATATCGCGATGAATTATATGTGCGCTCGCTGGCGCGATTGATTCCAGCCAATACAGTGTATGGTTTTATTCTGAAAGATAATGCCAACGAGGTTGTGCTGCGAGCAATCCACGCAGTCTTCGAGGAGAATCAATGCTGGATCGACCCGCAAATCCGGCCGATTCAGGCGCGCATGCAACGTCCCAACAGTTCACTCAGCGATGCAGAGTACGATGTGTTGATCGACATTGCACTGGGGCTTACCGACAATGCCATCGGTCGGCGTCGCTATTTATCGCGGCGTGGCGTGCAAAACCGGCTGCGTTCGTTGTATAACAAACTCGATGCTGATCAATTGGAACAGCAGGCCAACAGCGATACCGATACGATCAACATTCGTACTCGCGCGATCTCGGTGGCGTTTATGCGTGGGTTGATTAATCACGAGTTATTGGAAGAAGAAGAAAAATTATTGCAACGCTGGCTGAAAGACGACGCAGCCTCAGCGTCGTAATAACGTCAGCCAGCGCCCCAGATTCAGTAAACTACCCAGTGCACCGGCTACATAGGTGTAGGCGGCAGCGCGCAAGATCCGTTGCACGGCGATATCATCCTGCGGCTGAATGTAGTTGCCCTGACGTAAAATCGGCAGGGCCTTGTGAAAACTTGCGTCGATCTCCACTGGCAGGGTGACCAGATGTAATATCGCAGCGGAGCCCATACTCAAGATACCCGCAACACCAAATAAAATTCCCAGTGACGGTGCGCGTACCAGGATCATGATCAACGGTACGCCGATTAATAACGCGGCACCAATGCGTTGTGTGGTATGCGCGAGTAATGCCAGTCGTGTACGGAGTTGAATTAATCTCTCGCCGCGATGATGTTGAATGGCATGTCCCACCTCGTGCGCAGCCACGGCAATCGCTGTGAGCGATTTCACGCTGTAATTACTCGGTGACAAACGCACCGCGCGTTCGGTTGGCGAGAAGTGATCATTGCCTTCGGTGGTTTGTTCGACCTTGATATCCCCCAACTCAAAACGGGCGATCAAATGCTGCGCCAGTTCCGCGCCGGTGCCGGGAATGTCATCTCGCGGTATTCGGTAACGGCGAAAAGTGCGCTGTACCCACCACTGCGGCAGAAAAAAAATCGCCAGGAGAATCAGAATTGCCAGCAGGATGGGCATGGCGAAATAAAATTATTTGGCTTTGACGACGATCGCGCTGATGCCATTATCTTGCAGACGTTTGCGGGTTTTGTTCAGTAGTGCCACATCCTTGAACGGTCCTACCCGGACCCGATACCACGCATCGTTATTAATCGTCACGGATTGGATATTGGCATCGACGCCACTCAATGCCAGTTTGGCTTTGAGGCGATCCGCTTCGTCATGATTTTTGAATGACGCCGCTTGCAGTATGTAACTGGTGTTGCTGTCGAGCGGTTTGTCTTTGCTGTTGCTGGCCTTGGCCAACTCCTGATCAGGAACGGCAACTTCCATTTCCGGCAGGATGTAATAAAAATCAAACTTCGGTGCGGGTTTGGCCGGGGTAGCCACAGCCGTGTCCCTGGATTTATCCTTGCTGCTGGCTGCGGTTTTGTCTTTCTCTTTATCTGCATCCTTGTGTTTGGGTTTTTCTTTCTCGTCGTTGCCCAATGCCTTACTGGCTTCCTGGTTGATTTCCTGCATCGTCTGCGAAATGACCTTGCCCAGACCATCTTGCTTCGACTTTGGCGTATTGTTGTTCAGAAATACCAGGAAAGCGATAAACAAACCAATTGCCAATCCGCCCAGCATCCAAACCCAGCCCGGCAGGGAACCGGCTTTCTTTTTGCGTTGACTCGAATCGGCGTAATCGCGTGGCATGGGTGCAGTGTATCAAAAGCCAGAAGTTATCAGCAAAATTTACATCGATTCCGGCGCGCTGACGCCAAGAATGGTCAGGCCGTTGTGCACGACTTGTTTGACTGCGAGCACCAGCGATAACCGTGCGTTGCGTAGATCGACTTCGTCGACCAGAAATTTGTGGGCGTTGTTGTAGGTGTGGAAGTGTTGCGCGAGTTCGCGCAGGTATTCGGTGACCTGGTGCGGTTCGTAGTATTGCGCGGCGCTTTCGATCACTTCCGGGTAACGCGCCAGTGAGGTCAGTAACGCCTGTTCGTGTTGTTCCTTGAGCAGATCCAGATTCGCCAGGCCGTTGGCTTGATCATAGATCCAGCCTTTTTCTTCAGCCTTACGCAACACACTGCTGACGCGCGCGTGGGCGTACTGGATGTAATACATCGGGTTGTCACTGGATTGGGATTTGGCCAGGTCCATGTCGAAATCCAGATGCTGTTCACTCTTGCGCATCACATAAAAGAACCGCGTCGCATCGGAGCCGACTTCTTTGCGTAGTTCGCGCAAGGTGATGAATTCGCCGGAGCGCGTCGACATCTGCATTTTATTGCCACCCTGATATAAAATCGCGAACTGTACTAATAAGACTGTCAGGCGATTCGGGTCGATGCCCATCGCTTGCAACGCACCTTTGACGCGGGTGATATAACCATGGTGATCGGCGCCCCAGATGTTGACGACTTTATCAAAGCCACGTTCGAATTTATCCAGATGATAGGCGACGTCGGAGGCGAAGTAGGTCGTCTGGCCGTTGTCACGCACCAGCACGCGATCCTTTTCATCGCCGAAGTCGGTGGAACGGAACCACACCGCACCGTCTTTAACATAGGTATGTTTATTCTCTTCTAACTTATCCAACGCACGTTGTACCGCGCCGGTTTCGGTCAATGAACGTTCCGAATACCAGTTGTCGTATATCACGCTGAAGCGTTGCAGATCATCGCGGATGTCATCGAGGATCACATTCAAACCGAGATCGAACACCTTGCGATAATCCGCCGCCGACAAACGGGCCTTCATCTGCACGATGATCGCGTCGATGTAATCTTCTTTATCACCACCCTGCGGTTCATCTGCTGGTAGCGTTTTGACGATGTCAGTCCAGGACTGACGACATTGATTGGCATGGCCACGATGTAACGTCGCGGCGATGTCCCAGACGTAATCGCCCTTGTAGGCGTTGGTGGGGAACACGATCTCTTCGCCACACAATTCCAGATAACGCAGCCACACACTGGCGGCGAGAATGTCCATCTGCCGACCGGCATCATTCACATAATATTCGCGATAGACGTTGTAACCGGCCGCATTCAACACACTGGCCAGCGCTGAACCATACGCCGCACCACGACCATGACCGACGTGCAACGGCCCGGTGGGATTGGCGGAGACGAATTCGACTTGAATCCGTTGACCGGCGCCTTTGGTCGAGCGTCCAAATTGTTCGGCCTGCGCTAATACCGTTTTCACCACAGCAAATACACTGTCGGCTTTTAGAAAGAAATTGATGAAACCCGGCCCGGCGATCTCCACTTTGGCGATGGCGTCGGTCGGTGGTAATGCCGCGATGATTTTTTCGGCCAGGGCACGTGGATTAGTCTTGGCGGGTTTGGCCAGCACCAGCGCGATATTGCTGGCAAAGTCGCCGTGCTTGCTGTCGCGGGTACGATCCAGCGTGATCTCCGCCTGGACCTCGGCAGGCAAATGACCTTGCGACCGGCAGGTGGCCAGCGCCTGGGTGAGCACATCGATAATCGCTTGTTTCATCGGGAATAACCTGCAAATTGAAGCCGACTATTCTACAAGTTTCCGTGCAGCGCGTCCTTAGTCGTTACCGTTTAGTTAGCCAGATTGCTAGTAAGTATCCAGCGGATCCACGTCCACCGACCAGCGCACGCTGCGGCTGGGCAGTTCGGTTTCGATTTTGGCCAGCAATTGTTGCAGGCTTTTTTGCAGTGTGGTGCGAGCGGTACTGAGCAATATCAATTGCGCACGGACTTTACCGGCGCGTTTTTCCATGGGCGCGGGGAAGGGACCAAAATGCTGAAGTGTCGATGGCGCAAATTTTACCAGGAGTTTGGCCACATCCTGTAAAAACGCCAGCGCGGCGGTAGGGCGAGTTGCTTCAGCTCGTATGATGGCCATGTGCGCATAGGGCGGTAATTCCGCGAGCTGCCTTTCGCCCAGCGCGGCCTGCGCAAAAGCGTCGTAACCCTGCTCGACCAGAGTGTGCAATAACGGATGCTCCGGGTGATGCGTCTGGATCATCACTTCACCGGGGCGTTCGGCGCGACCGGCGCGGCCACTCACCTGAATGATCTGTTGCGCCATGCGCTCCGTGGCGCGAAAGTCCGCGCTGTGCAAACCCTGATCGGTATCGAGAATGCCCACCAGCGTGACATTGGGAAAATGATGGCCTTTGGCGAGCATTTGCGTGCCGATCAGGATCTGTCGTTCCCCGTTGCGCACTTTTTCCAGCAAGGCATCGAGACTGCCTTTGCGACGCGTGGTATCGCGATCGATGCGCACGATCTCATAGTCTGCAAACGCTTTATGCAGGCTCGCTTCGATGCGTTCGGTGCCGACGCCGACATCGATTAATTGTTCGCTCTTGCATACCGGGCAGACAGGATCTTTGCGACGTTGTGTACCGCAGTGATGACAACGCAGTTGATTGTCGCTGTGATGCAGCGTCAGGTGCGCATCGCAACGTGAGCACGTTGCGATCCAGCCACAGTCATGACATAACAACGTCGGCGCAAAGCCACGCCGATTTAAAAATAACAACACTTGACCATTGGCTTGCAAGTGTTCGCGCATGCGTTGCGTCAATGGCATCGACAAACCGTGATCCAGGGGTTGGCGACGCATGTCGAGAATATGAAAGTGCGGCGGTTTTGCCCCACCGGCGCGATGTTGTAAAACCAGGCGCGTGTAACGATCGCGCCCGATGTTGGCGAGGGTTTCCAGTGAGGGTGTGGCCGAACCCATCAAAATAGGGATTTGCCGCGCTCTGGCACGCAGGATGGCCAGGTCACGCGCCGAATAACGAAACCCTTCCTGCTGTTTGAATGACGCATCGTGTTCTTCATCGATAATCAGCAGACCCAGATCTTGTACCGGCAGGAATATGGCCGAACGAGTCCCGATAATGACTTTTGCGGTACCGTCACGGGCACTTCGCCAGGTTTGTAACCGTTCACTGTCTGTCAGTGCCGAATGCCAGAGTGCAACCGCCGAACCCAGACGGTGTTCAAAGCGTTGCAACAGTTGTGGTGTCAGACCAATTTCCGGAACCAGCACCAATACTTGTTTGCCGAGCAATAATTGTTGCGCAATGAGCTGGAGATACACTTCGGTTTTACCGCTGCCGGTTACGCCTTCCAGCACAAACACGCCGAACTGGTCAAGCGCTGCCTGGATTGCTTGCACCGCAGCGGCTTGTTCGTCGGATAGCGCCGGCCCGGCAGTCGGTGATGCAGAACTAGGCGTTGAATCCGGCGCAACAGTGACCTTCTCAATCCAGCCCAGGTCATGTAAGCGTTGTAATACGGGATTGGCACCGACGACCCGGGCTTTGAGCATCGCATCCGATAGCGGCCCGGCGGCGGTGTGCAAGGCAGACAGAAGTGCGGCTTGTTTGATGGCGCGCCGCGGTGTACGGGCGACTTGTTGTCCTTGCGGCGTGAGCTGCCAATATATGGCCGGTTCGGCATTGGCCGACTTACCTTGCCGTAACAACGCAGGCAGTGCGGCAGAGACGACTTCACCAACAGGATGTTGATAGTAAGCACTGGCAAAGCGCAGTAATTCCAGTAAATCTGCATCAAGCACGGGCGCGTCATCAAGCAAACTGAGCACGTGTTTGAGTTTGTGACCGGGTTGCTCAGTGCTGCGTGTGCGTTCGAGTATCACGCCGACCAGTTTTTGTCGGCCAAATGACACTTCAACACGGCAACCTGGGCGGCAGTCAGTGAGTGTCGTGTTGGTTGGCGGCAAGTAATCGAAGCTGCGTCGCAATGGCGTGGGCACCGCCACGCGCAATATTTCAAAAGGTGCTGACATGGCGGCAGACTTTAACAGGTTGTGCGCAGGACATCGGGATTTTATGTGCTAACAAAATAGACGCATTGATTCATTACCGCTACGTAATTTCTGAAGTCCACACGAGAATAATTCTCTAACTTATTGTTGTATAACCCATATAGGGTTTTTCCACAGATGCTGTGGATAAGTGTGTGGATGAAGTGGGGCCAGAGTCCATTTGTCCGCAGCTTTATTGCACTTTTGTTAAATTGGTCACAAAGTGAACTGTAGATTAATTGCCAATAATTCAATTGGTTACAAGTTATTATCAGTAAAATCGAGGGGTCTATTACGTCGTATTAGCTGCAAGTAGTTGATCTTACAGACGCCTGTGCATAATTCAGCCTGGCAGACGTGCACACCCATGAAATTGCTAAGGCTAAATGATCAGTGCTGTATTGATGTGGCCCGATTGGATTAGGATGAAGACCGTGATTTTACCATTGAGGCCCCCATGCCCTGGCAAGTCATTGCACAACAAATTCACGCGGCGACGGGTGAGTCCTTTCAGATGCAGCACTACACCAGCATCGGTGGTGGTTGCATTAACGAAGGCTGGCGTGTGCAGGATGCAACGCGCGTTTATTTTGTGAAATTCAATCATGCCAGTCGATTGTCCATGTTCAAGGCCGAAGCGGCCGCCTTACACACGTTGGCCAGCGCTAACTCCATACGTGTACCGCAGCCGGTCGCCCATGGTGTTACTGGCAATCGTGCCTATTTAATTCTTGAGTTCATCGACATGACCGGTCGGGGCGATCGCCATGCATTAGTACGCCTGGGTGAACAACTGGCTAAGTTGCATGCACATACAGCCAGGCAGTATGGCTGGGACATGGATAATACGATCGGTGCGACACCCCAATCTAATTCCCGTTGCAATGATTGGGTCGAATTTTGGTGCGAGCAGCGTTTGGGTTTTCAGCTGCAATTAGCTCGGCAAAACGGCATCGGTACGCGGGTATTGCGTAAAGGCGACGCCTTGCAAAGTGCATTGCCCGGATTGTTTTCTGACTATGTGCCCGTGGCGTCATTGTTACATGGAGATTTATGGGGTGGTAATTGGGGGGTGTCGGCGACAGGTGAGCCGGTGATTTTTGATCCGGCGGTCTATTTTGGGGATCGGGAAACCGATCTGGCGATGACCGAATTGTTTGGCGGTTTTGGCGAGGATTTTTATGCGGCGTATCAGGCCAGTTGGCCGTTAGATCATGGCTACAAGGTACGCAAGCATTTGTATAACCTGTATCACGTCCTCAACCATTTCAATCTGTTTGGCGGCGGCTATGCCAGCCAGGCAGAGAGCAGTATCGATCGCTTGCTGGCGGAGTTGCGCTAGCGTTGGTTGCGATGCACGACCTTGATGGTTTTTAGCACCATATAGCGCATGAACATAATCGGCAGGGCCATAAATAACAGAACCACCACGAGCATTTTCATCAGTGTACTCCCGAACATCGTTGGCACTCCACAAACCGCTTGATGTCATACTCCAAGCAGGTTTTGTGCCACTGCACTCCGGCAAGCCGGTGACTAACCGAAGCACTCATTATCAGTACAGGCCATTTCAGCGCGGGCCATATTCGCCGCCAGCATCAGTGAAATATATTGTTCGGCTTCCAGCTGACTATCCATCGGGCCCATCATTCCCAGCGCGGTTTCGACAAACCAGCCATTGATGGTGTACACGCTGCGCATTTCACTCGACATACACTTGCTCTCCACATTTCAGGGTTAAATCTCTTCGTCGCTGAACCCGGCACGCCGAAGCAAATGTGACCAGGTTCTCAAAGCAAGACATCGGCAAAAATGCAGTGAAATTAATAGCGCAGACCGATAAAAAATATCTAAAGTCCCACTATCGGGTTATTTATAAGGATAAATGACGTCTAAATAACATATTTCAGTAAATAATCGCGAATAATGGGTAATAAATCCCACATGTATAGAGATATTTTATTTATTTGAATAAATTAGACTATATAGGCAGTATTATTATAGAAGTGGGTTTTTATTATTAATCGGCACTATTTATTGATAATAATGGACCGATTGCCTTCAATAAATTGCTAAAAATCTTGCTATTGTGGGCTTCTTCCTGGGCTAACAGGGATTTCATATGCTGCCGCTCGCTGGGCATCGCGAAGCAGGCCGGACACGAATCGGCTACGACCGGTAAACCGGCGCGACTGGCAAAATCAATTGTCTGGCGTTCGCGAACATAGATAAACGGCCGAATGACGCGCAGATCGCCATCTTTCACGGTGTAATTGGCTTTCATCGTGCGCAGTTGGCCACCATGGAAGGCGGACATCAGAAAACTCTCCGCCAGATCGTCCAGATGTTGCGCCAGTGCCAACACGTTATAGCCTTCACGCCGCGCCGTGGCATACATAATGCCGCGCTTCATGCGCGAACAAAAAGCGCAGAAGGAGTCATTGCCCATATGCTGTTTGGCCTGCTCGGCAATGGCTTGCCGTTCCAGGAACCAGGTGACGCCCTGTTCCTGCATATACGTGGCCAGACGGCCGGGATTAAAACCCTCCACCATCGGATCGACACTGATGGCGGCGAGTTGAAAATCGATCGGGGCGTGACGTTGCAGCTGCAGCAACACCTGTAAAAGCGACAGGGAATCCTTGCCGCCTGACACACCTAACAGAATTCGATCACCGGCGCGGATCATGTTGTGATCGGCAATCGCTTGTCCGGTGGCGCGCAACAGTGATTTTGGTGGTCGAATGGGTGGCACGGTGCTGGTCATCTGCTTATAGTATCAAGCCAGCGGCTAACGCGTCTTAACCCTGATTAAAAAACAGGGCGTTAATGGAAGCTGCCGAAAAATCAAAAAGAGGAGTAACAGACATGACTTGGGCGATTGGTTTGCTGGAATTGGGGACGGGCGCAATGGCGGCGATTATTTTTGGCCTGCTCGGCATGTTTATCGTGATGCGCAGTGTGCAATCGGTACCGCAGGGCCGGGAATATACGGTAGAGCGTTTCGGTCGTTACATTCGCACCCTCTCGCCTGGATTGCATTTTATTGTGCCGATTATCGACCGCATCGGCGCACGTTTGAACATGATGGAACGTTTGCTGGAAGTGCCGTCACAGGAAGTGATCACGCGTGACAACGCGATGGTGCGCGTTGATGGGGTGGTGTTCTTCCAGGTATTGGATGCGGCCCGCGCCGCTTATGAAGTCAGCCAACTGGAATTAGCCATACTCAACCTCACCACCACCAATGTGCGTACCGTGATGGGTTCCATGGAAATGGATGAGTTGCTGTCGCAACGCGACAAGATCAATGCGCAGTTGTTGCATGTGGTGGACGATGCAACCCAACCCTGGGGTATTAAAGTCACGCGCATCGAGATCAAAGATATCACCCCGCCACGCGATCTGGTCGATGCGATGGCGCGGCAAATGAAAGCCGAACGCGAAAAGCGTGCAGCCATTCTGGAAGCAGAAGGTTTACGTCAAGCTGCAATCTTGCGCGCCGAAGGTGAAAAGCAAGCGGCGGTGCTGGAAGCCGAAGGCCGTAAGGAGGCAGCGTTCCGGGATGCCGAAGCACGTGAACGTCTGGCGGAAGCGGAGGCACGCGCCACGCACATGGTGTCGCAAGCGATCGATAAAGGTAACATCAGTGCAATTAATTATTTCATTGCGACCAAATATGTTGATGCGCTGCAAAGCATCGCCAGTGCGCCGAACCAAAAATTGGTATTGATGCCCTTGGAAGCCGCCAGTGTGATCGGTGCTATCGGCGGTATTGCTGAATTGGCCAAGGATGCTATGGGTAAACAGAAGAATAATTAACACGCCGGAGTTTGAGCATGACGCAATGGTATTGGTGGATTATCAGCGGCATTTTGCTGATCATCGAAATTTTCGCGCCTGGGGCCTATTTCCTGTGGTTGGGTATTTCCGCTGCCGTAGTCGGGGTGCTCGCCCTGTTGTTGCCGGATATCGGCTGGCAATATCAATTTTTACTGTTTGGTATTTGCGGCGTTGTCACCATTGCGTTATGGCGCAGCTATCAGAAAAAGCATCCTGGAACATCCGATCGGCCCACCCTGAACCGGCGTGGCGAGCAATATGTTGGCCGCACATTTTTGCTGGATGAGCCGATCATCAACGGTATGGGCAAGATCCGTGTCGATGATACGACCTGGAAAGTGGAAGGCAAGGATTGCCCGGTTGGGTCGCGCGTACTGGTCACCGGTGTGGATGGCACCATTCTCAAAGTGGATGCGACTGCCTGAATCGGATGCATTCTTGCCGAATCAGCAGTTGATTTCACACAGACA
The DNA here is from genome assembly GCA_024641475.1 of Gammaproteobacteria bacterium. Taxonomy (GTDB): domain Bacteria; phylum Pseudomonadota; class Gammaproteobacteria; order UBA6429; family Thiohalophilaceae; genus JACQBC01. The sequence continues at coordinate 23,884 of JAHECZ010000012.1, forward strand.
CAAGGACGAGTTATGAATCGATATGTACGCGTCGCAGCCTTGTGCCTGTTGGGCAGTGCATTACTCGCCGGTTGTGATATCCCGGATTTGTTTGGTAATCATAAACAAGCGCAATTTCGTGAACAGTTGTGTAATCTCAATACACGTGTGTACGAATTACGTTTGGATACCGAAGATTTACTCAGCGATGATCAACCGGATATCGCGCAACTGACAACTGCCGTGCAGGCAACTGGTGACGCACTGACGGAGTTAATGCTGAAACCCGATCCGCTGCTGCGGCCGCAGCTGGAAAAATTATTGCAGCATTGGCAAATCGTCAGCCGCCATGTGCAGGAACTCAATCTGCACGTCACGGCGTATCAAACCTTTCTGCAGCAGCGTGCCACCTTGAGTACCCAATTGGCCGTTTTCACCGATAGCATCGATCGACTCGCCGCCCTGGTCGTGCAGTCCAAGACGTCCACCGAAATGGTGTATCGCAGTACCGGCATGTTGTATATCAATGAACGCATGCAACACTCGCTTACCCAGCTGACCGAGCGCCCCGGCGATACGCCGCTGATTGCCGATCGATTCACCCGTGACACTTTATTGCTCAAACGCTATTTGATGGATATGCGCGAAGAGTTGGCTGCGGCGCGCAATAAGCGTCGTGTCAAACCCATGCAGGAACAGCTCGACAAGTTGCTGACGGATGTGATCCGCAATGGCCCACTGATTGAACAGGTATTGGATTCTTCCAACGATTATCTGGATTTTCTCGAACGACATAGCAAACTGCAGTCCCTACTCGAACAAACCACCCAAATGCTGGAACAACTGTCCAGGCCGGTTGAGGTCGCGAATAGCTGAACTGCCCACAGTACTCGGGAAAATGCTAAGATTCCCACCTTGTTACTGATCCCGGGCCGGTTTGACCATGTCAACGTTTGAACAACTGCTGCAGCAACGCATTCTGATCCTCGACGGCGCCATGGGCACGATGATCCAGGGGTATAATCTGGATGAAAAAGCCTATCGCGGCACACGTTTCGATAATTGGAGCCGGGATCTGAAAGGCAATAATGATCTGCTGGTGTTGACGCAACCGCAGATCATCAGCGAGATTCACAGTGCCTATCTCGATGCCGGTGCAGATATCGTCGAAACCAATACCTTCAACGCCAATGCGATCTCCATGGCGGATTACGCCATGCAGGAATTGGTTTATGAAATCAATTTCGAAGCGGCGAAAATTGCCCGTGCCTGTTGCGAAGCCAGCTACTCTGACAGCAAACCACGCTATGTCGCGGGCGTGTTGGGGCCGACCAATCGCACCGCCAGTTTGTCACCGGATGTAAACAATCCGGGATTCCGCAATGTCAGTTTCGATGAACTCAAACAAACTTATTATCTGGCCACCGAGGCATTGATTGCCGGTGGCGCCGATATCATTCTGGTCGAGACGATCTTCGATACCTTGAATGCCAAGGCCGCGGTATTTGCGATTGAAGAATTTTTTCAGAAACAAAACAAAAAATGGCCGGTAATGATCTCGGGCACAATCACCGACGCGTCGGGTCGTACTTTATCGGGCCAGACCGCCGAGGCGTTTTATAATTCGTTGCGCCATATTCAGCCGATCAGTTTCGGTTTCAATTGTGCACTCGGCGCCAAAGAGTTGCGCCAATACGTCGAAGAGCTGGCCAATATTGCCGATTGTCATATTAATGTGCATCCCAATGCCGGGTTGCCCAATGCGTTTGGCGGCTACGATGAAACACCGCAGATGCTCGCGGATGAAATCGCGGATTGGGCACGCAACGGTTATATCAATATCATCGGCGGTTGCTGCGGTACCTCGCCAGCGCATATCAAAGCCATCGCCGCTGCGGTCGCTGCCAGCAAGCCGCGTCAGCCCAAGGCACGCGACTTCACTACGCGGTTGAGTGGTCTGGAGCCGATGAACATTCGCGACGATTCGTTATTTGTGAATGTGGGTGAGCGCACCAACGTTACCGGTTCGGCCAAATTTAAAAAACTGATTCTCGCGGATGATTACAACGCGGCGTTGACGATTGCCCGCCAACAGGTGGAAAGCGGCGCGCAGGTCATCGACATCAACATGGACGAAGGCATGCTCGACGGCCAGAAGGCCATGGTGACGTTTCTGAATCTGATCGCGGCTGAACCGGATATCGCGCGCGTGCCGGTGATGATCGATTCGAGTAAATGGGACATCATCGAAGCCGGACTCAAATGCATTCAGGGCAAAGGCATCGTCAACTCCATTTCGATGAAGGAAGGCGAAGCCAAATTCATCGAACATGCAAAGTTATGCCGTCGCTATGGCGCAGCGATCGTGGTGATGGCGTTCGATGAAGCCGGGCAAGCCGACACGATGCAGCGCAAGCAGCAGATCTGTGCGCGCGCCTACAAGATACTCACCGAACAGCTTGGCTTTCCACCCGAAGATATCATTTTCGATCCGAATATTTTTGCCGTCGCGACCGGTATCGAAGAACACAATAACTACGGTGTGGATTTCATCGAGGCGACACGCTGGATCAAACAGAATCTGCCACATGCCTTGATCAGCGGCGGTGTCTCGAATGTGTCGTTCTCATTTCGCGGCAACGATCCGGTACGTGAAGCGATCCACGCGGTGTTTTTATATCACGCCATTCAGGCGGGTATGGATATGGGTATCGTCAACGCCGGACAGCTGGCGGTATATGATGAGCTGCCGGCGGAATTGCGCGACGCTGTCGAAGATGTGATCCTCAATCGCCGCGCCGATGCGACCGAACGTCTGTTGGCGATTGCGGAGAAATTCAAAGGCAAGGGCGGCACGATCGAGCACAAGGAAGATTTGACCTGGCGCGAATGGCCGGTTGCCAAGCGTCTGGAACATGCGCTGGTCAAGGGCATCGATACCTATGTTGTGGAAGATACCGAAGAGGCGCGTCTGCAATTCCCAAGGCCATTACATGTTATCGAAGGCCCGCTGATGGACGGCATGAGCGTGGTGGGCGATCTGTTCGGTGTCGGTAAAATGTTTTTACCGCAAGTCGTCAAGAGTGCCCGCGTGATGAAAAAGGCCGTGGCGCATCTGATTCCGTTTATTGATGCAGAGAAAAGTGGCGGTGCCAAATCCGCCGGCAAGATCATCATGGCGACGGTGAAAGGCGATGTACATGACATCGGCAAGAACATCGTCGGCGTGGTATTGCAGTGCAACAATTTTGAAGTCGTGGATTTGGGCGTGATGGTACCGGCCACACAAATCCTCGAAGCAGCAAAAAAAGAAAATGCCGATATGATTGGCCTGTCGGGATTGATCACGCCGTCGCTGGATGAAATGGTGCACATGGGTAAGGAGATGCAACGCCTGGATTACCATATTCCGTTGCTGATCGGTGGCGCAACCACCTCCAAGGCCCACACCGCGGTCAAGATCGAACCCGCCTATGCCAAAGGTATTACCGTGTGGGTGAAAGATGCTTCACGCGCGGTAGGTGTGGCGCAAAATCTGTTAGGTGAATCCACCCGCGCGAAATTTATCGCGCAGACACGCGCCGACTATGTCACCGTGCGGGAGAATTACGCCAATCGCCGCAGTAGCGATCAGTGGCTGACATTGGCGCAGGCACGTGCCAACAAAACGCCGATCGATTGGCAAGCGTACACACCACCAGTGCCGCAACAGCTGGGTGTACAGGTTTTCGATGACATGCCACTGGAATATCTGCTGCCGTATATCGACTGGACACCGTTCTTTCATACCTGGGAACTCAAGGGCAGCTATCCGAAAATTTTTCAGGATGCCGACAAGGGCAAGGAAGCCAGGGAATTGTTCGACAACGCACAAGCCATGTTGCAGCAAATTATTGCCGGCAAATGGTTGAAGGCACAGGCCGTCGTCGGTTTGTTCGCGGCGAACAGCGTCAATATTGACGATATTGCCATTTACAGCAATGCCAAACGCAACAAGCCTTTACTAACCTTGCATCACTTGCGGCAGCAAATTCAAAAAACCGATAACAAACCCAATCGTTGTCTGGCCGATTTTGTTGCGCCCAAAGACAGCGGCAAGGCCGATTACCTCGGCGGTTTTGCTGTGACGATTCATGGTGCTGAAGCCAAGGCCAAAGAATTTGAGAAGGCGCACGACGATTATCATTCGATCATGCTCAAGGCGCTGGCGGATCGGTTCGCCGAGGCCTTTGCCGAGCACATGCACGATCGCATGCGGCATGTGAATTGGGGTTTTGAACCAAATCCATGGCAACCCGATAGCGCTTTGAAGAATAAAAATTTCAATAACGAAAAATTTATTCGCGAAGAATACCGGGGTATTCGTCCGGCACCCGGTTATCCGGCTTGCCCGGATCACACCGAGAAACCCTTGCTGTGGCAATTACTCAATGCCGAAAAGAATTGCGGTTGCCGGTTAACCGAAAGCAATGCCATGTATCCGGCGGCGTCAGTGAGCGGTTGGTATTTCAGTCATCCCGACGCCGTGTATTTTGCGGTGGGTAAAATCAATAAAGATCAGGTGGAAGATTACGCCCGGCGCAAAGGCATGACCTTGCAAGCGGCCGAACAATGGCTGTCGCCGAATCTGGGTTACGAGCCGTAGTTTTATTTTTACTACTGAGCGCGCCGCCTGGCGGCGACATGCAGATAGGCACCGGTGAATAATGCCGCAAACGATAAAGCCGTTAACGCCAGATGATGCAGGGTGGGGAACGATTGCGGACTCATCACCAATCCCAACAGTATATCCAGCAACCCGATGATGGCGACGTAACGGTACTCGTGGTGATTGGCGATGCGCGCGCAGATATACCCACCCAGTATGGAAAACACCAAACCAATTCCCAGTGACGCGATATAGATCGGCGAGGTGAAATCAGTTGCCGTGAGCAGACCGCGCACTTCTTCCACCTTCATGCCATGACTCATAAAGTATGCGGTAACCAGAACGGAAAGCAGTATGGATACCAGCATGGTGCCAATAAAATCCACCAGAAACCCGAGCAGAATAGCGTTGTACCATTTGCCCTGTTTGAATTCTTTGGTATCGACGTTGGCTTGCGGTGGTGTATAGGGATTGTTATGCATGGGTGCAATAGTCGTCTCTGCGTGGTACAGCATGGTTTAGTCGATCATTGTGCCATCATTGCTACGGTGATTGTGTGAAGTCAATGCACATTTTTGGTCGAATTCAGGCATTGTTCAGCCACAAACTGCGCTAATATTGGCGGCAGACCAACAAGGAGACGGCGATGATAAAAATATACAAAGTATTACTGGCAGGCCTGGTTTTGTTAATGGCGCAGATGACGACTGTTAATGCGGCCAGCAGTGCGGGAGATTCCATCTATCAGAATTGTGTTGACTCGGTCGTGTTTGAATTAAAAAAGAAAATCAGTTCGAATGCATCTGCATCCAAAGCCACGATTTCGATTCGCTGGACCAAAGACGGCATGTTGTTCGCGACGTATAGCGAGAATGGTCGCGACGCGGATTTTGGCCCGGACTCAGCGGAAGATGTGATGTTTAAATTGGAAAGACAGGTCACCTCGGATGTCACCGCGATTAAAGAATCGTTGGTGTACAAGATGTGTCACAGCGTCAAAAATTAATTAGCCGTTGCTGCGCCGTTCAGGTATCGGCCAGCTCGGCTTCCAGCTGGGCATAGTGATTCTCCTGGGCAAACAGATGGTCGGCACGTTGTTTGCCAGCAACAGCCAGCCGTTGCAGCCGTGACGGGTCCATATATATAGAGTCGATCACACTGCGTAATTCGGCGGCATCGCCGGGTTTGACCAGCAGACCACTTTGATCATGTTCAATGATTTCCGGGACGCCACCGCAATCCGTACCGATCACCGCCACCCCGGCGCGCATCGCTTCAATCAACACCAGCCCGAAGGTTTCACAATAGGTGGTTAAGGCCAGCACATCAAAGCAACGCATCAATTCCTGGGCGTTGTTCACAAAGTCGGTAAAGCGCACATTATCCTGGATACCGGCGCCAGACACGTCGCGGTGCAATTGCGCCGCATAATTTTGATCCATCACATGACCGATGATCGACAGCGAAATGTCATAACCGGCGTTGATCAGTCCGGCAACCGCATCCAGCATCACATGTTGTCCCTTGACGTGTTCGACACGACCGAACACCGCGATATTCAGACGCCGCCGTTCAAAGACACCGGGCGGGAATAAACTCGCGCAATCCGGCACGCCGCTACTGCCCGCCGGGACACCGTAATACAACACCTTGATGCGCGCCGGGTCGATAGGGAAGAAATGTTGTGCCTGTTGCGCCAACAACTGGCTGATGACCAGCACTTTATCCAATTGTTTATAGAACCAGCGATGCACCAGATCGTCTTTGCTGCGGGTGATCGCCATCTGTCGCGTGTAGATCAAACGCACTGGCCGCATTGCCATGGATTTGGCTAACGCCGCCAGATAGAGATCATTGCTCCAATGCATATGCAACACATCGATATGATTTTGTTCGATGAGTGTCGCCAGGCGTTGGGCGGCAAACAAGGGGAAGCGGTAAAAGCTCACATGCAAAAATCGGTACGGAATACTGGCCTCATCCAGCAAACCCGCCAGACGCGAGCCCTGGGCGATCACCGGCAAAACATCATGGCCACGTTCTCGCAATGCCTTGATCTCGCGCAAGGCATACAATTCCAGACCACCATGACCCGCCGATAAACACAAGATGAGAATTTTCATACGCGCATCTTCTCAAAAGCGCACACAAAGCGCTATAGCAGAATGTGCGGTAGCAAACACATTGCATAACCTGCATACAAAAAACTTTTTTAATTGGTATGAATAGCGTTGAACCGCAAGCGGGTTTGCAGGGCGCAATGATCACTTGCGGCGGGATCAAATGCCCGTAGCGTTGCCAAAGGTTGTCCTTCGCGAAGGCTGACCGGTGCCAATCGTTCAAGCAAGGTTTGACTTATTACCAATTGATCCAGATTAGCGTGGCAATGACTCGTGGTGGCTGCGCTGCGGTCCACCTGAATTACTTGCATGGCACTGGCTGAGGGTACGCCGTCATTGATCTCAGGCAACAAATTCCGGATGTGATGCGGATTAGTGATCGGACTGGTTGGGTCACGGTTATCGCGTCGCGCCGGATAATGATGTTGCACTTCCGCGTCGAGATCGCGATTCCAGTCACCGATGATCATGAACGGCAGCTGGTGTTCGGCCTGTTGCTCGATCCACTGTTCCAGTGGCGCAACCTGCTGTTGCAGGCTCTGACAATTCGTATTGTTGGTGTTATCCATGCGACCTTTAGGACAGCCCGCTTTGAGATGCACATTCAGAATTCGCAATGACATGTCATGTTGTGACAGCGTTATTGCCAGGCCACGGCGAACGGCGTGGGGTATCTCATGATGTTGTTCCAGACTCAGCGCAGTGACTTCTTCACAGGCGAATTGCCAGCGACTGTCATCGCGCACAATAAAGCCGAGGTTTTGCGCATCATCGCGGCGGGTGACACACGCAACATGATAACCGGCAGGCAGTATGGCTTGCAGTGCCGCCGGATTTTGAATTTCCTGCACGGCCAATACCTGCACCTGCTCTTTGGCCAGTGTGGCGAGCGCCTGTTGCAGCGGCAGCAATTTTAACGTGGTGTATTCCTCTGCAGTGCGGATAGTCGTGTGCCGATACGCATCACATACCGGCAAATCCGCGCGCAGTTTGTCATTCGACCACTGTTGCGCAGCACATTTTTTCCAGAAGTCATATTGTTGCAATGCATTCGGATCGGCCAGCCACTGCAAATTCCAGGAGACGATCGACAATGCATTCGCGGTTTGCGGCGCAACGGGAGTAGCATCGCTGCGCAACGCAGCATATTTGTCTGCCAGACCAGCATAAGCCTGTTGCCACGAACCGTATAACGGATTCGGCAAAATAAACCAGCGATTCCCCCAGTTGCGCGCATCACGGTTGCCGCGATAATCGCTGCGCCGTATAAAATCATTCAGATCATCGCCCAGCAACATCACGATGCGATAGCGCTGCGCGACTTCACGCCGCCGCGCCTGCTTATCGCGGTCATCGCGACCGCGTAATGCATGACGCAGCAAGAGATCATTGTTGGCCACGCGGTACCCCAGTGCCGTGCTGAGATTTTTTAATGTCGCCTGCTGTTGTGGGCAATCCGTGCTGTTGCCCTGCGCATCATAACTGCCGTTGGCATGACAACTGCGATTGCTGATAAAAATCACGTGGTAATTCAATTGGCGTGCCTTGCGGATAAAATCCACCGCGCCGGGTAACGCATTGGCCTGTGCCGACATCACCCAGCTATCCCAGGTGGCAGGATCAAAACTTTTACCAATCTTGATTTGTGATGTGTTGAAGGGCAGGTTATCGAGCACGGTCTCGTCGATATCGAGAACCACCGCCGGTGGTTTACTGGCGTAATCACCGAGTGCGGTTTGTTCCACCGACGCAGTGCCCTTGCTTTTGCGCAGCGCCGCAAGCCGCTGGGTTGCCTGCACATACACTTGTTGCGTGAGAGCGCGATATTCCGTGGCAGATTGCATCCACAACGCGGCGTCGAGTTGTTCGCGTGCGGTAACCGGTTCGTCAGCGTGTACCGTGCTGACGAGACAGCTAATCAGGCATAACAGTGTGTTGCTTGTTTTTTTGTGGTTGGGCCAAAAACACCACGTCATACAAAATCTCCGCCGTACGCCGGTTAATGTGTTGCTGCTTAATATAACAGCAGCGTGGATTAGTAACATCTGTCCGGTTCGCAATAAAACTGTCATATGACATTCACCGTCCTGCAATGCTATCGGCTTAGTTTAAATAACCCATTTTAATTACACATGGGTGGAGTCCGTCGCTCCCAACCTTGCGCGGACCATTTTCACAGAACAGTAAACCAAAGGAATATGTCATGCATTCTAAATTAAATATGATGTCGGCTGCCGTTGCAGCAGCCCTGAGTCTGACAGCGTGCAGCGTTTTTGCGCAAGGTCAACAGGTATTACCTGTCACTGGTATTGAATTTACCAGCACCCCGGCACCCAAGACCGCTGCCGAACAGCAGACGGCTTATACGACATCCAGTGTTGTGGTGACCCTCGCCAATGGCGCCAAGAAAACCTTCCCGTTGAATTACCACGTGCTGTACAGCTCCGGCGATAACGTCGGTGATTGGCAAGGTGGTTTGATCGTGGATAACACCGGCAAGCCATTAATGGCGATGTTAGATGATGCCGGTAATGCCCTGACCTATGGCCCATTCTATGCGCGTTCACCCGATGCCAACTCGTTAGTCGTGCAAGGTGATGCATTGAACCTGATCACCCATTTTGAATATGACACCGAAACCCCCAGCGCCACCGATCCAAACCTGATGGTGGATTTGTACGGTCAATTGCCGATGGTGATGCAGCGCGCCGAACTCAAACAACATCGCGATGGCAGTCTGGTTGCTAAAGAATTGTTCAACGTCAGCATGCATGACGTGAACGGTCTGTGGATTCCTTGCGCCGGTGAACTCACCCCATGGAACACGCATATCGGTGGTGAAGAGTACGAACCCGATGCGCGTTTCTTTGCAACTCATCCGTTAACTCCGATGAACCGTTTCCTCGGCACCACCGGTTTGACCGCCAGCCAGGGTGGCGCCAATGCGTATAACTACGGTTTGGCGACCGAAGTAAAATTGGTCGAGCACGATAAAGCCAAAGTCACCAAGCATTACGCGATGGGTCGTCTGGCCAATGAACTCGCGCACGTGTTACCCGATGGCCGCACTGCGTATAAAGGTGACGACGGTCGCGATGTTATCCTGACGATGTTTGTTGCCGATCATGCCAATGACATGTCCGCCGGTACTATCTATGCCGCACAACTGGATCAAACCAGCGGTGACAACGGTGGCCAGTTCAATCTGAACTGGATCAAACTCGGCCATGCCAATGATGCTGAAATAGCAGCGATGGTGAAGAACGGCATCACGTTTGCTGACATCTTTGAAACATCCAGTGTACCGGCCGATGGTTTCCATCCAGTGTACGTCTACACCGGCACCAATGGTGTCAACAGCAACAAGCTGGAATACCTCAAAGTGAAAGCCGGCATGGAAAAAGCCGCGGCATTTTTGGAAACCCGTCGTTTCGCCGGTTACATGGGTGCCACCGCCGAGTTCACCAAGATGGAAGGCGAAACTTCCAACAATGCCGACAAAAAACTCTACATCGCGATGTCATATGTCGAAAAAGCCATGCTCGCTGGCAGCAATGCCGATCGTCCGCGTGATGACATTCGTTTAAGCGGTGATGGTAAAGATCTGACCTGCGGTATCGTGTATCAATCCAACTTAACCGGTGGCCAGAAAGATACCGACGGCAACATGATCAACAGTCAGTGGGTTGCCAAAGACATGGATGCGTTGATCCTCGGTGCGAAGAAACCGGCCGATCAAACCGCTTATGGCAAGTACGACAGCTGCGACACCGACAAGATGGCCAATCCGGATAACGTCAAGTATTCCGAAGCGCTGCGTACCTTGTTCATCGGTGAAGACTCCGGTAATCACATGAACAACTTCGTGTGGGCCTATCCGGTGGATAGCGGCAAGTTGACGCGTATTGCCACCGGCCGTTTCGGTCAGGAATGGACCGGTCTGGCCGTGGTGGATAACCTCAATGGTTACAGCTATGTACTGAGCAACGTGCAACATCCCGGTGCCACCAGTGACACCGCCAAGTACAAACCGCTGATGACTGCAGATGGCATTGACTATAACGCCTTCCGCAAAGCCGTGGATGAGCGTGGTGCCGTGGGTTACTACGGTGGTCTGCCGGCAATCCAGGTTGTACCGGCCAAAGTCAGGTAAGTATGCGCACGCGCAACGCGTGCAGTAAGTTAGTACTACTCAAAGCGGCCTGCGGGCCGCTTTGTTTTTGTGATGACTGTAATGTCACCTCTTCGCGGTTTTGCTATGCTTGATCCGGTCAGGTATGGTGCTGACTGGTGATTTACCTCTCTGTCAAAAGGATCAAACTATGCGCAAGACTGTCTTACTCCTGTGTGGAATGTTAATGTTCCTCCCCGCCATTGCCGCCGACACCCGCGTGAAAGCGGATTTTCCCGAAATGATGCAGGAACACATGTTGAGTAACATGCGCGATCACCTGCGTGCCATCGACGACATTCTGTTGAATCTCAAAAACAATAAACTGGATAAAGCCGCCGAGATCGCCGAAAAACGTTTAGGCATGAGTTCGCTCGACGCGCACGATGCCAGCCACATGGCCAAACACATGCCCGCCGTCATGCAAGCGCTGGGTAACCGTATGCACCACACCGCCAGCCGCTTCGCCGTCTTGGCGCAGGAAGGCGATGTGTTGGCAACCTATCACGGCCTGCAGGATCTCACTGCAACGTGTGTCGCCTGTCACGACGCGTTTCGGATTCGATAAAATTATGGTAGGTTGGGCTGAGTGTTTTTCACGAAGCCCAACAATATCGCAGAATCATCAAAAGTAACTGGCTAAATTACCCAGACCCGTTAAAGTTTCTAATATTGAAAACCTTCGGGAAGTTTCTATTCCGTCTATATAACAGTTAGGCCACCAAAGAAATGATTACGATTGAAGTAGCAAATATTAATGACAAACCATACCTTATGAAGGCAATGGCGTGTTTATTGGCGCATGTGCGAGATACATCACAAGATGAATACCTTTTAAGGCTTACGGATGACTATATTGAGGATTCTGTAAATTGGATAGACACGATATTGGCTTCAGATGAATCAAAAACATATGTAGCAAAAAAAGATGGTATGCCAGTTGGATATGTCATCGGTACAGTCACGCGGCCATTCATCAAACGATGCACCATTAAACATATTGGATTAATCGAGCATTGCTGGGTTGAGATAGAATGTCGAAGGAAGGGTATTGCAGCGGAACTGGTAGAAGTAATTGAAAAATGGTTTAGGGATAATTCAATCCAATACATAGATGTCCAATACCTGCTAGGTAACATTAATGCAGAGGTTGCCTGGGAAAGACTTGGCTACAAACCCTATCGAGTCATTTCAAGAAAGGTTCTTTGAGTGGAAAGGTCTGACAATCACATCAAATACGCGTGCAAAAACCGCGTGCCGGACCTTGCTACCGCTCAACCGGTTCTGTGAGCGATATGCGCAAAAAATCATCCCCTATGAATAGCAAGAATTCTGCGCAGTTTGATGGCACAGACGATGTTTTTTCGCGTATGGCTGAGTCATACGACATGCTTTGCGACCTGTTCAGTTTATATGCCCATCGAGTGTGGAAGTCTCATCTGTCAAACAAGGTTGCAAACACGCCGGGAGTTCTGTTTCTGGATATAGCAGCCGGTACAGGAGATATTGCACTTCGCGTCGCGTCGCAACTCAGCAAAGAAAATCGCCTTAACGAGAAAAAAATCGTGTTAGGGGATATTTGCCATAAAATGCTGTCTGTGGCCAGGCGCAAAGCAGTATTAAAAGGCATAACATGCGAATACCGGATTCTCGATGCGCACCACCTGGAATCGATTGCCGATAACTCGGTTGATATTCTTTCTATTTCATTCGCCATGAAAATATGTGATAGAGACAAGGTTTTGACATCCGCTTACCGGGTATTAAAACCCGGCGGAAAATTCTATTGTTTGGAGGCATCGCGAATCCCGACCAGATGGTTGTATGCCGCATATCTCCTTTATATGAGGCTCTGTGTACCTGTCATTGCGATGATCGTCACCAAGGGTGACAGAAGCGCCTACAACTATCTACTCAAAGGAATTCACGAATTTCCAGACATTAATTCTTTCTCAGAGGAAGTTGCACTGTGTGGATTTATCGATGTAAACGCAACACCGCTGTCACTCGGGATTGTCTCGCTACATGAAGGAATCAAGGCCCCGTGCAACACATAATAATCATTTCAACTGGACTGGTTTTCGCGACGCTTCAAGCCAGCCCATTAACTGAACGTCGCGCATTTTTCTCACCAACTTACTTAAGGAGTCAAGCATGACCCAACCCGAGATAGTGAAAATTGGCCAGCTGGAAATCAAGTATCTGATCGATGGCGCTGCTCAGGGCGGCCTGGGTATATTCGAATTAAGCGTTCCTTCCGGATCGAATGTCCCGCCACCGCACAGTCATACGCACAACGAAGAGTGTGTGTATGTACTGGAAGGGACGTTACGTTATTCGGTTGATGGCGATACACGCGATTTGCAACCGGGCGACTGGATGCGCACGCCCAAAGGGTCGGTACACGGGTTTAGCAATCCGCATGCAGGGACTGCTCGCGCGCTCATTGCGCTAACTCCGGATATCGGTGCGCAGTATTTTCGTGACGTCGCCACTGTCGTCAATGCGGGCGGGCCACCCGATCGCACACAACTCCTTAATGTCATGGCGCGCTATGGTCTGGTTCCCGCCCCGCCACGTGGTTGAATACACCATCGATCTAACAGTATCAAGGACACCTCTCAATTAATTGACAAGAAAACGAGGTTGGCTAGATTGTTGGAATCCTGAAGGTGAAACGGAATTTAGTTTACTTTGTCGCATGGTGATGGCACCGATGACGACGGCTTGTTCTAGACTCCGTTCTAGTGAGCCCATCCATGGGTTTCGCGTGAATGAACTTTAACTACCTCACACCTGATTCGGCGCTGCTCTGCTATTGCAGTATTCCAGACTAAACGCCATGTCCAGGCAGTCATGGTCTGACGTCCAAATAATTTAAACTAAGACGCGGTGTTGTACTGGAATAAAAACCGGTCGAACCTTGTTAATAGGCAGGTACCTTACGTGGGGATGGTGCTTTTTGTGATACTTCCGTGATTTTTCACGGGTTCGCAAGGGTCCTGACCGTTAACAATTTTATTGGAGGAAGTATGAAATCGAATCAGCTGCAACTTATCATTGTTGCACTTGTTACGTTATGCGGGTCGGCCTTAGCTGCGACAGATTATAATTTTATCGCACTGGAATGTTGCGGCGGAGCCACCGCAATTGCTTCAAATGGACTGGTTGCTGGAGAAACAGGAGGTTTTGGCAGCTCCCGTTTCTGGGATACACAAGGAAAACGATTATATTCAGATCCGGAACCATATACCTATGGTTATCCATATTCTATCAACAAGTCAGGCATGGCCTTGGTCAATGCTAACGAAAATGGTGAAGGTTATTTCTTCTGGAACAATGGCGTATTCTCGATGGTGCCGGCTGCAATTAATTATCCACAACAACCTGGCAGTATAAATGATTCTGGTCAGGTGGCCGTGCAACTTACAAATGGACATATAGGGCTATGGGAAAACGGCGTACTCACGGATTTGGGTACCATTTCCGGTGGAAGCGCCAGTTGGGCGAGGGTGATCACGAATAAAGGTGAGATCGTTGGTTCTGCTTTGACCGTGGATGGTCTTCGGCAGGCGGTTTTATGGAGTAATAACAGCGTTGTGCATTTGGGTGTGCTGCCAGGTGATGCGCTCAGTGATGCATGGAATGTTACCGATAGTGGCGATGTCATTGGTTTCTCCTACAGCGCCACCACGGCACGGCCTTTTCGCTGGCACAATGGTGTGATGGTGGAGATGGCTTCGGCTGATACATTCGTATCGCCTTCATATACTTATCCACCATCTAAAGGTGTACATGCGATAGCCATGAACAGTAAAGGTCAGATCATTGCAAATGACAACAGCGCAAGCGATATGCGCGCACTGGTATGGGAAAATGGTGTTATTACCGATCTAAACCCGCTATTAGGTTATGTGCCAGGCATGGGTGGCTGCAGGGTTACTGCAATTAATAATACTGGAATAATTAGTGGAGCTTGTTTTAGAAGTAACAGTGTAGTTCTCACGCCAGCGGTGGCGGGTGTCAATTTATCATTACAGTTGCTTGCAACACCGGGTTCAATAATACAGGGAAATTTACTTTCTTATATATTGAATGTGACCAATCTTGGCTCACTTACCGCGACAAACGTGCAGTTGACAGACGCATTGCCAACTACGGTAAGTTTAGTCTCAGCTGTCGCAAGTCAGGGCAGTTGTGCTGGCACTGGTGTTATCAACTGTGCACTTGGCGATCTTGCCACCAATGCGACGACTACAGTACAAATTAATGTGATTCCGAATGTGACGGGTTCACTGATTAATACAGCTAGTGTGAGCAGCGTTGAGGAAGATGGCAATTTTAGTAACAATAGCGCCACTTCCAATCTGGTGGTGAATGCGCCGGTAGTCAATGCAGATGTCGGCGTCACGCTGAGCAGTAGCGCCAGTTCTGTCAGTCGTCTGTCAAAGTTAATTTATACCGTGCAGATAATTAACAACGGACCGGCAAGTGCCAACAATGTCCTTCTCAAGGATATTTTGCCCACGTCGATGAAGTTCGTATCAGCTTCGACAACGACAGGCACATGCAGTGGAACTGCCACTGTGAGTTGTAATATTGGAACAATGGCAGGCGGTAGTACGGCAAACATAACGATTGTCGTGACAGCAAGTTCACGTGGCACATTCACCAATACTGCCAATGTGAGCACTACATCGAATGATATAAACACGAGTAACAATAGCAGTAAAGTGACTACAACCGTTAAGTAAGCAAAAAATTATTTAGTTTATAAAGTGGGCGGCAAGTGTGCGCCCACTTTTTTGCTATTCCGCCTGCTTTTAAGGTGCGTTCTATTTTTGGTCTTGGAATAAGTCTTATATATAAGAACTCCACCCCTGTGATGCTCTGTAATATGTAGTTCTGGTCAGACTAAATGACTTGTTCATGCCTGAAATCCGAGTATTATTTAATCAGGAACAGGTTGCTGGGTAAGGATTCTCTAATATTAGTGGCAGGAGGGTGTTATGTTTATGATCGAGTATCGGGATATTGGTTGGTGGTATTGGCTGGTAACGGTCGGCTTGCTGACTGCCGGTATTTTGGGTTGGCCGATGGGTTTTCAGCTGGCGATAGGCCTCACGGTGTTTCAACTTATTCATTTTGCGCTGCGCGAAGGCAAGATCACCGCATTTCCGATTCAGGTGCGTATCGGTTATTTATTACTGCTGTTGATCGCTCTGCCCAAACCCATGCAGTTGATTTACTGGATACCGATGATCGGCACCTGGGCGCAGGTGATATTTGGTTACTGCACGATGGCGCGAATGGTGTCGCTGTTGCCGTGGAATCGCCGTGAACCTTTCAGCGTTAACTTCCTGAAAAAAACATTTCTGTCCCGCCCGGTGCGCGGCAGTATCTTGCAAGGGTTTGCAGCGGCGGCGCCGCCGCACTGACATTACTATGCGCACCTGGTCAGGCTGACAACACTACCGCAAAGGAGATAATGCATGTTTGTTACTGCCAATACCGAAATCATGACGACAGCCGATCCGGTCAAATTGTGGGAGTATGCTTCTGATCCGGTAAATTGGACCGCGTCGAATCCGCTGGAACATTACGGCCTCACCTATTTCTGTGCAGACAACCGCCCGGCTGAAGGTGTGGAGTTTCATCAGCGCGAGAAAGTGGCAGGGGTCTATGCTGATCTGCGTGGCCGTATCGTCTATATGAACAAACCCAACATCACCGTCTGGGCGGGCACGGCCACCTATAAATTACTCGGTGGTTTGTTCCGTATTCGTTTACCCGAAGGCGGCGTACTCAAAATGGAGCACACCGCAAACGGGACCAGGGCATCACATAATGTTTATATCGATTTTCCGAATTCATTGTGGGGGCGGTTGTTGCGGTGGTGTTTTGTGACAATACTTGATGGTCAAAAGGCCGTGTATGATCACACCTATCGTGAACTGGTGTTTTTTAAAGAGAAACTTGAGAGATAATAGCGAAGCACATCAAAGGATGGTTTGTCACATTTCACAATACGATCTGCATGTTGAATTAACGCGAAAAATACAAGATTTTAATTCAATAAAAAATACAGGGTTGTTCTGTCATCGATAAAAACGTATTCTGTCTATTCTCATCGCAGGTGTTAATTTGGAGGAGTTGGACTATGGCAAACCCCGATCTTGAAACCATTCTCAAGCAAATTAAAAATGAAAATGATCTGCTGCATCAGCGGGTGAGCTGGATGTGCACAATACAAGGGTTGCTGTTTGCCGGGCTCGGACTTTTGTTGCGCGAGCATTTTTATACCGTGATTGCGGTGTTGCTCAGCTTTGTGGGGTTCTACTCGTCCGTGTCGATAGGCTACATTCTCAAAGTTGGTGCGGATCAACTCGATAAGCTCAATGGTCAGGCGGGTGAGTTAGTGGCCAGAGCCAAATTAGATTGGTTGCTGCCCTGGCGTTCGTTGCCATGGGTGATCGCCGCATTTTGGTTAATTCTCATGGTGTATATCCCTATGCTTGGCAAGTAATTTGTAGCAGGGTGATCTGATTATTCATTCATGATGATAGCGACATGAAAATAAGCCTCCTTGCCGATCACCCCTCATTCATCCAGACACTTGCGCCGTGGTTAGTCGAGCATTGGCGATTGATACTTCCACACGACACCATCGCTACCCGGTCAGAAAAATTTCGTACCCATATGAATTACACCAGCCTGCCAATTGCGTGGGTGGCGCATGATGGAAACAACGTATTTGGTACCGCGGCACTGCGCGTGCACGATCTTCCCGGTCACGAACATCTCACCCCCTGGTTAGGAGGCGTATTCGTCGCCCCGGCGTATCGTCAACAAGGCATCGGCGCGGCATTATGTGCACACGTGGAGCAAGTTGCGAAAAACCAGCTGGTAATTTCCACGTTATATCTGTTTACGCTTGATAAGCAGGAATGGTACGGGAAACTTGGCTGGATCCGGCATGAACCGTGTACGTGGTGCGGGTTAGCTGGTGATGTCATGGTAAAAAAGATATAAGCGTTTTTGTCAGTCAGTTGGCTTGACACTTTTGCAATGGCAGCGTAAAAAACAGTGAAAAATAGGCCTAGTGCCAAGGGATATAATAAATAGAGTCACACCATACGACTGCTAAGTTTGAATTAAGAATAGCATTAGTAAGTAGGGGGCTTTTTCGATATTCCCAAGCAAGCCACAACGAGTAAGCAATTAATTGCACCTCCTGCGTATGATGCAGGGTAACAGGTGTTGCTAAAAACAAATAAAGACGGGAGTAATGTTATGAAATGGAATGGGATCGTTGCGATCGTGTTATTGAGTTTGGGGATGATTAGTTGTGGTGGTGGCGGTGGTGGTAGTGGTAATGGAGCAACTACAACGAATTATAATATATATGTCCAGGTATCAGGACTGAGTGGCACAGGAATGGTGCTGCAGAACAACAAAGGCGATAATTTAACTGTTAATACCAACGGTAAGTTTGCATTTGCAACTCAACTCGCCGATGGTAGTGACTACAACGTGACGATCCTGACTCAGCCGACCAATCCTGCTCAAGTCTGTAGTGTCCAAAATGATATTGGTAAAATAGCAAGTGCAGATGTGACATCAGTGTCTGTCGTTTGCCCGGTGGTCGATCCTGTACCTGGCCAAAACACAACTGATTACACCTTGTTCCTAAACTATCGTGTTGTGAAGGGAGTACAAGGACTCGAATTGTGGCGTACGGATGGTACTGTTAATGGTACATTTGTATTGGCGAACAGTACGGACAAAAACGTAGGGTTGGCTTACACGAACAGCACATTCTATGCCGGCAATATCGACAATTTGCATTTCACAAATAATCTTGTTGCTTATAAAAATAAATACTATTTCGCTGCAGAGGGCACTACAGATCCAAGCGCTCTCTGGGTGAGTGATGGGGTAACAGTAGGTATTGCTCTGCATATTACCGCGAACAATAGTGATAATATTAGTAACCTGTCTGTGTTTAACGGGTTGCTGTATTTCACGCAAGCTGGCCAGCTCTGGGAAAGCGATGGTACTCCTGGAAATACCGCAATTGTCTCAAACAGCATCAGTAGTGTCAGAAATCTTGTCGCGTTCGGCAACACGCTGTATTTTGCAGGCAGTAAAGTTGCTGGTTCAGCGAGTTTATGGAGCTATGATGGCGGTACCGTAACTGAAGTGAAATCATTCCCCGCCGGTATTTTCAATTTAACCATTTTTAATGGCAAACTTTATTTTGCTGGTACAGATGGTTCGGCCGGTATGGCAATCTGGGAATCCAGTGGTACCCTGTTGGGTACCAAGGCAATTACGAATTATTTCTCAACCATATCTAGCTCTCCATTTGCCGTTACGAGCACGGCATTTTATTTTCTTGCCGACGATGGGACCTCAGGTGTCTCGCCATGGCGAACAGACGGGACGACGACAACGTTAGTAAAAAGCCTGCAGCCAACTGTTAATAATACGGTACATGACCCTATGTTATACACAGCTGGTGATACGCTCGGGTTCACGGCAGGTGATACTACCTACGTTGAATTCTGGAAATCAGATGGTAGTGCGGTGAATACTGCACAATCACTACAGGTGAAGCAGGCAGGCATCGCTCCATGGAACATGTTTGTTACCCCATTCAACAATCAATTTTATATCCGAACGAACGGGTTCCAGTTACCGTCCAACTATATCGTGCAAAACACAGATGCAACGGTCGTCGGAAAAGCAGCCCCGTACTTTGACCCAGGGTCGTATTGCACAACGCCGGTTTGTACGGGCAGTCTCGACTATTACACGCTGGATATGTTTGTTATTAAAAACACATTATATTTTCTGTCGCAAACTGAGCAAAATGGTGTGGGTGGCGTATGGTTATGGAAAACGGATGGCTCATCATCTGGAGCCACACCTGTCAAGGCAATATGCGTGAACGATGCAACAGACAGTTGTATAAATGGATAACGCATTCAGGTACGATAGCTCAATAGCTCAAGTATTTGCCTGATTCACAATTATGAATTGCGGGGGTGCTCTAACGAGCACCTCCGATATTCCATGTAAAAACTTGTTTTCATCATCATTCGTCGCCACCGCTGTGGTAAAGAGTTTGCTATAGATGCGGACAGAGTTGCCAGATATGAAATTTGACATCGCTACCGCCGAGGCACTGCACATCACCGATCAGGAATTGGCGGATTTGTTAACGCAGGTGTATGTCGCTGGCGGTTTTACCGAACAGAACGAGGCGATTGAGCGGTTTGACCCGGCGGCGGTGCGCGCGCGCGGAATGATCATTGGCGCCCGCGATAAAGCAAATGTTGCTCTGGCCGGCATGATCATTCTTGTGCCGGCGACTTCACCGGCACGTCGCCTGGCGCAAACTAACGAAGCCGAGCTGCATCTGATGGGTGTTCGGCCGGAATATCGGCGGCGCGGTTTGGGCAAAGCCCTGCTCGACGCCGCGCTCGCGCAGGCAAAACAGGCAGGCTACCGTAAAGTCATTTTGTGGACACAGTTAGTGATGACCTCGGCGCAAAAACTGTATGAGAAAACCGGTTTTGTGCATGTCAAAACCATCAGCAGGAATAATCGTGAGTTCAAAGTGTATGAAAAAATATTATAAATGCCTGATTTTGGCAGTGACCATGGCGAACACCAACACGTCATTTAACGCTGCGGTTAGAGGGTGTGGCTATGCACAGTAATCCTGATATAGAACAACATATGAAAGCTTTCACGGAGGCCTTATGAGCCAAAAAGTATTTCATTCAAACTGGCCAAACAGCAAGGCCGAGGGCAGAATACCCTGTATGCACTTCTGCCGGGCAAGTTAGTCGTGTGTTTTTGCGCGATGGCTGGAATTTCGTGTGCAAACGTGATGCGTAACACTGCCTCATCGTGGGTGCAACCACTTCGGCAATAACTCATACGGGTCACCTTTAACCGGTGGCAAGGTGACGCCGTGTTGTTGCAGGCGGGTATGCAACTCGCCGGATTTCAAGCTGTTCAGTGTGTCGATGCAACCTCCGGTGAATTCACCGCCTATGAAAATCTGTGGCAAGGTGATTGAGCCCGTACGAATTTTTAGGACATCGAAAATCTTGTTGCCGCGTTTGTCTTTTTGATAAGGCACAGAATCAAGATCGATCGCGCTGTAAGCGATTTGGTATTCTGCAAACAGTTTGCGGGCGGAATCGCAGAACTCGCACCACTCCAGGCCAAACATTACCACCGGTTCCTGGGCATCACGTAAGATGCTGTCAATTTCATGCGCAGCGGCTTCGTCCAGCACGGGTGCGGTTGCTTCGGTTGCCGGGGCGGCGACATCGAAACGATAACCCGGTGTGGATTTTGATAAGGCGATCTCGGCATCGGTCATCTCCACCGCAACATCTTCAAACAGGGCCGTGGACAGATAGCGTTCGCCGGTGTCGGGTAACATGCACAAGATATTGCTGCCTGATGGTGCATTGCGCGCAACTTCCAATGCTCCGGCAAACGTCGCACCGGAAGAAATGCCGACGAAGAGACCTTCTTGCAGCGCCAGTTGTTTCGCACAGTGCAAAGCGGTTTTACCGTTGATCGGCACAAAGCCATCAACGTGACTGGCCGCAGTAACTTGCTCTGCAAGTTTGGGAATAAAATTCGGCGACCAGCCCTGCATTAAATGTGGCCGCGAGTTGGGATGACTTTCACTGATCGAACCATCCTGGTTTCTTGTCTGTATGATGCCACTGGCGAGCATCGTGGCATTGTCCGGTTCACAGACGATGATCCTGGTTTGTGGACTTTTTGCTTTGAGCACGCGTGCCACGCCATTTAACGTACCGCCGGTTCCAAAGCCGGTCACCCAATAATCCAGTTTGATGTCCGCGAAGTCATCGAGAATCTCGACTGCGGTGGTGCGCGCATGCACGTCGGCATTGGCCGGATTTTCAAATTGGCGCGGCTGCCACCAGCCGTGTGTTTTCGCCAGTTCTTCGGCTTTGGCTAGCATGCCTGAGGCCATTTGATCGGCCGGGGTTAATACCACTTGTGCGCCAAGAAAGCGCATCAGCTTGCGGCGCTCGACGCTGAAGTTTTCCGCCATGGTGATCACCAGCGGATAGCCTTTTTGGGCACATACCATCGCCAGACCGATGCCGGTGTTGCCGCTGGTGGCTTCGACGATCGTCTGGCCGGGCTTGAGATCACCGCGACGTTCGGCGTCTTCGATCACGCCCAGTGCCAAACGATCCTTTACCGATCCCATTGGATTGAACGATTCCATTTTGACGAAAAGATTGACGCCCTTGGGTGCCAATTTGTTAATGCGAATGACCGGTGTATGGCCGATGGTATCCAGAATGCTATTAAAACGTTTGCCCACAAAGGCTCTCCCTTATTTTTGATTATCCTCACGCACACAGCGCAGTTCCACCTCGCGCTCGACATACTGCCATTCAGGTATGGCACGCAATTGCGCAAGTAGCAAGTTAAATGTGGGTACTTCTGCCGGGGTAAATTCGAACCAGGT
Source organism: Gammaproteobacteria bacterium (assembly GCA_024641475.1). Taxonomy (GTDB): domain Bacteria; phylum Pseudomonadota; class Gammaproteobacteria; order UBA6429; family Thiohalophilaceae; genus JACQBC01. The sequence continues at coordinate 46,341 of JAHECZ010000012.1, forward strand.
CATAAAATCAAATGGCTGCGGCTCCGCCAGATCCCGACAATGATGTAAGCGGCGTGGCAGGCTGGCGAATTGCTGTAGCCCGATGCGTGTATGCTGCGATTGTTCTTTAAAAATGTGCAGGCGTTCGTCCTGGCTGAGCGCCCACCACGCAGGATTTTTGCGTAATGCGATCAAGGCCGCACAAGTCAATTCAGGCCGTCCCAGTGCCAATTGTTTGGCAACGATCTCGTCATGTTCGGTGCGCGTCACATAGCGTTCATTGCTGGTAATGCCGCGCAATATCCATGTTGCTTGAGGAGTACTGTCATGGTTATTTGAGGTAATGTCGAGCCTGCGTACTGCAGGCAGCGGTTCACCAAGATGTGTTTGCATCGATGTGATCTGCCATAAACCGGTATCACCACCCATGAAAGAGAAGAGTCGTGCTGTCATTGCTTGCCTCACTTCAGATTTAATTTGCCAGTTTTTCAGTGCGATCAGTGTGCACTGTTCAATACATAGATCACGATCGGCGCGGCCAGCCATATCAGGCCTTTCACCAAAAAGAAAAGGAAACCGGCCTTACCCACTAATTTCCACAGAGGGGATTCAACCTGACAGATTCTCATGTGCATGTTCGCTCTCCGGTAAACAGGATGGTGTAGCCGTTGCTACACCATCCCCATGGATTAAACCGCTGCCGGACCGGTGCCGGAGCGACGACTGCCCAGACGTGGAACCAACATCGGTACCTGTTTGCTGTATTCGCTATAGCGTTTGCCAAAGTAGCTCACCATGTCGCGTTCTTCCAGACGAATGCCGATCAGGATGTACGCGGTGCACATCACGGCGAAGAACAGATGCGCGGCGGTCATGGTGGGTGTGGCCCAGAAGGCGATGATGAAACCCAGGTAAATCGGGTGACGCACATGCCGATACAATCCGGGCGTACCAAAGTTAACGGCCTGATATTCCTTGCCACGTAAATAAAACCAGACCTGGCGCAGACCGAACAGATCAAAGTGATCGATCATAAAAGTCGAGATCAACAGGATCGTCCAGCCCAACACACACAAGCCGTGCAACACCAGCTGACCGATCGGATCCTGGACCTGCCAGATTACGCCACCGATGGGTTGCCAGTACGCGAACAACAGAATCAACGCCAGACTCGAAAACAACACATAGGTGCTGCGCTCAACCGGTTTGGGTACGAGCCTGGTCCACACACGCTTGAAGGCCGGACGTGCCATCACGCTGTGTTGTAGCGCAAAAATTCCCAATAGCAATGCGTTGATCAGCAATGCCGGTAACACCGGGCCGCTGGGTAGCGAATCGATCGACTTCGGTACGATAAAGTTACCGATAAAGCCGATTGAGTACTGAAAGGTCACGAAAAAGATGACGTAACACAGTATGCCGTAGGTAAATGCAGTCAGACGTTTCATGATAATGGTCTCCTTAATATAGTTTTGGGTTTACATGCTGATCAGTTGCGCGGTGTAACCAGCCGCGCGCGTCTTGACCAGTAAATCCGTGGCCTTGATCCTGTCGGGATCAAAGGCCACCATGAACAGATGTTCCTTACCGGCGTTAAAGCGCGGCGAAACCACGCCATCGACCTTGCGCAGCGAATTTTCAAGATCGTTGCGTGCGGCGTCATTCAGTGTTTCTTTGATATGGATAATGATGTCGGTGATATTCATGGTATTAGTCCTCTTGTTGATGTTAAAAAATTATCTGCGACGAATGACAACTTCGAGATATTCACTCGGCGCCACCAGCGTGCCATCGGTGGCGCGATTGAATTTGTCTGCGACTGCAATCAAATCAGCGGCGAGCGCTTCCTGCTTTGCTGCATCGAGTGCCGCAAACGATTTATGCATCGGGCCGTAGAAAGTACGGAACACTTCCAGAAGATGTGTGGCATTGTGATAACGGAACACAAACTGTTTGCGTTCAATCTCAAGCGTATCGATGTATTCGCCGAACAATTCCTGCAAGCGCGCTTGCGTGCCCCACAGTAACGGTGACTTCACGCCGTTGGGTGTGGGCAGGTATTTACGCATCGTTGCGAAGAGTTCACCGACAAAACTGTCTGGTGTCCAGTTGGCCAGACCGATGCGGCCGCCGGCTTTACAAGTACGGAGCATTTCGGCAGCGGCCTTGTCCTGATCGGGCGTGAACATCACGCCAAACGTCGACAACACCACATCAAAACGCTGGTCGGCATAAGGCAGATTCTCCGCGTCGGCTTGTTCGAAGCGTACTTGCAGGGCTTCGGCACTGGCGCGACTGCGACCGCGCTCAAGTAACGCGGGGACATAATCGGTCGAGATGACATCACACCACCGGCGCGCGGCGGCAAGGGTGGCGTTGCCGTTACCGGCAGCCACATCGAGTACATGTTCACCGGCGCGCAAGTCGAGTGCTTCGCACAAAGTTTCGCCGACGATCTGCAAGGTGGTACCAATCACGGCGTAGTCGCCCGACGACCAGGCCAGGTGTTGTTTGTTTTTAACGGTCGCGAGGTCGACAACCGGGGTAGTAGGGGCACTGACGGCTGACATAATTCTTCTCCTTTAATATATGAGTTAGGTCCTGGATGACTGGCAAGTACCAGCCGATGTGTCTATTTCAGCCCAATGTGGCTACTGGGGGGTCACGCCAAGCGGGACAAAAAGCGGGACAAAATCGCAGGGGGAACTGCTAGACTCAACGGCGTCAATTACACTGGAGTCGCTGGCAGCGTGGAAAATCGGACACTTTCCTTTGGCTACTGGCTACGGCGGCGTCGCAAGGCGCTGGATTTGACCCAGGAAGCCCTCGGCCAACGGGTCTGTTGCTCGGGTTTCACGATTCGTAAAATTGAAGCCGATGAACGCCGTCCCTCGCGGCGTCTGGCCGAACGACTCGCCGAGTCACTTGCTATTCCGGAGGAAGAGCGAGCCGAATTTCTCGCGGTGGCGCGCGCACTGCATGGCACGGATCGACTCCAGATCGAAGCGGCGCCGGTGGATGACGATGCAGCCGTTACCGCCTGGAATGATCCCGTCGTGGCCAAGGCCAGTGATGCAACGCCATTCGTCGGCCGCCATCATGAATACGGTTTGTTGATTGGTCTCATTGCACGACTGACCGTCGGTACCGGTTACACCGTATTAATCGAAGGCGAGCCGGGCATCGGCAAAAGTCGTTTGTTGCGCGAAGTGGCGCAGTACGCGCAGGCGCATGAATTAACGACGCACGTGGCCAATTGTTATGAAATCGCCCGCGCAATTCCGTATCAACCGGTGATCGATCTGGTGACGCGTGCGCTGACGCGCATCACGGATACCGCGCTGCAAAGGTTACCGCCGGTATCGCTTGCCGAATTGGCGGCACTGGTGCCCGACATCGCCGAACGCATTACCGATCTGCCGCAATTATCGAATGATTTTCCCGAGGCACGCCAGGCGCGTTTATCGCGCGCGGTCGATCAATTGCTTGAAGCAGCGCGCGGTCAGCGACCGGCGGTATTGATGGTGGATGATATTCAATGGGCCGATGATGCCAGTGCACAGGTGTTGCATTACCTTGCGCGTCATGCGGCACAGCGGCCGGTGCTGGTGATCTATGCGTATCGTGATGAAGCCATCGATAGCGATACGCATTTTGCGCAATTGATTGAAAGTCTGCGACGCGATACCGATGCGCGACGCGTACCACTCGCACGTTTGGATTATGCTGATACTGAAAAAATTATCGCGGCGCTGGCCAATGCGAAGCTGGGTGTGGCAGGCCTGGCGGAACGTCTGCAGCGTGAAACCGAAGGTAATCCATTTTTTCTGATGTCGATTCTGCAATCCTTGAACGAAGGCGAGACACAATTAACCGCGCGTGCGAGCGATGCACCGGGCTTGTTGCCGGATGCATTGCGTGCGGCGGTACGGGTGCGACTCACACATGTACCCAGGGAAATTCGGCCACTACTCGATGCCGCCGCAGTGCTTGGTCGACGCTTTGATTTCGATACGCTGCTGGATGTCACGCAAGAACCAGAAACACAATTGTTTGATGCCGTGGAAGCACTCGTCAAGCGACGTCTGTTGCGCGAAGAGGCCGAAGGTGATGTCTACGATTTCAGTCACGACAAATTACGCGAAGTGGTCTATCGTGACATCGGCGGTGCACGGCGTCGGCAGTTACACCACGCGGTGGCAGAGTCGCTGGAACGACTCGGCGAAGGTGCGCTGCATGAACGTAATGCGCAATTAGCCGAACATTATGAGCGCGCCCATGTATGGTCGAAGGCACTATCGTATCAATTGCTTGCGGCAGAACATTCACAAAAATTATTTGCGATGCGTGATGCCTTGCACTGGCTGGATCGCGCCGTGGCATTGGCCGAGTCACACCCGACATCACTCGATGCAGCACAGCGGCTGCTGATTTATCAACAACGCGGTGCCGCCCGTGCGCAGGCCGGACAAACACAAGGTGCAGTAGCGGATATGAACCGTGTCATTGCGGCATTGCGCGCTGGTGGCGAGCGCGAAAAAACCCGCGATGCATTAATTCAGTTAGGTATGGCCTATCGGCGTGCCGATCAATATACAGAAGCGACCGCCTGCCTTAATGAAGCATTGGCAGAATCGCAAGCCATGCACGACGCACATCATGCGGCGGATACGCTGTATCATCTTGGCACGGTCGCGTGGAGCAACGGGCAAAATAATCAGGCGATTGCGTTTCATCAGCAGGCAGTCGAGCTGTGCGAACAGCATGGCTTGACCGATCTGGTTGCGGTGCAGGCGTATCATGGCCGTGGGGAAGCGTATTTTGCGAATGCCGAACCGGCAGCGGCGATTGCGTGTTACACAAAATCAATCGAGCTGGCGCGTGGTATCGGCGATAAGGGTTATGAATCCGAAAACCTGATGATGATCGGTCACGCCTGTACCGGTACCAAAGGATTGGGCGATTATCCGCGTGCCATGACTCATTTTGAAGCGGCACTCGATATTGCGCGTGCCGCCGATTTGCAGTGGCATTTTGGGCCCACGCTGCTCGGACTTGATCACGCCCGCGCGTGCACAGGCCGTTATGGCGAAGCATGGAGCGGCATGCAAACAACCTTGCACTGGTTGCAAAGTCTCAAGCTGGTACGTTACCAACTGATTGCATTTACCAGTATTGGTCATCTGCTGCTGGATCTTGGTTTAAATGAACAGGCCATTGATTATCTGCGGCGTGGTCAACAACTCTCACAAGAAACCGGTATTCAATTCTGGTGCGCTTCCATTGAGACGCACCTGGCGGTCGCGCAATCGCGACTTGGCCTGGCGGTTGATACCGCAGCGCTGCAGCACACACTTGAACAAACCCGCCGTACCTCAGAGCGCTATATGCAGGTACGCTGTCTTGACGGTCTGGCCGAAATTGCCCACAGGGCCGGGGATCCGATCCAATGCCGTCATTACGCTGACGAGTTGCTGTCGATTGCCGAACCGAACGGCTTGCGAGAACTCGAAGCGGTTGCGCGACTCTGGCGTGGTGAGGCGCAACTGCTGGCAAAAGATTACCAAAGTGCACAAACCGAGTTATCGCGCGCGGCAACATTAGCCGACGCGATCGGTTGCGTGCGTTTGCAATTGGATATACAACGTGCCCTGGCGCGCTTGCATATGGCACAGGGTCGGCGTGAACTTGCGCAAGTCCATGCGACCAAGGCGCAGGAGCTTATCGAATTGATTAAAAAGAGTCTGATATCTTCAGGGCTGACGGCGAATATCGTGTAGCAATAACAAGATTCTGTTCTATTCTTTAGGTTCCTCAATCACCTGACAGGAGCTGAGTAGATGAAAGAGTCACAACAAGAAGTATTGGTAAACAAACATCGCCGCGTCATGCTGGCGGGTGCGGCTGCGGTGGCGGCGACGTTGGCAGCGGGCAAGACTTTCGCGGCAACGGAGAAAGCATCAGCGCCACACCATCATCATGGGATGAACAAAAATACCGCCATCATTGACGCCGCACTGGATTGCGTAAAGAAAGGCCAGGCCTGTAATGACCATTGCATCGAGCTGGTAAAGACAGGCGACACATCGATTGCTGCTTGCATGGATTCGGTGACGGAAATGCTGGCGATGTGTACAGCATTGTCACAAATGGCCTCGGCGCAATCCGCGCATTTAACCGCGTTGACCAAGGTGTGTATTTCAGTGTGTGAAGACTGCGAAAAAGAATGTCATAAACATGAAAGCAAACATGCGGAATGTAAAGCCTGTGCCGAATCGTGCCATGCCTGCATTGCGGCGTGTAAGAAAGTTGTCGCTTAGCGTTTTTCTATGACGGTACAGCGGGGCCTGGTGGCGCGGTGCGTCACCGGGTACTTCCCGGTAAGTAGCAATTCACGAGTTCGTTTTTTTAGTCGCATCCATCAGTACGATATGCGATCGCGGCGCTTCGACTTTCACACGCGCTTGATCACCGACGATCGCTTCAAAGCGAATGACGATTTTGGTGCCATCGGGGGTGGTGATGGCAAGCGCTTCACGCGGGTTGCAAACAATTGGTACCATGACAGGGTGATCCCGTGGTTAATACCATTAAATTAGCATAATGACCTTAGTCGGGGCTGTAGGATAATCCTGATATTCCTGTCCCCACTATCTATCTGTTAAATTTGCTACACTCATCCGATGCAACGATGGCTAAGCATCTTGATTTTCTCAGTGGTGGCAGTGCCTGTCATGGCCGAGGTGCTCACCGGTACCGATGCGGAGGCACAATTACCGTTTTGGGAATTACGTGTACCGGGCATGTCGCTACGGCTGGTGCAACGCTTGCCGGACCAAACGCGGGCCTATTTTATGGGCCGAGGCTTCAGCAAGGCCCAGGCTGAACAGATCGCCCAAAGCTGTATTTTCCAGACCATATATAAGAACACCGCGCATGCCGGAAGCCCGCTGATCATTGATTATGATCTGGGCCAATGGCAGGTGCTGCACGCGGGTAAGGTTTCCAAATTGAAATTACGTGAAGATTGGCAAAGGCACTGGCAGTTACAGAAAATCAACACAGCGGCGGCAATTGCGTTTGAATGGTCGTTGTTACCGACACGGCAAACCTACAAGGCCAATGACTATAACTGGGGCATGACCAGTTTTGCGCTACCGCCCGGCAGCCAGTTTGATGTGTTACTGCATTGGCAGGAAAACGGCGTGGCAAAAAATGCAAGGATGCAACATCTCGAATGTGCGCCAGATATTCACCCTCAACCAAATTGACAAAGGTAAACTATGTTGTTCCTCCGTGTTGCAATTATCATACTATCCCTGTCTTTTACTCTGATTGGCCGCGCTGCCGATGCCGGGCAGGCCTTGCACCCGATCGCCGATCATCGCGCCGCACCGGGTTTTGCACTTTACGATATGGACGATAAGCAACACTCACTGGCCGACTACCGCGGTAAAGTGGTTATTGTCAATTTTTGGGCTACCTGGTGTCCGCCTTGTCGGCAGGAATTTCCTTCAATGGAGAAAGCCTATCAACAACTCCAAAAGGATGACATTGTGATGTTAGCCATTGATGTGGGTGAAGATGGCGACACGATTTTTGAATTTACCGCCGACTATCCGGTCACGTTTCCCATTTTGATGGACATGGATGCGAAAATTACCAGGCAATACGGCGTCATCGGTTTGCCGACAACCTACATCATCGATCCGCAAGGTCGCCTTGCCTATCAGGTCATCGGTACACGGGAATGGACCGATCCCGGTTTATTAAACGCAATACGCACGATTAAGTCACAAAAAGCAAATTCTCAATAACTCTATGAAATGCTCTGCGCAGTGTTGCTGATAACTGTTTTTTTGCGGGGCATTCTGCCAATTTATTACATCCAGACTCAGGCTAAATTAGCGAAATCTAATGTTTTACACATCACTTGCAGTTTTAGCGGCGAGATATACAATCAAAATCATAGTGAGGTTTTCAGGGAGAAATACCAAAACGGAATGCAAATAATTCTCACAATTATTATAAGAAGGGTGGAGGAGAAGCATGGGTTTTTTGGCAACGCTATTCAAACGCGATACGCAACCGGTGGCAACATACATCGATGCGGTGATGGGGAAGCTGCGCTGGTCCGAGCACGATGAAGCCTGGCTTGGTACTTACAATGGCTATAAATTCGCAATTGCCTATTACTACGATAACTTGCCACCCGAAGATGTTCTCACCTATGCCAAAGACATGCTGCATGATCCGCGCTGGTTGCGCGATGCCATCGTCAATGCGATGAAAGACGCGATGCGCAACAATCATACCCGTTACGTCGAAGAGATCCGTGGGTTGAAAATGGATATGATCCATTTTTACAAGTTTATGGACGAGGTCCGCATCTTTGTGGATTTTAGCGGTTGCCGCAGCTTCCGTGTCTGGAAAGTAGATTTCCGGGATCGGGTTTGTGAGGGGATGAGTTTTGAAGGGCAGTGCGGTTAGCGAAATTGCAATTAATTATTCAGGCAGACCGCGCTTAACAGGATCACTTCGGTATTTTCATACTATTTTTAAAACTATTTTTAAATTAGTGTAGCCGATTGTAACGCATCAGACAGTCATTCTCAGGGAATTCGATGTGATTCCTGCGGCAGTAAAAATCCATCGCGCTGAATAAACGAACGGGTGACTGGTATTGACAGCCACCCGCCGTCAAGCAGAAGAACGTTATCCGGAAATTATGACCAGTCACCACCGCCATCGGAGAAATCACTGCCGGTGCTGCTCATTGAGCTCGAGTCATCCCAGGATGTTTTGTCATTTAATCCAAAATCCTGACCACCTAAATTTGCATCCGGTGGTAACACCTCCGGGTTAGTCAGATTCGGCGCGGCGTGATTGCCAAATAAACTGTTGGCAATGGCTTGTCCTGCCACCATCCCGGCGGCGACACCCAGCCCCGTTGCCAGGCCGGTTTTTAATGCCGAGTTTCCAGCCGGTGGCGCGCCATAATAAGGTGGTGCCATAGTGGGATTGGGCGGTACAGAATTTGTATTGGGCAGATTGTATTGTGGTTGCAGCGTGGCCGCATTGCGGTTGTAGTTGGACACCGCACGTGTGATCAATAACACGCCCACCACGCCACTTACAATAATAAGGATCAATGTCCAATTGGTTTGACCGTTACCTGGTGCAGATAACGCTGGAAGCATGGCGGGATCACCATGGACATGACTGGCGAGTAATGCACGCAGATCATTTACGGCTTTGGGAGTGGCAAAAGTCAAACCGGGGGAGAGTGCTTCGGCTTGTTTTAATTCATTTGCCGCAGCAGCATATTCACTGTTGCGTGCCAGGATATGCGCGTTGACATAATGCGCGCGACCGCTATTAGGATGTTCCTTGAGAACTTCCTGCATCATGGCCTTGGCCTGGGTAAGTTTTCCGGCCTTGGCAGCCTGATAAACTTCGTCGATGCCAGGGGCAGCGGCGAAAGCCAGTGTGTAACACAACAGTAAACCGACCAGTATCAAACTCTTGCGCAACATACTAACTCCTGTAAATGATGGGTGAGGTAACTTAACACACAAAAATGAGTCCAGGCTTAAAAAGCCAGACAGCGATATATAGGCAGGAACTATAAAATTCAAATATGAGTTATTAACGTGTGTAAGGCTGACAACGTCTGGGGAGTGGCGTGGTTTTGAGGTCGATGCCATGACACGCCCACCGGGTGATTCTGCCGTCGGCGATAGCGGGCGTATAAATGATCTGACCATTCTTTAGACGGTGGGTAAAACTGATGGTAATGGCACCCGCTGTTTTATCCGTGTGAATATTTTTTATTAGCTGTTTTTCTGCTGGCACCATGGTTGCGCCCAGTTGTGAAAAATCTTCCGGTAACACATGGTACTGCTGTACGTGACTGCTCACCTGGGCGTAGAGTTTGTCATCAATGCCATTGAGGGCTGTCTGGGTAGAATAAGCCTGATAAGCCGGGATGGCGATAGCCGCGAGGATACCAACCACACCAATAACCACGATGAAGTAACCCATGATCAGCCCGGCGACCGCCATGCCTTGCCCGGTTTGTGCACCCTGCGAATTTTTGATCTGTGAACTGGCGACATGACCAAAAACGATGGCTAATATATTAGGGATAAACAAAAACAGCACGCCCAGTATCAAACCCACGATACCCAGAATCAAGCTGGCGATGGCCATGCCATTGGTCTGCGGTTGGCTACTGTTAGCCACATTCACAGTTGGTGCGGTATAAGGACTGAACGTGGTGCCGCACTTATAGCAAAAGTTTGCCTGTGGCTGATTTTCGGTTCCGCATTTGCCGCACTGCATGGATGACTCCGCTGAATTTCATTTGACGGGCATACTGTAACGTCGAGCCAGCCTTGATTTCAAGGTATCAGTATGCAATTGAAGTGGTATACACGAAATATGGAATCTTTATACTATTACATTGTTTTGTAATGCCTGATGGTAGAGGATTTAGATGCAAAGCCTGTGGAATGAATCGGATGTGGCGCAATGTCGAGACGAACTGGATCGGCGTGTCTACTCGTCGCGTTTATTAGGGCAGCATCCGGATCTGGTGTTGCATGGTGGCGGTAATACCTCAGTTAAGATCAAGGAAAAGAATCTGCTGGGCGAAGAACGTACCCTGTTGTATGTCAAAGGCAGTGGCAGCGATCTGATCGACATTACCCGTGCCGGGTTTGCACCGGTACAACTGGATCATTTGGTTAAACTCGCCAGGCTACCCAAGCTATCCGATCCGCAGATGGTCAATGAATTAAAAACCCATGTCACGGTCAGTGGCGCGCCAACGCCGTCGGTGGAAGCGATATTACATGCGATACTGCCGTATACCTATGTGGATCATTCTCATGCGGATGCGGTGATCACCCTGACCAATACACCAGGTGGTCTGCAACGCGTTAAAGAAGTGTACGGCGATAACGTCGTGATTATTCCATATGTGATGCCAGGTTTCGATCTGGCGCGGTTGTGCGCACAATTATTCTTTGAGCAGCGCCAGCCTGCCACTCAAGGCATGATCCTGATGAATCACGGCATCTTTTCTTTTGGTGAAACAGCGCGCGAATCGTATGAGCGTATGATTGAACTGGTTAGCCGAGCCGAAAATTATTTACAGAAACAAAAAGCGTGGCAAATCAGTTTGCCTGCGATGGCACAGTCATTACCGGCCTTACGTTTGCCATTAACGCAACTTCGCCAGCGCCTGAGTCAGGTTGCCGGTATGCCGATGATTCTGCGGCAGGCATACACGCCCTTGATTGAGAAATATCTGCAACATCCGCAGTTCCCGTCCATCAGTCAGCAAGGACCAGCGACACCGGATCATGTGATTCGTACCAAACGCGTGCCCATGGCGGGACAGAATATTGATGCATTCAATACCGATTACCAAAAATACTTCAACGAGCACAATGCCACCGCGCGTGAGCCCAAGACGATGCTGGATCCGGCACCGCGCGTGATTCTCGATCCACAACTGGGTTTATGTACACTCGGCAAATCCAGCCAGGATGCGCAGGTGGTTCAGGAAATTTATTCGCATACAATGGAAATCATTCTGCGCGCAACGCAACTGGAAAAATATCAGGCACTGCCGGCCAAGGATATTTTTGATGTGGAATACTGGGATCTGGAACAGGCGAAATTACGTGCTGCCGGCAAACCCAAATTATTTTCCGGCGAAGTGGCCTTGGTCACCGGCGCGGCGTCGGGAATCGGCAAGGCCTGCGTGGCAGCATTGCTGGCACGTGGGGCCAGTGTTATCGGTATGGATCTTAATGTGGATATTGAGACATGTTATCAACGCACGGATTACTGTGGTGTGCGCGGTGATGTGACGGTCCGCGAAGATATTCAGCGTGCGCTGGAGAGCGGCGTGCGGCAATTTGGTGGCGTCGATATGCTGATCCTCAATGCCGGGATTTTTCCGGCGGCACAATCCATTGCCGCAATGGACATGAATGTGTGGCAAAAGACCCTCGACATCAATCTCAGTGCCAATCTGCTGCTGTTACAGGAAATCTATCCGTTATTAAAACTTGCGCCGCGGCATGGCCGGGTGGTGGTTATCGGTTCGAAAAATGTGGCGGCCCCTGGTCCTGGAGCGAGTGCGTATTCGGCATCGAAGGCAGCGTTGAATCAATTGCTGCGGGTAACGGCGCTGGAATGGGGTAAGGATAATATTCGTATCAACACGGTGCATCCTGATGCGGTGTTCGATACAGCCATCTGGAGCGACGAAATAATTCAAGCGCGCGCCCAAGCCTACGGCATGACGGTCGAACAATATAAACAGCGTAATGTGATGGGGGTGGACATCACCAGCCATGATGTGGCGGAACTGGTTGCCGAAATGTGCGGACCGTTGTTTGCCAAAACAACGGCCGCACAGATTCCGATAGATGGCGGTGACGCCCGGGTGATTTGAGATTGCGCTTAACTGCGTAGTGCGACTTGCTGGCTGAGAGGCAACTGACCTAATTTAATGCCGCTTTCCTTCATCATTTTGGCAAAGTAACCGTGCGCGCCATTTTTCAAAAAATAATAGTCCTTCACGCCAGCACGCACCAGCGCATATTGCAGCCACTGTACCTGTTTGCCTACTTCGTCATAGATGAATAAGGTGCGCTTTTCCTTAACGGCGGTTTGTAACATCTGCTGTAACTTCTCGCGATCATCCAGGGTTATCCAGCGTTCTTTGGTTGCGAAAATACCCGCACCGGCGCGTTGAAATTTGTCACGCACGTCGATGATGATACTTTTTGGTCCCATGTCAAAAGCCCGTTGCGCAAATTCGTCGCTGTCGAGCAGACGCTGCGTGAATTGAACTTCTGACAGGATGTCATGCGCATCGATAGGTGATTTGCCCAACAACACGGTGTGCTGCGGGTAGGCTTTGGCCCAGTCAAACATGCCGGCATCATACGCAAAGGTGTTGTCGATATGCCGGCGTTGCGCTTCTTTTACCGCGAGATAGGATTTGTGGCAGGTACGGCCATTACAGTAAAACACCAGTGGTTTGTCTGTTTTGGCCCGCAGTGTCTGAATGCTATCACCAAAATTTTTGTCAGCGATGGGCAGATTGATCGCGCCCTTGATCTGCAGGGTTTCAAATTCCAGCTGTGAGCGGGTATCAATAATGACTGCCGTATTGAGCTGTTTGACCAGATCAGTCAGCTCTATAACCGGTATACCAGGAAATTCAGCCCGAGCCGGAAAACCTTCTTCCTTAGCGAATGTCGCCGTGAATACACTTGATAGGAGCAGTAACATTATGATTCTATTGAATAAAGACATGACAAGGCCTCATAGTTAGAAAATCAGAATAAACTAATATACAGGTGTGAATTATAAGAGCTTAATATAATTAATGTTAATTGAAATCCGGGTGGGATGTATCCCTCTCCAGAGGGATACGCAACGCATTGATGCCGGTTACATGAGCTTAAAGAGGATTATTTCTTTTGTAACAACATGACTTGGCCTTCCTGACTCATGGCGACATTATTCAGGAAGGAGACGCCGAGCAGGATTTTATCGGAACGGAAAGCGGGTAATACGGCGGCCTGGACCTGATTAACTTCAATCGCGCCGACTTTTACGGAATTTACGGTCACCAGATAGGCGTCGGCCGTGCCATTGGCGGTATGCATTTGGGTACGGCGACCCTGGTGGAGATAGTCTATACCGAGTTGATCGGCTTGTGCCGCGCTCATGGTGACATAGGTAGCGCCGGTATCCAGAATAAAATCTTCGGATTGACCATTAATCGCGCCGGACATCGTATAACTTCCATTGCTGGCAGTAATACGGACCTGATCAGGACTGCTGCTACCTGCCAAAGACAGCACAGGTGAATCGCTCAACGTGTGGGACAGACGGCGGCCCTGAAATTCAAATATGGCGTGATCGCTGTCGGCTTCCACCAAACGCAGGCCATTGCTGGTTTGCACACCCACACGCATGATGGTTTCGTGATTGTTGTGACGGATGATCGCGGTATTTTTAAAAAGGCCCACGACCTGAATCGATGGGGCTATCGCTGCTGTTGTGGCATAGGCAGTCAGATGCGCCAGCAAGGCACACAACATAACCCACCAAATTACCAGTTTTTGTTTCATCAAATACGACTCCGTTTGCACATGGTAGATGTTACGGCAGTGATTGGATGGGTGTGAGTACAACAGGCTTACAAACGTGATCAGCATCAACCCTGATGGATGTGATCAGGATCAACCTTCTTTATGGCACTCGATTGAGGTGCTTAGCGGTAAACAGGCGTGGCTGGTAGACGGAACCAGAAGGTAGCGCCATTTTCGGGGTTATTGACTGCACCGATATCGCCGGACATTTGCAGCACAAACTCTTTGCATAGCGCCAATCCAATACCGCTACTGGTTTCCTGGCCTGTCGGTTGGTTGCTGAGTCGGGCGCCGTGTACAAATAGCTTGGGGAAATCATCTTCACGCAGCCCGGGTCCGGTGTCTTGTACAGAAAATTTTATGTAGTCGCCATCGCGCGAAGTCAGCAGGCGTGTCGTACTCCCCGCAGGACTGAATTTCAGCGCATTGCCAAGCAAATTATCGATGACCTGACGAATTTGAAACACGTTAGCCTGTATCAGCGGCAATGGATCGGTGAGCGAGGTTTGCAGTTGAATTTGTTTTTGTTCGGCATAACGGCTGTTGCTTCGCATCACATCATTAACCAGACGATTCAAATCAAGCTTCTCTTGCAATGAAGATTGGCTGAGCCGCGTATTTTGTTGCAGGAAACCCTGCACGATGCCACCCATTTGCGTCAGCGTCTGTTGCATCAGGCTGGTTAAGTCCGTGCATTCGGTAACATCGGCGGGAGTATGCTTCAATTCGCCAGCCAACTGTCCCAGCATGTCTTCCATCAACAACAACGGTTTTTTCAAATCATGACTGGCGAAGCGAATGGCTTCATCTTTTAACGTGGCGTAATGCTTCAAGGTTAATTGGGTGCGGATGCGTGCATCGGCCACATCCGGGTTTATCGGTTTGATAATGTAATCGTTGGCACCGCTGTGCAATGCAGTGATGATCTGTCCGACATCTTCTTCGGCAGTGACCATAATGATAGGTAGTGCCAGGATACTGTAATCCTGGCGTAAGCGGTTAAGTAGCTCCATCCCGCTCATGCCAGGTAAATTGATATCCAACAGGACGAGATCGGCGGCGTGGTGTTGCAAATGTTGTAACGCCAGTTCGGCAGATTCCAGCGCGTGTAATTGATAACCCAGTTTGCCCAGTTGCACCAGCATCCAACGGGAGATTAGCTCGTTATCCTCAATCAGCAGAATGCGCGGTGTGGAGTTTGCCACCATGGTGGGTTATTTCGCTGGAATACTGGTTGGCGCTTCATCACCTTGACGCCAGATATCCACATCCTTTCCCTGTTCACGCAAGTGATCCGCACGCGCAGATAAATAACGTTGAAAACTGGGTTGTTGCTGATAACCACCGCTGGCAACGTAGGCAAATATTCCCTGGGTATGAAACGTTTTGAAAAATGCTTCAGAGCGTATGATCTCTTTGCCATCGGCATTGAACAGCACAATGGTCGGCGCATACTTCACATCGAGCAGTTTGGCCCATTGACGGGCGGTACTGCTGCTGCCATCGGGTAATGTCACCGGGGTATCAGACCACATATCGAGTTGTACATTGTCAAATTGGGAAATGAGTTTACGCGTATCGGCATCGACCAATACTTTCTGATGCAAGGTATCGCAATTCGGACAATCTTTTTGTTCAAAGTAAACCGCCAGCGGTTTGTGTGGTGTACCGGCCTTGCGGGTCAGGTCATAAGGTGCAGCCGCAAAAAAATCTTCCCTGGGCATTTGACCGGTTTTAGCCGCAGGAGCATTGGCAGCCAGGTAATCCTGGTAGGCTTGCTGGGTTTCTTTTTTATCGGCGACATAGCTGACGGCGAGTTTGAATTTGTCCGGCGGTAAATAACCGTTCAATCGCAATACTATCTCGCCTTTTTCATTGAAAAATAAAATCGTCGGCGTGAATTGCACCTTGAGTGCTTCGGCAAAGGTTTTTTCGTTATAGTTCTGTCCATCAACACTGGTGACATGGCGATCGCCCCACATATTAATGGCGACAACATTGAATTTGCTGCGCACCAGATCTTCGATATCTTTTTGCGACAGATTACGTTCTACCAAAGCATTGCAATAGGGGCAGCCGTTCTGGGTAAACAACAACATCAGTCGTTTGCCGTTTTTGCTGGCACTCGCCACGTCTTCCTTGAAATCCAGAAAGCTTTCATCAAACCAGGCCGGATATTCGGTTTCCTTGGCGCCATAAAATTTGCCATGCTCTGCGTTATTGACAGTGGTTGGCGCGATTGGCGTCGCCGGTTTGTCGCTGCGTGCTACCCAAATACCTCCGGCAATAACCACGCCCATACCAATGAGCAAAGCGAAAAAATTGCGTGATGGGCGATCCATAAAACCTCCGTCTTGAATAATCAGTATAGGTGCAACTATGCCAGTTTATAATGTTTGGCGCAGCGCAGCGAACCCCTGTTGCGCCAGTTTTTGTCCAGCTATTGCGCAACCCTGGGTGATGGCTGATTCGAGGGTACGACCGGCGCATAATGCTGCGATAACCCCGGCATTGAATGTGTCCCCGGCACCGATCGAATCCACGATCTGCGTAGGCGGCTGCGCGGGTGCGTGCAGCAGTTTGCCCAATGGTTCCTGCGCATAGGCACCATTTTCCCCCCAACCGCTAACCAACAAGGCGGTATTTCCCCGGGCGCGCAATGAGTCAAAGAAATTGGCGGCATTATCAAATCCTCGCCCCACAATAAACGCGCGTGAAAAAATCAGCACGTCCGCTAACGGCAGGAGGGCATCGACCTGTGGCCGTTCTTTTTCAATCTCGATCGAAATCGGCTGATCAATCCGGCTGCGGTGTATAGCGTGCAGAATCTGCGTGGTTTCGCTGACATGGCGACCTTCCAGATGAAACCAGTCGTATTCTGCCCATGGCACGTCAAGTACATCACTGCTGGCGAGTTCGGCTAACTGGCGAACATGCACAATCGTCCGTGAGCCGTTGGCATTATTGAGCGTGATATACGAGGTGGGTGATTGGCTGTGTGGATGAATGGGGCAATATTTGGTGCTGACAGCATAAGTGGCAAAACTATCCTGGATTAACCGTGCTGCGGCGTCATCAGCGAGATTACCGATAAACTCCACTTGATGCCCTAGTTGTGCCAGTACACACGCCGTGTTGGCGGCATTGCCACCACGCACGCATTGCTGGCCGGTAGCCCGTATCTCTTCATCCTCACGGGGGTAATGATCGACATGGTTGACGATATCCAGGGTGGCCACGCCGATGCTGATGATTTTGCTCATAAGACCTGTAGTGTAAAGAATCCGGTCGGTAATCGGTTAAGTCACTGAAACGACGTGACAGTCGGCATGGATTACAGCAATTAGCTGCTTGTCGACTTGAAAAATTATCGATGGCTATCTATATTAGCAATTGTTAATATATCAACCCCATGCAAATGAGGCAGACATATGTTCATGAGTGTTAAAGAAATCGAAGCCGCCGAGCTGATCAACTGGCTCAGCGAGAAACCCGAGAGTTTCCGGATCGTAGATGTCCGTGAATTTGGCGAGATCACCGCGGGTACCATTCCCGGTGCCCATCCCATGCCGCTGGCTACCGTACCCTTGCATGCCAATAACCTCGACCGTGACGAAACCCTGGTCATGATCTGTCGCTCCGGTGCGCGCTCGGCCCAGGCCTGCGCATTCTTACAGCAACTGGGTTTTGAAAATGTGTTTAACCTGCGTGGCGGTATGTTCGCCTGGGCAGGGACGGGCCAACCGATTGGTCTGCCCAGGACAGCTTGATCTGCATATCAAACAACGGATATGTAATAAAAAGGGGCCATCTGGCCCCTTTTTTATTCCCCGGTGCACAACTTTGTTAGGTTGATTTATTGTGGCGCGATAACAAGGTATACGCTGTCGGAACGACAAACAGGGTTAACAATGTCCCTAACAACAAGCCACCGACAATCACCATACCAATCGGTTGGCGACTTTCCGCGCCGGCGGCACTGGCGAAAGCCAGTGGCAGCGCACCCAGGACCATCGCGGCGGTAGTCATCAGGATGGGGCGCAAGCGTAATACTGCGGCCTCCGTGACAGCCTCCACGACAGGTTTACCTTGTGCACAAAGTTCGTTGGCGAAGGCGACGATCAGAATACCGTGTTTAGTGATCAGGCCAACCAGCATGACCAGACCGACCTTGCTGTAGACATTGAAAGTGCCACCGTCGCTGAATTTCAGCATCAACAGCGCGCCGGTCACTGCCATCGGCACAGTGAGAATGATGACGAGCGGATCGATGAAGCTTTCAAATTGCGCAGCCAGTACCAGATAAATGAACACGATCGCCAATACAAAGATCAACACCAGCGCAGCCCCCGATTCACTGAACTCACGCGATTGACCATCCAGCGAGGTTTGCATCGTCGCCGGAACAATATCCTTGGCTGCGGCATTCATGAATTGCAGGGCCTCACCGAGAGAATAATTCGGCGCGATACTGGCCGAGATCGTTGCCGAACGAAATCGATCAAAGTGATTGAGTTCTTTGGGCGCGACGGTTTCGCGCAAACTCACCAGATTGGAGAGTTGCACCAATTCATTGGTGGTATTGCTGCGCACATATATCGAGGACAGATCGCGTGGATTGCGCCGATCTTCATCGGCCAGTTTAACAATCACATCATATTGTTCACCTTCGCGTTTGAAGCGGGTGACTTGTCGACCACCCAGCAGGGTCTCGAGAGTATGGCCCACCGACGCGATATCCAGACCGACGTCGGCAATCTTGTCGCGGTTTACATCCACGGCTAATTGCGGTTTGTTGAGTTTCAGATCACTGTCGACTGCAATCAGGCCAGGATTGCCGCGCGCCTTGGCGAGTAGTTTACTGACGACGCCATCGAGTTCCTGATAGCTGTTGGCTTGCACAACATATTGCAGCGGTTGATTGCGGAAATTCTGGCCTAACGACGGTGGTTCGATGATAAAGCCGAAGATACCGGGCAAACCAAATAACTTCGGTGCCAGCTCACGGGCAATATCGTGTTCACTGCGACTACGTTGATTCCACGGTTTGAAACTGACAAACGATAGCGCCAGATTCACCGGGTTGGGTTTTTCCAGACCCGGTGCCAGCACCATAAAATAGGTGTTCACTTCCGGCACCTGTGCATACATTTGTTCAACTTGCTTGGCGTATTTCTCCATGTAATTTAACGTGGCGCCTTCGGGGCCTAGCATGAAACCGATCAAGATACCGCGGTCTTCCACCGGGGCGAGTTCCGAACGTAACAGCATTGCCATGCTGCCGATGGTCACAATAGCGATCGTGATTGCCGTACCCAGAATCCAGCCGCGATGCTGTAAGGCGCGAGTGAGTGTGCGTCGGTAGGTTTCATTGAGCGAATGCAAGGCATTTTCAATAACGACATAAAACCGGCCATGTTTTTTTTCGTGGTGCAATAGTTTTGAGCACATCATCGGGGTAAGGGATAACGCCACGAAACCCGAGATCAAAACCGCACCTGCAACCGTTAAAGCAAATTCCGTAAATAACCGACCGGTATTACCACCGATAAATGCCAATGGCGCAAAAACCGCAGCGAGGGTCAAGGTCATTGCGATTACCGCAAAGGCGATTTCGCTACTGCCTTCCAGCGCGGCTTGATACGGTTTCATGCCATGTTCAATACGACGGTGAATGTTTTCCAGGATCACAATGGCGTCGTCCACTACCAATCCAATGGCGAGCACCAGTCCCAGCAACGTGAGGATGTTGATGGAAAAATGCATTGCATATAAAAATATAAAAGAGCCAATCAGGGACACCGGAATGGTGACGAACGGAATCAGTGTGGCGCGCCAGGAACGCAGAAAGAAAAAGATCACCAATACCACCAGCACCAGTGCCTCGGCGATGGCGTGATACACCGAGTTGATCGACTCATCGATGAATAATGACGTATCGAATGCCACTTTCAATTGCATGCCTGCGGGCAGGCTGGCGTTGATCTTGGGCAGTTCAGCTTTCACGGCGCGGCCGACTTCCAGTGTGTTGGCGGTGGATTGTTTGACGATGCCCAAACCTACGGCGGGATTACCGTTAACACGCACCGCATTGCGTTCATCGGCGGCGCCCTGTTCGGCATTGCCGACATCGCGCAGCCGGACCGGATAACCATTGACGTTGCGAATAATGATATTGTTGAATTGTTCGGGAGTTTGCAGATCGGATTTCATCAACACGGTGAATTCGCGTTGATTGCTTTCAATGCGCCCCGACGGAACTTCCAGGTTTTGATTTTTTAACGCGGTCTCGACATCCAGTGGGGTGAGTTGATAGGCCGCCAGACGGTTGCGGTCCAGCCAGACACGCATCGCGTATTGACGATCACCACCGATGATGACGCTGGCGACGCCGGGCAATACCTGCAAGCGATCCACCACATGACGGCGTGCATAGTCGGTAATCTCCAGCGCATCATGGCGTTGGCTGGAAAAGGCGATCCAGATAATGGCGTTGGCATCGGCATCGATCTTGGAGACGACCGGTTCATCAGCCACGTCCGGTAATACACCCCGCACACGCGCCACGCGATCACGTACGTCATTGGCGGCTTCATCCGGATTACGTTCCAGAATAAACTCTACGGTAATCTGACTGACTTCTTCACGGCTGCTGGATTTAATGGTGCGAATGCCTTCGATACCGGCCAGTGAATCCTCTAACGGTTTGGTGATCTGGCTTTCGATGATTTCAGCGCTGGCACCTTTATATACGGTGCGCACCGATACCACCGGAATATCGATCTTCGGATATTCACGTACCGACAGGCGTTGGTAAGAGATGATGCCGATCAGGACCAGCAACAGGCTCATGACGGTGGCGAGTACCGGTCGCTGGATGGAGATGCGCGGTAAAAACATTATTTGGCTCCGCTGGATTTGCTATCAGGTTTGGCAGCGGCGTTGATCGACATGACGGCTGCATCCGGGCGCAATTTCATTTGGCCACCGGTGACGACTTGATCACCCTCATGTAATCCTGCGACGACTTCGACTTTGCCATTCAGGCGCAAACCGGTAGTGATCGGTGTGAGTTTGGCCTTGCCATCAAAGACCTGATAGACAAATTGTTTGTCACCCATCGGCCATAAGGCTTCTTCGGGAATCACCAGGGCCTTGCTGTTATGGCTCAATTGCAGATCGATGTGCGCGAATAATCCGGCGCGCAGGATATTGTCATCATTTTTAATTTTCGCGCGCAGCGTGATGCTGCGGCTGGTGGCGTTAACACCGGGCGCAATGGCGTAAACCTTGCCGCTGAATTGTTTGCCGGGATAAGCATCGCTGCTGAGTGTCACTTCCATGCCGTTACGTAATTGCGCAATATAAATTTCCGGTACCTGAAATTCGGCTTTGAGCAGATGTTGATCGAGTACAGTCACGATGGCCTGGCCGGGTTGCACATAATCGCCGGGGCTGACCTGGCGTAATCCGGCGATGCCGTCAAAGGGGGAGGTCAACACGGTTTTCTTCAATAACTCCTGATTCACATTCAGACGCGCAATTGCGGCAGTGTATTGCGCATTCGCATCGTCCAGATGCTGCTGGCTGATCAGATTCCGTTTGATCAATTCGCTGGCACGATCAAAGCTGACTTTCGTTACTTGTACTTGTGCCTGGCTCTCCGCGGTGCGTGCCTGGGCTTCACCTTGATCCAGCGTGATTAACACGGCGCCTTTTTTAATCGGATCGCCTTCCTTGAAATGGATGTCGGCGACGCGGCCACTGATTTCGGGCCGAATCACCACGGTTTCATTCGCCAGCAAATTGCCGACGGCATTGATGCGCTGACTGAGGTTGTCGCGTTTCACCATGGCGGTTTCCACCGGCATCGCAACACCGGCTGGTGGTCCGGCGGCATAGCCGACACTGCTCAGCAGTAGCGAAATCGATGCAATCCATACTCCTGGATGTACTACTGTCATGATTTTTCCCTCAGCGAATTCAGCGGAAGATTGTAGGTGGTTTATCCTGTGTTGTCAGGATAGAAATTGTACGGATTGCCGCTTGCGGCGGAGCCAAATTCACCCTGGTGATGTATGGCCATAGGGGAAATGAATCATTACGTCTTAATCCATTTGATCCATATCAGTTAACCCGAATGTAACAAATCAAATTAACGTCATCTTAAGTAAGACAAGCGTAACGTCAGTTGCACACGGTACGGCACTTCGCCGAACCGGAAAATTTGGAAGTCACTTAAGTTGTCTGCCGTTATGGCAAAAAAGGAGAGAAAATGAAACGAACATCGCGTGTATTACACATGGGATTGGCTATTTTGTCGTTAGGAATGTTAACGACAGCGGCCAATGCAGTACCAAGTTTTGCGCGCCAGACCGGTATGGCTTGCGGTGCGTGTCACACCGTGTTTCCGGAACTCACTGCATTTGGGCGTAATTTTAAACTCAATGGTTATACCTTGGCGGGAACCAAGCAGGTGCAGGCCGCAACCAGCACGGAAAGTGGCGGGCTGAAGATCAATGAACTGCCGCCGTTATCATTAATGTTACAAATTGGTTACACCCAGGTCAGCAAGAACAATGGTGCTGTACAGAACAGCTCGGTGGCGTTTCCACAAGAACTAAGTTTGTTTTACGCAGGCGAGATTTCGCCACAGATGGGTTCCTTTATCCAGATGACGTATGAGCAAGGCAGTGACAAGCTAAGCTGGGATAACACGGACATCCGTTTCCACGAGCACACCACACTGGCCGGTAAACCACTCACCTACGGATTCACATTGAATAACAGTCCGACGGTACAGGATTTATGGAACTCCACACCGGTCTGGGGTACGCCGTATGTGGGTTCTGGTTCAGCTGGGACACCCTCAAATAGTTCGCATTTGCTGGAAGGTGGCATGGCGCAGGATGTGGCGGGTTTAGGTGCGTATGG
>JAHECZ010000013.1:0-55636 GCA_024641475.1 Gammaproteobacteria bacterium
TATTTCAAGGGACAAATTATTATATAATAATTGAATTAAGGATTAATAATTGCTTACCTAATAAAATTATGTATATGAATTGTGGTGAACCGTCAATCTTAATATTATTTTGGGATGGAATCGAAACGTTGATTTTAACAAATCTAGCTCACAAAGAACTAATAAATCTACATTACTCAAATTTTAATACACCGTAATATTTAGGATTATAAAGCTCCCCTGCCCATGTTGTTTCTTTATCCATAACTTGCTGACGATGCCTGCCAACATTAAAACCCCATTCATCACCAGAATTAGGGCCTTTTTTAATTGCAATATCACTCCATGGAATCTCCATTTCGAGCGACCAAAAATCATCACCAATAAATATCGAACTTTTATATTTACTTTGAAAATATTTATTCTCAACCCATCGCTGCAGTGAATTAAAACGTGTACCAACTGCATTTTGAAATAACCTTATGTAATCTTTTTGACTTCTTTCAGTATCAAAAAAGAATTCCAAATCATCATCATTCCATGTTAAAGGAATATCTCCACTTGCTGAAGTCTGAATGCCAGAAGGATTAGGTTCTTCCATTACTGCGGCAACATATAAGTAGCTTTTATCGTAGAGCAAACGAATTTTAGTTATTGTTTCAACTTTTGATTTATCATCACTAATAACAATACTGTCCGATTCTTTCCAGGCTGTATCATTAAATTTTCCATCAATGCTGATGTTGCCGTTGAGTTGTTTTACAAGTACTTTTGGTGGAAGATAGAGTTCAAATGATCCACTATATAAAAATTCATCATCAAGTTTTATAGCCGGTTCATATCCCTCAATACTTTCATTTCCATTTCGGTACTTCTCTTCTAGCTCACGTGATAGAAAACCGGTTCGATATTTTTGCTTTGTAGAAACTTCAAGAGATGGCATTTGAGTTATGGGAGGTGTACTCTCTGAGCTAATGAAAAATGACTGACTGATTTTACTAAATGGTTTAATTGTAATAAATGTACTTTCGGGAGTAATCTTCAGATTTGCTTTATGGGGGATGAACCAGTCCAATCTATAAACAATTTCTTTATTGTACTTATTCTCTAATTCAACTTTCACTGAATCATTCATTCTACTACCAACATTCCACGCTTCAATAAGAATAGATTTTTCTTCAATGTTGTATTTATTCGCTTCAATTCTGTCTATGGGATCAATAGAATCGATTGGTAAAATTGATCCCGCTTTTATTGCTGCATATTCAACTTCGCCATTGCTCTGAACTACAACATTCATAAATGCAGAAAATTTCCCACCGATAACATTTTCGTTTTTAACACCCGCAGAGTTTATAACTAAATAATTGATCCCATCTATTCTCTCCCATACATATTCGTGTGTATGCCCGCCCACAACTAATTTAACTGGATATTTTACTAATATGTTATGAACCAGTTCCCAATCTTTCTTTCCTTCACTTTCCAAAGGATATTTCCATAAGGGACTATGAATAAAAACAAATATTGATTTTGATTTTATTTCTTGATCAGAAAACTGATTTGAAAATTTTTTAAGATCATCATCAAGCCATTTTCTTTGCCATTCCATAACTCTATCATCTTCATCTCCCCACCAACTATTTAGAATTACAAAATGAGAAGAACCCCGATCAAAAGAATACAAAAGTTTTCCCTTACCCCATGTTTCAAGATAAATTTCTTCCGCTTCATTAGTCACAACATCATGATTCCCTGGGACAGGATAAAAAGGAGCTTGGAGTAGGCTAATCTGCCCTTTAAACCTTTGCCACTCTTTTCTAAGTTGCTCTTTATTATGTGTATAACCATGAATTAAATCCCCAACCTGAATAGCAAAATTTGGTTTAAGCAAAGAAGCCTCATAAACCATTCTTTCATATTCAGCTGGATTTCCAAATTGACTATCACCAAAAATTATAAATCTTGTGTCAGATTGAGCCGGTAGCTGTAAAAACAAACTAAAAATAATGACAACTATAGAAATTATACGCATCATAGATATTCAAATATATTTTAATTGTAAAAATAATATATAATGTTACTTAACTTATGAAACAAGAACCAATAAAATTTGGGTTTGATTTGGGCAGTAAAATTTATTGAGAATAATTTAAATTATAAAAATTCTTTATAAGATAAATAAATATTGATCCATATTAGATATTTTTCTAATTTAAACAATAGTAATGAGTAATTCTAATTATGGTAAATATTTTCACATTATCCCCCCATCTAACATTACACATAAGTGTTAATTCTGCACTTAATTTAATTTCATCACACCATCTTCATTCAAATGAAAATAAAATATCCTGCGGGTATTATATACATTCATCTCATAATTTTCGGAGTACTAAATGACTCACACATGTTTTCATGCAAAAGCTGACCATCATGATCAGTATGTTGATTCAATTGAAGAAGCTAAAAACTTAGTAACTGAATGGAGTGTGGAAGGAGATTCTCATATTCAAATATTCAAACTTTCAGCGGATGAAATAACAGATTATATTAATTTAGACGAAGAACTGGTTTATCTCGATAATACGAATCTATAGAAGTTTTCGTCAATATTTAATTTGATATAACACATTACTCATAATACATTTTTACATTGTACGAAATCATTAATCTATTTTTTTGGTTACGGTCGATGTGCTATGTGTCGTATAGAAGCAATAATTTTTTATAATAATAAATTTTATTTTTAAAATTATATTTTTTTAGTGGTTTTAATTTTCAGATTCAAAAATGAACTATTGCTACTACTTTTAAATTCTGATATTCACATTTATTAATTAGATGTTTTATATTTAATATTTTCTGCAATTAGTTTAGTCTTATCTTAATTAATAAATTCGCTTTAATTAATTATAATAATTCTTTCAAAAGGAATAATTTTTAGAGATTTTTTTTGGGGATAAAAAAATTAACTAAACTCTTGTTTTACTTTTTATTATGTGTAGATACTGAATTAAAGCAATGAGCATTTACGCAGTTTTAGAAGTTGGAGATTCACAAGGTTTAGCTGTCAAAGCTCCAATTATTTTTGAAGGAATCACAATCAAAGTGATCTCTTAATTTTTTACATTATTTCTGATCAAACATTTACAATTCCAAACAATAATAAAAGTAAACACAGTAAAATTAACGCAAACATTTTTTTAAGGAGAAATGTTTGCGTTATTTTTTTAAATGAGAACCAGGTTAGAATACTAATTTTCCTCTATATGAATGCTACCACCTGAACTTCTCAAATAAAGTTCTGGTCCACCTTCATTTATTTTACCATTTAATTTTGAGCGATCAATCTTTCCCTTAATCGTAATCGGGAAATCAGTCTGAACAGATCCACCGCTGGTTTTCGCATCCAAATAGACATTAATATTCTTAGCAAGTTTAACTGTAATTCCCCCTCCAGATGTGGTTAGTGAACAATTTTCTTTAGGCTGTTCAGTAATAGATGCATATACCGAACCTCCGGAGGTTGAAGCATCGATGGCACCATAAACTTCATTTACTGTAATTCCTCCACCGGAAGTATGAGCGTCAACTGACCCTTCGCATTTTTTAATTTTTATTCCACCACCGGAAGTACTTATTTTAATATTTCCTGCACACTCTCCAATTGTAATTCCCCCGCCTGAAGTCTTACCATTAATATTTCCATGAATGTTTCCAAAAGTTAATCCACCCCCAGAAGTCTTAGCTTCAACCATTCCTTCTAGATCGCCAACAGCAATTGCCACCGCGTTGGTATCGGTAGCTCCGCCACCACCCCCCCCGACCGATGGTGCCACACTCTATGCCAACAATTGTCAGAGTTGCCATGGACCGTTGGCAACCAGTGCCAAACTCAATCGCACCGCGTCGCAGATCCAAAGTGCGATTAATGGCAATGCAGGCGGGGTGATGGGATCTCTCAGTGGCTTGACCGCCACGCAGGTTCAGGCGATTGCCACCGCGTTGGTGAGTAGCACTTCACCAACTACAGGTGAAGGTCTCTACAATAGTTATTGTTCAGCCTGTCATGGTCCTGGTGGACGTGGTGGACAATATGAAAATGTCACCGGTTCAACCACCAGTCAGATCAGCAGTGCGATTAGTGGTGTACAGCAAATGAGATCGATCTCGTTAACTTCAAGCCAGATCAAGAGCATTTCGGATTATCTGCGAGGGATCACCACAACACCGCCTCCAACTGATGGTGCATCGTTATATGGCACCTATTGCCAGAGTTGCCATGGCGCGTTGGCGACCAGTGCCAAGTTGAATCGTACTGCCACGCAGATCACCAACGCGATCAGCAGCGTAGGCCAGATGAGCACGATCAATTTGTCATCTACGCAGATCCAGGCCATTGCGGCTGCCCTGGTGAGTACGACCACACCGCCACCGACAACCGATGGTGCATCGTTATATGGCACGTATTGTCAAAGTTGTCATGGCGCATTGGCCTCGAGCAGTAAGTTGAATCGCAGCGCCACGCAGATCACCAATGCAATCTCGACCGTTAACCAGATGAACACCATCAACTTAACGTCGACGCAGATCCAGTCGATTGCCGCAGCATTGGCCAGCGTCGCGCCGGCACCGACCACAGGTGTGGAGCTGTACAATAGTTATTGCTCATCCTGCCATGGTCCTGGCGGTCGCGGTGGCACCTATGAAAGTGTAAGAAATGCAACTACCAGTCAGATCACCAGCGCCATCAGTAGGGTGCAGTTAATGAATTCAATTACGCTGACGTCGAGCCAGAAACAAGCTATCGCTAACTATTTATCTGGAAGCGGTAGTGGCGGCGGCGGTGGAGGCGACTAAGAGTTATTGGATAATCAACCGCCGATTATCTAAAGATCCAATATTCAGGAAGGTGATAGCCATGAAAACATTCACAACAATAGCAACAATGGTTTTATTCAACCTTGCTTTAGCGGGTTGTTATCAGAGTGGCTCGGAAACGACACCGCCACCTGCCGTAGCCCTGCCGCCGGCTCCGCTCGTGGGTTCAGTGGATAGTGGAAAAATCTATTACGAGAGTAATTGCAGCACCTGTCATAGTCTGGGTACTGATTATACCCCACCGCATTTTGGCGCATCAAATTTGGCACTGAAGCAGGATATGATCACCTCGAATATGAGTGACTATGATCTGGCAACGCAATTGATGACTGCCTTTAATAATTTACCTGAGCAACGTGTACTTGATCTGCAAGCGTTTATTGCATCCAAATCCTAGTTGGATGGGAGCGGTTTCTCGTTAGTCACCGTTTCGATGTGTGCTGTGTCGGGTGCTGGCTTGGCGCTATTAAAATAAAAAGAACTTAGGGATGACTATGAACTCACAACGGTCTCGCAGTGTAGTAGTAGGTTTCATTGCCGCATTAATTTTGACAAATTTCTGTGCAATAGCAGCTGAACCAAATGAAAAACAACCTGATCGATCCTTTTCATCGAAAGGAGCCGATACCTGTTTAAAATGCCATGATGAGGATAACGCCTATCCTGTCCTGCCCATTTTTAAAACCCGGCACGGTAATCGCGTCGACCCGCGTTCACCGATGGCGCAATTGCAATGTGAAACCTGCCACGGCCCGGTAGGCGATCACCAAATTGCAGTGAAAGAAGGTGAAAAGAAAGCGCCGATTCGTGCTTTTGGCACCAAAGCCTGGACGCCGGTTGCCGAACAAAATGGGGTGTGTTTGAGTTGTCATAGCGATCTGCATCGTATGAATTGGGCAGGCGGTCCACATGAAAAAGAAAACATGGCCTGTGCCAGCTGTCATGTAATTCATGCACGCCAGGATCCGATGCGCGATAGTGTGGCGCAAGTCGAAAAATGTATGTCCTGTCATATCAACCAACGCGCCGAATTTAACCGCACTTCGGCACACCCGATACGCTATGGCAAAATGCGTTGTACGGATTGTCATAACCCGCATGGGACAATGACCGACAAGCTGGTGAACAGCACATCCAAAAATGATCTTTGTTATACCTGCCATACAGAGAAGCGGGGTCCGCTATTGTGGACGCACGCACCGGTAGCCGAAGATTGCACACTGTGCCATTCACCACACGGTTCCCTGCACCCGGCCTTGTTGAAGAAACAGCCGCCATTACTGTGCCAATCCTGTCATGCCGCAAGCGGTCATCCCAGTGCTGCCTATACCGCAGATGGGTTGCCATCCGGCACACCGGATCGGTTTTTGCTCGGTCGAAGCTGCCTGAATTGTCACTCGCAAGTGCACGGCAGCAATCATCCGTCCGGAGTGAAATTGTTACGTTAAGGAATTGAACATATATCAGAAGCTGGTGATAACAAGAATAGCAGTCTTAACACCAGAAGACGGGAGAACAGTCATGAAACAGCGATGCTACCGACAATTTGCCCTGATCTCTCTGATGGGGTTCGTGGCCTGGCCCGTACTTGCCGAAACGCAAACTGACGACAAGCTCAATATCGACGACATCACCAAGTCCTGGAAGTGTAAGTATTGTCCGGATTTTTCCGAAAAACAGTGGGAAGGTTTTTTTAGTTTTGGGCTAGGTAATGTGAGTAATGATTCGTATAAGTTTGGTGAATTTAACGGTCTATATAAGAAAGGGACTTATCTTAATGGTGAGTTTAATAGCCTCTATCGGGATAATGAGGGGGCCTATTGGAATCTGCGCGGCGATAATCTTGGTCTGGAATCACCGAATATCGGTATAGAAGGTGGTCGACAGGGACTGTACAAACTAAATCTCGACATCGACCAGATCACTCGCTACACGCTGGATACGAGCCGCACGCCCTATAGCGGTAGCACAACTCAAACACTACCCGGCGGCTGGGTGCCAGCCGCCAGCACGGCCGGGTTTACGACGCTGGCTACGGATCTGCATGATGTCAATATTTCAACTCAGCGGCGCTCAATGAAACTGGGCGGTGAATATATCGCATCGTCACAATGGTCTTATGCCGCGTCATTTAAACATCAAACCAAGGAAGGTAATCGCCCTGTGGCATTTGGATTTGGATTTAACCGTTCCGTAACACTGTCCGCCCCAGTCGACTTCACGACCGATGATCTCGAATTCAAGGCGAATTACCAGCAAACCGGATTCAATGGGCAGATCGCCTTGCTGCATTCCAAATTCGAAAACACCAACAAATACTTGCGTTGGGATAATGCTTATGACACGCCAGCAAGCCAGGGTCAGGCAGGAACAGAACCCGATAATAGCAAGCATCAACTATTGTTAAGCGGTAATTATCTCGGGTTTAAAGATGTGCAACTGACCGGTATGTTTTCCTATGCGCAATTGTCACAAAATGAGGTGTTTTTGCCCTACACGGTGAACGGTGCACTGGCTCCGCCAGCTTTACCGACAACTTCTTTAGATGGAAAAGTTACGGTGATTAATACAAATCTGGCAGCGCACTGGCAGTACAGCCCAGCCCAGGCCTGGCATGCGGTGTTTGAACATAGCGAACAGAATAATTCCACCGCACGATATACCTACACCTATGTCAGGGCAGATGATGTATTTACCGGTACATCGCGCGCCAACTTTCCTTACGGCTTTCGTCAACAGAAATTGAAAATCGACACGGATTACAAATTTGACAATCAAATTAGATTAAGTGGCGGTGGTCAGTATGCCACGGTAAATCGGGATTACCAGTCCGTTGAATTGACGCAGGAAACGAGCCTGTGGGCCAGGTTGAAGCATCGATTGGATAATAAACTGCAATACAGCGTTAAAGCTGAACTCAGCGACCGCAGCATCGACAATTACAATGTGGTCAGCGAGGTTGTACCGCCAGATAATCCACTCATGCGCAAATACAATATGGCCGATCGAAAAGGTAATAAACTGGAATTTAATCTGAGTGTTGCTGCTACTGATGCGTTATCCATGAATTTTTCCAGTGATGTAGCCCAATTTGATTACAGCGCCACCACAATCGGTTTGACCAAGAGTGATGAATTCTCCGCTGGGGCGGATATTCAGTATTTGGTTAACAAGGATTTAAGTTTCTCTGGATTTGTCCATACTACCAACATCAAATCCGAACAGGCGGGCACCACCTGGACTGCCACTAACGATGACAAGGTGAATACGCTCGGCCTTGGTGGCAGTTATCAGATTATTGAAAACAAACTCAAAGTCGGGCTTGACTATGTGCATGCCGGATCAAGTGCGGCCATTAATCTGAGTACAGGCAGCCCATTCCCTGATTTGACCACGAAGCGTGACAGCCTGGCGTTGCACGCCGACTATCGCATTGACAAAAACTTGTCCGTCAAAGGGACCTATCAATACGAAAAATACGACGAGAAGAACTGGTATATCGATAATGTAGCAGTTAATACATTAAGCGATGTACTCACGCTGGGGAATACCGCACCGAATTACAAGATCGGCGTATATTGGTTGACGCTTCGCTACAATTATTAACAACTGATAAGCGCAAAAAAACCACGGGCTGTTCACCCGTGGTTTCAATCTAAAATAAGATTACTGTTGGCTGGTGTAATAGTGAATTAATTGTGTAATACCATCATTGCCAGCGGCTTCCTGCATGGCCTTAAACTTAGTTGCCATTTTCTTGCTCATTTCACGCTTGCCATTGGCATAATTGTCCATACTGTATTTTAAATAGCCTGCCGGTTGGCCAGCCAGAATGCCGGTATCGTCTTCAGTCGAAGTGCCGCCTGACGAGTGGCACTTGTCGCAATACTGCTTGTGTAGTTGTTTGCCTTGTTTAGCCAGGTCAGCATTGAATTCCTGCTTAAAGGCAGTGAATTTCTGTTTACTAAAGTAACCTGCCAGTGCCTTAACATCGGCGTCCGAGAGTTTATTGGTAACATCCTTCATATCCTCTTTCTTGTCCTTCAGTTTCAGGGCAGGCCGGCTACCGGTTTTATAGCCTTTCATTGATTCCAGAAAGAATGCAGAAGACATACCGGCAATGCTGGGAGTGTCTGAGTTCTTGCTATTGCCATCCTTTTCATGACAATCCGCACATTTTTTGACAAGTGCATCTACATCGGCCATGGCGCTATTTGTCATCATGCCCAGACTGCAGGCCAACACCAGTGGAATCCAATATTTATTTTGTTTTTTCATGTCAGCTTTCTCCTTATATCGATAACATACTTTGATTGTTTATTGATCTTCTTCGGCAGGCAGTTTGTGAGCAATGCCTTGATGGCAATCAATACAGGTTTTTCCCTGCTCAATCGATCTCGCATGCTTTTTGCCCGCGGTTTTGTCCTGGTCTTCTAATTTCATGAAATCAAAACGGTGACAATTGCGACATTCCCGGGAATCTGTCTCTTTCATGGTTTTCCATACCCGTTTAGCCATAGTCAAGCGGTGCGCATCAAATTTTTCTGGTGTGTCAACCGTACCCATCATCTTGTGATAGAGCTCATTACTGGCCTGGATCTTCCTGACCATTTTATGTCCCCAGGATTTAGGAACGTGACAGTCACTGCATATCGCGCGTACCCCGGTACGATTCGAATAATGAATTGTTTTTTTATACTCCTGATATACGTTGTCTTTCATCTCGTGACAGGAAATACAAAACTCTTCCGTGTTGGTGGCCTCGATCACAGTATGGAAGCCACCCCAGAAAATGATTCCGGCGATAAATCCAACAAGCAACAATAAACCCAGGGAATATTTAGCTGTTGGGGAGCGAAGAAGTTGCCAGGTTTGTTTGATCATTGTTATGTCCTACCATTTATTATTGGGTTTTATCCATTCGAAATCGGACCATACTGAAGGTGTCTGGAAATAGAATAATTGCAACTAATATATACTTGAACCAAGGCCAAGTAGCTTTGATCTGGATCAAGCTAATGTACATCGATATGTAGTAGACCATACTTGATATTCATGAATTCTCGCTGTTTTGTGCTGTAAGATATATTAAGAATAATATCGATAGAACTTAACCAGTGCCAGGATATGTAATTAACAGGATATGTAATTAAATAGTCAGGCCAATACCGGCTGTAGAGGACAGAATGGCAATTTGCCCGGTTTTTGTGTTGTTTGTGTACCATAATAAATTGATTAATTTGGCCCGCGAAGAGGGCTGTCAGGAAGCATTCGTGGCAGATGCAGATGTGTTCAACTACCGTGTTAAAATAAACCAAACATTATGAATAAAACTTCCTTCTACACTGCATTAATTCAAGAACTGCAAAAGATCTATGCCCGGCTTTTGCTGACGGTGTTGCATGTGCGTATGGATCGTTATCAACAGCAAGCCGTACAAAGCTTTAAACCCTATACCACCGATATTAAATCCCCGTTGCTGGCGCTGGTGAATGCCATCAGTCATCGCGCTAAAACCGAACCCGATTTGCATCGTGCCCTCGACCATCATAAGGCTTACATATCCAGGGCGGACTCAGGTGGAGATGTTACTGGTTTGCATGGCATAGATAAGGATAACTTCGGCGAGCTATCCAAGTATTTCAAGGCTCGCAGCAATGGTGCGGAATTGCATCCGGGCATTGAGGCGCGGCTGGAGCAGAGTACGCTGGAACATATTCAGGCCGCGATACGTTGTGCGCGTTGTGCCGATAGTAGTCACGCCAAAATGCATGCCGGGATCGCCAGTAGTGCCTGCAAGGAACTAGCGCACTACATGCCTGAGGATCAGTATTTAAAATTTGTCGGAGAAATTGCAAAACATCTGGATGAATTAACGCATATTAAATAAAGCGACTTAAACTACATTGCAGTTGCTCGAGCTATATCTTGTCAATTTCCTTAAAAATACAGTCTTCTACCTATAGACCATCATTATCCTCAGGTTTGATTAATAAAAATTATCGCGCTCCGAGAAAAGCTAATAATAGAATTAATTGATACCGATCAATATCGCGGGCTAAGCTAGAGCGTATAAGTTAATTGCAATTTAAGAATTAGTCTAAGTGATACCAGAGTGAATTACTCAAGTATCACAACAAAAATTATCAAATTATAAATAGTGAGGTGTGTCATGAAGGAAATATCAACATTGAAGGCGCGCTATATTCAGAACCTGGCAGTTTTATTCACCATCATCGCCGGTTTTACCAGCAATATCGCCTGGTCGGGTGTAATTGCCGGATCAGCGCATGATTTTACTCGTCCTACCGTCAATTTTACCGGCGGACAAATTTGTGTCGCCTGTCATACGCCGCACGGTGGCAATACGTCGGTGACAGACGCGCCGCTTTGGGCCCATACGTTATCAGCTACAACAAATTACTCGCTATATAGTAGTGGGACTTTGAATGCCGGAACATTGGCACAACCCAGTGGCGTATCGAAACTATGTCTGTCTTGCCATGATGGTACGGTGGCGCTGGATAGTTATATCGGTGGCGCAGGTACCTTTGGTGCGTTAACCGGAACCAAAGCAGTGGGTGCAACAGCTCAAGGTAGCCTGGCCAATGACCATCCAATTGGCTTTACCTTTGATACTGCCCTGGCCACCGCCGATGGCGCCTTGCATGATCCGGCCACCCGCAGCGTGACGATTGGTGCCGGTGGTACCCGTAGCAAAACCGGAACGGTTGCCAGTTTAATGTTGTTCAACGGCAAACTCGAATGTGCATCCTGCCACGACGTGCATAACAGCTTCACCGCCGCTGACGGTGTGGGTGTGGGTGCGCCACTGTTGCGCGTAAGCAAAGGTAGCAGTGCACTGTGTTTGACCTGCCATAACAAGTAAGCAGTGTGTTGGTGTACGAAGTTACCGTCTGCCTTGGGGTTGTAACTCCTGGTCAGGCGGTAATTTCTGATGCAGTTAAGCGATAATCCGTACACCAGGCATAGCGAGTCAGCAGATGATCATGAGTAAATATCCATCCGCCACCGGATCGAGTGTTTCTACCTGTGGCAAGACAGTTTGTCGCTTGTTCCTAAGCAGTTTGCTACTCGCCATGGTATTTGCCATGACGAGTTGTGCCAGTGTTTCAGAAACGAAACTGGCACGGGCAACAGTATTTTACCCGCCACTGCCCAATCCGCCGCGTATCCAATATCTCACATCATTTTCCGGGCCTAATGATATTGTCGAGAATCGCAGTAATTTTCTGGATGCGCTGATCGGCAAGGAAAACGAAGCGACGGAATCGATCAAAAAACCTTATGGTGTCGCCATTCGTAACGGACGAATTTATGTCGCAGACACGCGGGGCGGTGGCTATGCGGTCTTTAATTTAGAGCAACGGCGTTTTGAAATCGTGCAAGGTTCCGGTGGTGGCAAGTTATTAAAGCCCATCAATATCAGTATCGATGTTGATGGCAATAAATACGTGACGGATACCGGGCGTGAGCAAGTGGTGGTATTCGACAAGGACGATCGCTACGTGCGCGCCTATGGCACCAGTGATGAATTCAAGCCCAGTGATGTGGCTGTCGATGGGGATCGACTCTACCTCACCGATCTGAAGCATCAGCAAATTCAGGTGCTGGATAAAGCGAGCGGCAGTGTACTTTTTAAAATTGGCAAACCTGGATCAAAGGAAGGCGAATTTGTCTTCCCGACCAACCTTACTATCGGTCAAGATCATTATTTGTATGTCACTGACACCGGCAATTTCCGTATTCAGAAATTTACCCTTGATGGACAATATGTACGTAGTTTCGGTGGCATCGGTGCCAGCTTTGGACAATTTGCCCGACCCAAGGGCGTCGCGATGGATCACGCAGGGCGTCTGTATGTGGTCGATGCGGCATTCCAGAATATCCAGGTTATGGCGCCAGATGGTAAGTTACTGATGTTTTTCGGTAGTGCCGGTGATGATCCGGAAAGCATGAACCTGCCAACGCAAGTGGTCATTGATTATGACAATCTGCAGTATTTCCAGGCGTATGCCGATCCCCGTTTTAAACTTGAATATGTCATTTTAGTGGCGAATCAATTCGGCAACAGTAAAGTAAATGTCTACGGCTTTGGCCGATTTGAGGGTGCTGACTATAGTGCGGACGCACCTGCCGTTGCAGTGCCTGAGCAAAAATAACGATAACGTGCAGCAGATTAAGCATGAAAAAGTATTGCCGGCAAATAAAACCCTGTGGTGTGATCCTGAGTGTGATCACTCTACTGTTTGGTTTCAGCAATGTCGGTACTTGCGAAGATATTACGCCATTTCGTTTAACCGGTATTGATGGTTACGTTGGGGTTAATTATCTTTCCGATTCGGAGCGACAGGATTCCGGTGGCAGCACCGCCAAAAATGCCATTACCACCGTGCAAGAAGAGATTTTCATCAATACTCACAGCTATATTTATCACCCCAATTTCCTCAAGATGGATTTGGGCGGTGGGCCATTGTTCGTGCAGGATCGGATCGAAGCGGGCGGTCTCGCCAATCGTGAATCCAGCGAGTTGTACAATTTTGCCGGGCGACTGAGTTTTCTCGAACAAAAATCCACGCCATTTGCTTTTTACTACGAGCATCTCAATCCCACCGTCACGACCAGTCTGACGCAAAGTTTCATTCAGACCAATGTTAAAAAAGGTGTAACGCTGACAGTACGTGAGCCTTTATCGCCGGTATTAATTACCGCCGAAGCTTTTCAGCAGCGCTCCACAGGTAGTAGTGCATCACTGGTTGTCGATGATAATCTTGATCAGGCATCCGTACGTGCGACATCAAACTTTGGTGCAGACAATACAGGCCAGTTATTTTATCAGGTGAGTCGCTTGCAGACGGCCAGTGGTAACACCGGTTTCACGATTAACCCGTCGCAAGTGGATTCGCACAATGCGAGTTTCGATGGCCGTTTTTTGTTTGGAACAAGCAAACAATTTTCCTACAACCAGGTTATCAATGTCAGTTCATTATCTTTTTCGCGTCCGGATTATTTATTGGATCATAAGGATTTGCGCTTTTCACCGGATATACGCTGGCAGCATTCAGAAAACCTGAGTACGTTTTACAACTATAATTTGTACAAAAGCAAAGAAACCAGTAATGAAACGATATATGCCTCAGATGTGGAGGCAACCAACCAATCAGGTCGAGTTGGGGTGAATTACAGCGACGCCGATCGGTTATCCCTGGCTACAGACGTTCATGCAACTGACGATCGTATTACCGGATGGAATGCGCGCAGCAAGGGGATTGGGGCACATGGAAATTATTTGCAGCCATGGGAAAATGTCACGCTGCGATTCGGTGCAGGCATTACCTACGATTCAAACGATCGCAATATAGTCGCATCCTACATCGCTGTAAAAGGTACTGCCCCTATCACGCTCGATGTTAATGTGGCGGTGACACTGCCTCACGATTTCATCGACATAAGTACGATACGTATTTGGGATACCGCGCATAACCAGGAATATACGGAGAATCCTCCGGTATCGTATAAAGTGACAGTGATTGGTTCAAAAACTCAAATTGAGCGTCTTGATACTGTAACACTGCCGTCACAGGTGCTGGTGGACTATTCCGTACGAACCGGAGGCCCGGCGCAATATAGTTATACCTCTTTAAATCAAAACTATCAGGCCAGTCTGACGCTGTATCGTAATTACACGGTCTACGTGCGTTATCTCGTGGCAAGTTATGATGTGGTAACCGGTACACCGACACTGCCGTTCAATTCTTCACATAACACCTTGTTTGGATTGCGCGTTGATCAACCCTTGTTCAATAGTATGACGATAGGTGGTGAGGCAATGTTTGAGCGTCAGGATGAAGAGCTCGCACCCTATCGCCGCCAGAGTTACGATACTTATGTGCAGTTTCCAGTAGTCGCACGCATGAGTCCGCGATTTTCATTACGGCGCCAACTGGTGGATTACAGTAATTCGTCCGAAGACGTGGACCTCATCGGTTGGTCGATGCAAATCAATGCGCATCCATGGAATTACACCAGTGTAACGGCTGAGGCGAGCTATGAGAAAGATACCGGTGGTAGTCTGCGGCGCGTCATCTTGCGAGATTCACTCGGTATCGAATGGCGCTTCCGGCAGCTGTCGCTGCGTGGTGATGCCCAGTATGTTCACGAGATGTTAGGTACCTATGATCGCAACCGTTCATTGATTAAATTCACGGCACGGCGGGACTTCTAATGCGTATAACTGTCATGTATGGAAGGATCGTCGCCAGTAGCGTAGTTCTTGCTGCACTATTACTCAGTAATGGTTGTGCTACAACAGCAAACGATAGCAAAGTTCAACCTGCTGTCGCACGTGTCTGGCCGGAGGCTCCGAACGAACCACGTGTCCGCTATGTTAACGCATTTAGTAAGCCTGCCGATCTGGGTATCAGCAAAGGTTTCTTTGAACGCCTCGCCGAATTTTTTGTGGGCGAATCGGATGCGCATTTGGTGCGACCAATGGCGGTAGTGCAGACACAGGACGGTACCGTGTGTGTCGGAGATCCGGGCGCCAAGGCGGTGCAGTGTTTTGATCAGAAACGCGGCCGGTACCGTTTTATTCAGGCAGCGCAAGATCAACCCTTGCCCAGTCCGGTTGGTTTGGCGGTTGGGAATCACAATGAAGTGTATGTAGCAGATTCGGTCCTGGCAAAAATTCTGGTGATTGAGCCAAATGCAGAACTTGCCACACCGATATTACTGAATACTCAGCTAAAACAACCTGCTGGCCTGGTATTCGATCCTGTTGCGCAGCAATTATTGGTGGTGGATGCCGCCGCCCATCAGATCGTTATTTTCGGCCTGGATGGCCAGGAGCGAGCACGTATTGGCAAGCGTGGCAATGGCGACGGTGAATTTAATTATCCGACGCACATTAGCCGTGATCAACAAGGAAGATTGTATGTGACCGACTCACTGAATTTCCGTATCCAGATATTGGATCAGGCCGGTAAATTTATCAGCAAATTTGGTCATAACGGGAATGCCTTGGGCGATATGTCACGTCCCAAGGGCGTCGCGGTCGATCGTTTTGAGCATGTCTATGTGGTCGATGCGTTGTTTCATGCATTGCAAGTTTTCGACCCGCAGGGTGTATTTCTCCTGGATATCGGTGGGCAAGGGCAGGCGGCAGGTGAATTCTGGCTGCCAACCGGCTTGTTCATCAGCGACAATAACACAATTTATATTGCCGACGCGCACAACCAGCGCGTACAAGTGCTGCAATATATTGGAGATAAACCATGATGCGACGTAACTATCAATTTATTGTTACAGCTATTTTTGCGATGTTGGCCTCTGCAGCGTCAGCAGCCATCAGTACCAGCAAACATAATCTGTCAGTGAGTGGCACGGGCGCCGTCAAGGCCAGCAGTGAATCGCAGATCTGTATTTTCTGTCATACCCCGCATAATGCTGCACCGAATAGCCCATTATGGAATCGACGCAGTAATACCAATGCTTATACACCGTATAGCAGCTCCACTGCGATAGCGACACCTGGTCAGCCAACCGGATCGTCGATACTCTGTTTGAGTTGCCATGATGGGACTATTGCACTGGGTGATGTGCTGAATTCCAGCACGACGATCAACATGGTGGGCGGTGTAACAACAATGCCTGTTGGTGCCGGGCGTTTGGGTACGGATCTGTCCGACGATCATCCAATCTCTTTCAATTTCACCACGACACTCGCCAATCAGCGTGGTGAGTTGGTCAATCCAACCACGCTTACTGGTGCGGTTAAGCTGGATAAGACCGGTCAGCTACAATGTACCAGTTGTCATAATCCCCATGACGACAGCAATGGTAAATTTTTAGTAATGGCGAATACGCGTTCGGCGTTATGCCAGACTTGCCATATTAAAAATTTCTGGACGGCATCCTCGCACAGCACATCAAATGCAACCTGGAATGGCGTTGCACCGGATCCGTGGCCCAGTAGCAGTCTGACCACGGTGGCGAATAATGCCTGTTTGAATTGTCACAAGCCGCATAGTGCCGGTGGACGTGCACGCTTGCTCAATTCCGCAGTGGAAGAAACCAATTGTTCGGTTTGCCATAACAGTCATGTCGCGCAGAAAGACATCATGACCGAGTTTAATAAATTTTCACATCATCCGATTACCAGCACGAGCGGTGTGCATGATCCCAAAGAACCGGCAGTGGTGGCCGCACGCCATGTGGAATGTTATGACTGTCATAATCCGCATGCGGCAAAATCGGCGGCGACCGGTAATCTGGCCGGACCGCTCACCGGTGTGCGTGGGGTGAATGCCGGTGGCACGGAAGTCAATCCGGTAACACGTGAATATGAAGTGTGCTTCCGTTGTCACGCCGATAGCACCAACAAACCGGCGGCACGCACGGCGCGTGTGCTGGTGCAAACCAATGTGCGGCTGGAATTCGCCACGGCAAATCCGTCTTATCATCCAATTGAAGGTGCAGGCAAGAATGCCAACGTACCAAGTCTAGCGGGTGCCCCGGCGGGACTGAGTACTTCAAGTACAATCAATTGTACCGATTGTCATAATAACGATGGCGGGCCCAAGGCCGGTGCAACCGGTCCGAACGGACCACATGGGTCACAGTATGCACCGTTGTTAGTGCGTCAATACATAACAGCCGACCCGACGGTAGAAAGCCCGGCGACGTATGCACTTTGTTATAACTGTCATAACCGCAGCAGTATCCTCGGTAATCAAAGTTTTCCACGCCACAGTTTCCATATCGGCGGTGGCACGCGTATGGGCGGCGGCGGTGGTGGTGGCATGGGCGGCGGTGGAGGTGGCGGCGGCATGGCGACCGTCAATGCACCGTGCAATAATTGTCACGATCCACACGGGATCAGTGTGACGCAGGGGAACAGTACCAATAACAGTAAATTGATCAATTTCAATACCGGGCAGGTTAGTCCGAGTTCTTCGAATATTCTGCGTTACGAATCAACAGGGACATTTTCCGGTCGGTGCTATTTGACCTGTCACGGCATGAACCACAACCCCTGCACTTATGGTGCTGCCGGTGGTGCCGGTGGTGGCATGTGCGGTGGCATGGGCCCGGCGATGTGAATGGAGTTGATGTATGTCAGTATCTGACTGCGAGGGAGTCGCTACAGTGTCAGCAAACTATGTTGCGAGTGTGTGTGTCAGGAAAAATAAAACATGCTACAAATACGCATACTAGTTGGATTTATCAGTAGCTTGATGATAGCGACAGGTGTGGTTGTCGCGGCGGAATCAAATAAAGAACAAGGTAAAAATGTTATGACGCCGGCACCAAGCGAAGCAACTTTACTGAAAGCACCGCAGCGAATTCCCGCGCTGGTGGCTGAAGGTAAGCTCGCACTCACACAAGTACCGAATCCGCATTGGCGACAGGATGCCTGCAGCGCCTG
This sequence comes from Gammaproteobacteria bacterium, assembly GCA_024641475.1. Lineage (GTDB taxonomy): Bacteria > Pseudomonadota > Gammaproteobacteria > UBA6429 > Thiohalophilaceae > JACQBC01. The sequence continues at coordinate 18,311 of JAHECZ010000013.1, forward strand.
TCATAACGGTAAACCCGTGCGTGATAATCTCAAATTACGTGACAAGGATATCAATCGCATGTGTAATACCTGTCATGGTGCGATTACCGATCACAGTTTTATTCATCCCACCGGCATGCCGGTTCCCAAAGCCATGCAGTCACGCCTGACACCATCGTTTGCACAGGCCGTCAAGCGTGGTAGTGGCGCGATGAGTTGTATCACCTGTCATGATCTGCCAATGACGTGTCGTGAAGAGCGTCGCAATGAGCGTGGATTAAACCCGCGTTTTTTCCGTGAAGGGCCGTATCCGGATCGTAGTGCCCTGTGTTATCGCTGTCACGATCCGAAACAATACATGCGCTTGAATCCGCACGATCAGATAGATAAGGAAGGTAACTTGCGCAAGTCAACCTGCCAGATCTGCCATGATCAGGTACCGGATGTGACTTCTGCACGCAGTATTGCCGACGTGGACTTTGTTGTGACAGGGGATTTGGTGGCGATGTGCGCCAATTGCCATCCGGTCAAACCGCATCCTGGTGGATTCTCATTTTCAAACGGTGGTGGCCTGCCCAATCATTTGCGTATACCGTCAGATCGCGTTGCGCAACGTCGTGAGCAGATGCAAAAGGAAAATGATATTGTTTTGCCGCTGGATCCGAATACCGGCAAGGTATTTTGCGGCACCTGTCATAACCCGCATGCACGCGGGGTGATCCGTGTGAAGGCGGCGGCCAAAGGGGCGGGCGAGAAGCAACGTCTGCGTATGCAGGAAATTTGTGAGAATTGCCATGACAAATAAACAGCGATGCCGGCGTGGCGCGAGGTATATAACATGCTAACGATACGTTGGGTGCTGCTGTTGTGTGGATGGCTGAGTGTGAATGCGCTGGCGGCAGAAACAGCCGAACACTTGCCGGCACAGGCATTCCAGGATTCTGAAGGTTGTCTGTTATGCCATAAATATCCGCGCATGGCGCGGATTACCGAAGATGGTGTGTTGCGTAAATATTTTATACAGCCCGAGGTATTCGCACGTACCGTACACCGTAATGTGCCTTGTCGCGATTGTCACACCGAGATCAACGAGCTGCCGCATAAGCCGGTCAAGATCGGCGTGACCTGCAATACCGAATGCCACTCGGTGAAGAATCCGGCCACGGGCAAACCTTTCAGTCATAAACCGATCTATGATGCCTTCCGCGAAAGTGTGCATGGCCGCAGTAAAGTCGCCGAAGGCACCGATGCGGACAAACCCTACTGTGTCACCTGTCACACCAATCCACTATATAATCCGCAAGAAGCAATGCCGCCACCGAAAATTACCGATCGGTGTGTACTGTGTCATGAAGATCGCACCTTTGTGAATCGCTGGTATAACCATACAAGCCGGCGTATCCGTGAAGTGCGCCGCACACCCGAACAGATCGTGGCGCTGTGTTCTACCTGTCATGATGATCAGCGCGTAATCGAGCGTCATCTGGCGAAGGCCAAGGCCGAAGGCAGAGAGATGGGCCGCAAATACCCGCTGGCAGTGGAATCCTATTATGAAAGTTTCCATGGCAAGATGGTGAAATACGGTTTTAATGCGGCAGCCAACTGTCTGGACTGTCATGCCGATCAGGTTAACTATTACAAGAGTGTGCATGAGATCCGGCCCTCCCGCGATCCTGCCTCGCCGGTGTCGAAAGAGCGGCGTGTCAATACCTGCAAGCGTTGTCATACCTATGCCGATCAAAATTATGCACAACTCGATCCGCACCCCACCAGCACGCGTGAAGGCAATATGTTCCGCTATTTTGCCGAAAAGATTTACAACATCGTCGGTTATGTGGTGATCGCCGCATTATTAGGGCTATCGTTATTTGAAACCATCGGGCGGCGCCGCGATGGCGTGGGCTGGCGTCTGACACATGGATCGTCGTGGTGGCGCAAGAGCAAACGTGGACGCAAACGAATCATTTAAGGTGGATTGATGTGATCCGCGTTATATATATCAGAGGTGAAATGCAATGAAGCTGTCGAAAGAAGCGCACGACGTATTGGAAACCTCCATGCGGCAAAATCATGTCAGTCATAAGGATCGCGCAGAAATCAATGCGGTGGTCGAGATGCTGCCTGAGGACAGAGTATTACTCTACAAGAATGTCGTGTCGAATCCACTGGGTGATATCTATCGCTATTCGATCCATATCCGGATTCAGCACATGCTGACGTTTGTAACTTTTCTGACCCTGGCGTTCACCGGGTTGCCGATCCATTTTTTTGAAGCGTTCTGGGCGGAACCCTTTAATAATTTGTTAGGTGGTGTCGGCATTACGCGTGTGATTCATCGTACCATCGCTGTGGTCATGATTTTCTCAATGATCTATCACGTGTTTACGATCACTTTCGGCAGTCTGGCGCGTATTCGCGCCAAAAAATTCGATATCCGTCGCACCATCATTCCATTGTGGAAAGATATCCGCGACTTTCGTGCCGATTTACACTATTTCGCCGGCAAACGTACGCAGCGTCCGGAAATGGACAAATTCAATTACAAACAGAAACTTCACTATTTCGCGGCGGCGTTTGGTAACGGCGTGATGGTGTTATCAGGTTCGTCGTTTTTGTTTCCGGATATCTGGGCGATGATCTTGCCTGCCAGTATCGCCTCGCACTGGCAGGAGCTGATGCGGCTGTCGCATCCGCACGAAGCCTTGCTGGCGTTATTAGTTATCGCCTTCTGGCACTGGTACAACGTGCATCTGGCGCCGGGTCGCTTCCCGATGCAGTGGACATTCCTGACCGGCAAGATCACCCGCGAGCATCAGATGGAAGAGCACTTTCTGGAATACTTGCGTAATCTGGTCGAATTGCCGGCCGAACGCAAGGCGCTACAGGATGTGCTCGAAAGTCGCGAGTTGGTGCCTGAAAGCTTATCGATGACCGGCGAACCCGCGCCCGGTCATAAAGGCGCCTAGCCATGATTCTGCCGTTAACACGCTGGCAAAAGATTATCGCCTACACGGCGCTAATCATCGTGGGTTTGTGGACTGTATTCGGGATTATTGCGATCTGGTTAATGCTGACCGATCCGCACGGATGATCTGGGAGAATAACGATGCATGACATGACAACAGCCAATACGATCATCATCGTGATTGCGGTGCTGCTGTTCTTTTTCCTGGGTATCGCCATCATGGTTATCATGGACCATAAAGCCAAGCTGCCGGGCGGCTTTACTTCCAATCCATTCAGTGTCGTCGGCATGCGGCGTGATCACCCGGTGATCGCCTTTATTACCACGATTATTTTGTTTGGTATTATCGGCAGTCTGCTGTTTGTGATGATCGCCACGGTAACCGGTTACTTCGATATTTTCAAACCCGCCAAAACACCGGCGTTACTGAGTCGGTTGAGTGAAGGCCGTACCGCCGAACGCTTGCGGCATTTTCATAATTTACCGGCTGAAGATATCACCACGCTGGGCGCCAAGAACGTGTGTTTCTCCTGTCACGGTGATCTGCCGCACTCCAAGGAACCGATGATCCGCACGTTACTGAATATGCACACCCAGTTTGTCGGTTGCATGACCTGTCATGTCAATGACAAGAAAGTCGCCGAAGCGTCGTTGAAATTGCGCTGGTTGAATTTCACCGGTATCGCCACGACCGGCAAGCCGTTTGGTACGCAGGTGGATCCGGATACCGGCTACTTGCTGGCGACCGATGACATGTATTCGAAAATCGTGCCGTATATGCAGGTCGATGGCCAGGAGAAATTAGTCGAGATCACCATGGACGATCCTGAGGCGCGTGAATTTGTAAAAATAAAGGATAAACTATCTGATCATGATCGCGATGGCGTCAAGAAAACCTTCCACCGTCTGGTGATGCCCAAGGGCCGCTTCTGTACGCGTTGCCACACCGATGAAACCAAAAGTTATGTGCCGTTCCGCGAACTGGGTTTTTCGGATCGTCGTACGCGTGACATCACCAATTTAAATATCATTGGTCTGGTCGAGAAGTACAAGAATTTCTATATGCCGACGCTGATGCGTTCGGAAAAATCATCAGCGTCAACCCCTGCGGATCGACCATCCACCAAGGATGACACAGATATTCAAAAAGATCCGCGTACCTGGTGGAAGGAAACCTACGATGCGCCAGCAGGTACAAATAAAAAATAAATTTGTCAGCGCTTGGCGCCGCGGATGGCTCGCGCTAATCTGCGGCGTTATCTCCTCGCTTGCCTGTGCCGAAATACCGTTGGCGCAAGTGCATACGGTGGTGACGCTGTCTGAAGGATTGGCGCTACCCTCCGATGTCGCGATAGGCTCCAACGGTCGTGTCTATGTGGTCGATAGCGGCAATCACCGCATCGCGGTGTTCGAGCGCAATGGCAAACGCATCACGACCTTTGCCAGCCGTGGCAATGGCCCCGGTCAGTTGCGTGATCCCGTCGGTATCGGTATCGATCACGCCGGTCTGGTGTACGTCGCCGATAAAGGCAATCGTCGTATTCAAATTTTCAGCGCTGAAGGCAAGTTTGTGCGTTCTCTGCCAGTCAAGGTCGATGGGAAGGACATCGCGCCGATCGATGTGGCCATCGATGCATCCGGTAAAACGATCTATGTCACCGGTAACACCAATCATAAAGTCATGGCCTTCAGTCCCACCGGTAAATTGTTATCGCAATGGGGTGGCGAAGGCTTGATGCGCGGGGAGTTTCGTTATCCCGCGACGATCAGCATTGGTAAGGATGGCCGCGTCTATGTCGTCGATGTGTTGAATACCCGCGTGCAGGCACGCGATGCCCGCGGCCAGATTTTTCTAATCAGTGAATGGGGTGTATTACCCGGCCAATTATTCCGACCCAAGGGTGTCGTGCTGGATCATAAGGGACGTGTTTATATCAGCGACAGTTACATGGATATGGTGCAGGTATTCAATACGGATTACAGCTTCGCGCATGTACTGGGCTCAGGTGATAAACCCCATACCTTTACGTCGCCGGCCGGCATGGCGATAGATAACGATAATCGCCTGTACGTCACCGAAATGTTAAAGAATCGCGTCAGTGTGGTTGAGTTGCCGCCATGATCAATGGTGTCTCAAGCAACGCATGGCGAACAGCAGCAAGCGTGTTGCTGGGGTTTTGCAGTATGCCAGTGGTGTTTGCTGTAAATGATGTGGCGGAAAATCGCGAATGCGCCACCTGCCACATCATGTGGCTGAAGGATTTCAAACGCACCGATGTCACGACCCTGATTCCGTTTGATGCCAAACCCGTCGTCGACACCGGCAAGCAGGATGTCGCCAGTACTGAACGCATGTGTTTTTCCTGTCACGATGGCTTTATGCTGGATTCGCGGCAGGTATGGCGTAGTGGCGCGCACGGTCATCCGGTTGGTGTGAAGCCGTCGGATAAAGTCAGGATACCCACATCAAAAGGCAAAACCATTTTCCCACTGAATGAAGATGGCAAACTCTATTGCGGTACCTGTCACAGCGCGCATGGGGTGGATTGGAAGCAGGAAGAGTCACCGGTGTTTTTGCGCGTCAAGAATGTCGATTCCAGTTTGTGTTTCGCCTGCCATCTGGATCGCAGTACCGGACCGGCCGAAGGTAATCATCCGGTCTTTAAAAAGCTTGCCAATCCTCCGGAAGTCTTGCGTGAACACGGTTCGCACTTCGGTCGTGGCGGTACGGTGATCTGTCAATCCTGTCATACACCACACGGTTCCACACAAACCAAGTTGCTGGTGATGAGCAAGGAGAATTCGGAATTATGCGGCACCTGTCATGCCGACAAATATCGGATTCGCCATACCAAACATGACATGGCGGTGATGGCACCGGAGGCCCACAATAGTAAAAATCAAACGGTGACCGAATCGGGGCCATGCGGTGTGTGTCACTTACCGCATAAAGCCAAAGGCACGGCATTGTGGGCGCGCGATCTGTATCCAGGTGTCGATCCGGTGTCGGCACGTTGCCTGAGTTGCCACAACGAAGAAGGACTTGCGAAGAAAAAAACCGTGGGCAAGCACAGTCACCCGATCAACATTGCGGTATCCAAAGCGGGCATCACCGCCACACGCGAAGGCTGGACCAGTCAGTTTCCGTTGCCCGATGCCAGGACTGTGTTACAACGTTTACCGTTATATGATGACAAAGGCATGCGCACCGACAGCGGCGGTAAAGTCGGTTGTGCCAGTTGCCATGATCCGCATCGCTGGTCCGCTGACGATAATCGAACCGATAAAGAAAAAGCCGCAACGGATCCCAAAGAGATTGAAGGCGATGGGCACAGCAGTTTTCTGCGGCTGCCCTTCGATGCAAATTCCGCACTGTGTGCCAACTGCCATGTCGACAAAAGCGCCGTGCAATTCAGCAAACATAATGCCGCGTTCATGCCGGACGTAAAGTCAGACGCACAAACCAAGACAGCGTCAGTTGAAAATAAAGGTGTGTGTGCCACCTGCCATATGCCGCATAATGCCAAAGGCGATTTTTTATGGGCACGTGAACGTGGTGCCGATACCGGTGAATCCGGTGCACTGTGTACCAGTTGTCATCGCAAGGATGGATTGGCGGATAAAAAAATCATCGGTAGCCATAGTCATCCGTTCAATCGTCAGCTGGCGAGCGGCATGCAACCGCACCTGCCGCTATTCAAAAAGAATGGAGATGGTAGTGGTGGTCAGATCGAATGTGCGACCTGTCATGATCCGCATCAATGGAATCCAGCTGATCCGCAGAATCACGACGGTGCCAATAAATCCGTTGAAGGAGATGCCAGCACCAGTTTCTTGCGGCGGCAAGCTGCGGGTCGTGCTGAGTTGTGCGTCGAATGTCATCGTGAACAAAGCCGGGTGCGTGGAACAGACCACGATTTGACCGTAATCGCTCCGCAAACCAAAAATGCCAAGGGCGATACCGCGCTGCAATCCGGTGTCTGCGGACAATGTCATAACGTACATAACGCCGAAGGTGATTTGCGGTTGTGGGCGCGACAATTGGGTAGCGGTCAGGATATCGATGAAAAACTGTGTCGCAGTTGCCATGCCGATGGTCAGGTCGCCGCGGCGAAAGTCCCACCCGATCGCCAAGGCAAACATCCGGGTAAGGTCACTGCCTGGTCACCGGAAATTCGCGCACGCTTCAATCCCAAGGGCGCACATGGTATTCGTGTCTATGGACCCGATGGCTTACCGGCGAAGACCGGGGTGATTACCTGTTTGAGTTGTCACAATCCCCATCAATGGAGTGCAAAATCTGAGAAAGAAGGCACAGGGAAGAATACCGAAGGCGACGTGCGTAGCAGTTTCTTGCGTGTGAGCGATACCGAATCGATCTTATGCGCGGATTGTCATGGACTTGATGGATTATTCCGCTACAAATATTTTCACGGTAAATCCGCACACTCGGATTATCCGTTGTTCCGATAACGCGTTATTTATTATGACAGGCCATGCACAGCGCTTTATCGCCGTGACCGGTGGTTAATTCTTTTGTTGCGGTGCAACTGTTGGATGGCAGCGCGGATGTAACCGGTGAAGTATTCGCAGCCAATAGGGAATCTGATTTCACTTGATGACAGGACACGCAACTGACCTGGCCATTCACGAGCTTGATATTTGGATGCAGCGCAGTGCGCGAGCGATAACTTTGCGGGTCTTTGCGGACAGAATCATCATATACCATGCCAACGGGATGATTGAGCGTTTGCGAGCCGCGGATTTGCAGCGGACTGCCACTGCGACGTAGCGTGATATGCGACGCACTGGAACCGTCATGACATTGCATACAACCTTGCGCCACATTGTCGATCGCCTGTGTGACCGGTGTTTCGTTGCCAACGATAAACGCACGAAATTGATCGGCAAAATCCGCGGATGCCGGCATCGCGCAGCCAAGCATTAACAGTAATACACTCAGTGCAGTAGTAACCAAACGCATGCATTTTTCTCCGGTAGTCCCTCTGCCATCACCTTGCGGCTACAGGCAGGTAACTTTGCGTACCAGTCTTTCGAGCTGGCTTGCCTTTGTCACGAAATGTGCTCTGTAAGGGTTAGCGGATTGACCGGTTAAATATTTAGGTGTGGCTATGTACAGAGGTCTATGGGAACAGCGCTAAATACAGCAATTCGCGATCTGGATCACGGATATGTACCCAGGGCCTCGCTGGGCAATGGCCGTGCGACTCGCCGGGTGTTGCGGCAGCAATACGCATAACGAACGTCGCTATTCGCACTTTGCTCGCGGGATATTTAATGCTGAACGGAATTTCAGATGGTTGGGAAAACGATGGATTTTAAAACAGGAATAAGTACTATATATAGGAATAAGCAGGCTTGGATATTTCCACCCAGAACATGAGGAAACGACCATGGCAAACGAAGGCTATCATGAACCAATCAATGAATTATCGGATGTAACGCGCGACATGCACCGTGCCATCACGTCGCTGATGGAAGAGCTCGAAGCGGTGGATTGGTATAACCAGCGGGTTGATGCCTGCAAGGACAAGGAACTCAAGGCGATACTGGCGCACAATCGTGATGAAGAAAAAGAACATGCGGCGATGGTACTGGAATGGATTCGCCGCAAGGATTCTGCTTTTTCCAAAGAATTAAAAGACTATCTGTTTACCGATAAAACGATAGCACACGCGTAATTATTCGCTGGATAGTGCTGCGACCAGGGCGAGATCGCCGGGACGTACCGAGTCGATATTAAACTTTTTGGCACTGGCGAGCATGCGGGTTAACGCAGCCGCGATCGGCATGGCCGGTTTGTTATCGCCTTTTTTGGCTTTGTGAAAACGCACCGGATTGATACGGGCGACGATGTAATTACGCAAATACGGAGACTTAAAACCTTTGGCCTGTAATTTCAGGATAATTTTTTTCACCTCGGCTTCTATCGATTCCAGCCGCGAAGCATAGTCTTCCCGCAGGCGCAAGCTCATTGGTAAAGTCTTGTCGGTAAAGCGATCAACTTTTTTCAAAAACGATGTATAAGCCCCACCACCGAAGCGGCCGGACTTGGCGTAAATAATTCCCAAAGTTAAAAATTCCGGTGCATCGAATTCGCTGTGGTAATCCTGTTCTTTACTGCGCGGATGACGTTGGGCGAGATTGCGCGCCATGCGGATCACTTCCAGACTGCGATCTTTCAGGTTATGTGCCTTCTCGGTGTTGAGCGCGAGTATACGAAATGCCAGATTTTCATCCGGTGAAACCAGCGCGGTGATTTGTTTTAGCCCCAACACTTTAGCGGCGGCAAGACGGTGACGACCATTGGGTGTCCAGAGTTGGCCATCTTCACCGCGCACGACAATCAAGGGATCGAGAAAGGATCCGGATTCATCGATTTTTTCGGCCAGTCGTTTGACGTGAGTAGGCGACAGGTCACGCTGAAAGGGTGTGGGTTCGACCGACTTCAGTGGCAGCGATGCCAGCAACATCGGTTTGCCTGACAGTGGTTCCTGGTACGCACCAATGACGGCACCATCGAGTGCTTCAATTTCCCGGGTGAGGGCAGCCAGGTCGGGATGATCTTTGCTGATGACAATATCCTGCGCAGACAGACCACGCCGGCTTTTGTTGGGCGAGAGTTTGCCACGACTGACTTTCTTTTTTCGTACGGGGAATTTTTTCTTGTTGCTCGCCATGCAGGGATTTTAATCGCAGCATGGTCGCAACACTAGCGAAATTAATGCAACATAAACAGCGACTAAAGTTGGCGCTGAATGATATCGGCAACCCGAAACGAATTGGCATAGATCGTCCAGGTATAGGTAACGCTGCCGCCGGTAGGCATGAAGCTGCCATCGGTGACAAACACATTCGACGCACTATGCACACGGCAATCCGGGTCCAGCACCGAGTTGCGTGGATCGGTGCCAAAGCGACAACCCCCCGCCATCAGATTTTGCGGTGGAGACGTGCTGGCACCGCCGATGATATTTTTTGCACCCATCGCCTGCAACACGGTTTTAGCCTTGTCAGAAATATACTCACCGATGCGTACATCGTGAGGGTGCGAGTTCAAACGGATCTTCGCAACGGGTTTACCCCATTTATCTTTAACGGCGGAATCCAGACTGACAAAACAATCATCGGTGGGTAACCAGTCACAGAAGACTTCGTAATCGAGAAATTGGGCACGGGTGAATTCGGTTTTAAGTCGTTGCTTGAGCGCCTTACCCCAGATCAAATTATCGTTGTCATCACGACGCAGCGCGGTAGCACGCGAGATCGCGTTGGGATGGCGTAACAGAAAATCGATACTGCCGCCCTTGAGTCGTCCGCCAAACTTCTTGTCATTAATGAAATACCAGTCCTGCAGACTGCGATTCACAAACGGACCAATTTGTTTCAAGGCGTCGGCATCGGTTGGTGAGAAATCGCCATATAGGAAATCACCGCGACCCGAACCACCGGCGGAAAAGATCAGGTTCTTGCCAACCTGGCCATGTTGATTACCCAGGCCATTTTGATGTTGTGGACCCGGCGAGGCTAACAGTAAACGGGAAGTTTCAACCGCCTGACACGCAACGACAAATATTTTTGCACGCGCCTGTTGTAGTTGATCATTTGCATCGACATATTCCGCGGCAGTAACACGCCCCTTGGCGTCACTGATCAGGCGATGTACTTTGGCGTGAGGACGTATCTCGCATTTGCCGGTTTTAATCGCACGATCCAGTAACGCGACACGCGCACTGCCTTTGGCACCGGAAGCGCAACCGTAACTGCCGCAGTATCCGGAGTATTCACAGGAACGCCGTTCGCCGTTGGGCTGCGATAAAATCGCGCGCGGCGTGGGAATGGAATGTAAGGATAGTTTGTTACAGGCTGAATCAAAAATCGAACTCAGCCGATGTTCCTGGGTGGGTGGATAAGGAAAATCGGTGGTTGAGCGGGGTTCCGCAAACGGATGCTTGACGACACGGCCAGAAATACCGACTTCTGTTTCGACTTTGGTGTAATACGGTTCGAGTTGTTCGTAGCTGATCGGCCAATCCACAATATTGGCGCCCTTGATGGCGCCAAACTCACTGCGTAAACGAAAGTCTTCCGGTTTGCTGCGCAGGAAAAATCCACTCATGAAATTCGACGATCCACCGACGACATTGCCGTTCCAGAAATCCCAGCCGGAGTCAGCGGTGGATTGGGCACTCCAGCCGGTCTGCTGGTGTTCTTCGATCACGTGACGTTCATCGCGCAGATTGGGCGTAAAGACACTGCGACGACAACAAGCGACTTCATCTTTGAACATATCGGCCGTGGTATACCACGGACCTTTCTCCAGAACTAAAACGGAATGACCGGCCTGTGCAAGTGTGAATGCCACTGGCCCGCCGCCGGCGCCGCTGCCGATAATGCAAATGTCGTAGTCGTGTTCCATGATGTTCGTGATTTACTTGAGCCGTTGTGCGTAAGGGGTGGGTGGTCGAGGAAAGCCGGGAATGTGTTCCAGCCAGCGCCAGCCAATGCCATCCGGGTTGCCGCCATAGACCGGATCACTGAGCAGGGCTTCCAATATATAGGTGAGCAATGCGCCCAGCCAGCGGTCGCCGACGCGATAGGTGGCAACTTCCTGCACTACGGCCTCGCGCTGGCTGGTATTGAGTTGTAAAAACGCGTTGTGATGGAGTTCGTGGCTGACTTTATCGAGCTGCTGAACGCCATCCAGAATAAATTGTTTTTCTTCCGGATCAAAATCCGCTGTTTGCAATACCTGATACAAATAGCCTGCTGCATGGATATCGTTGGCGCCGGGACTCGTCGCATCGTGTGGAAATAAATGATCTTGCACCGCCGCTATCGTCGGCCAGGGTGTCTGGGACAGCACTTCTGTGGAGTTGTTGAGATTGGCGTGATCAGAACAACCCGCCAGTGAACCCAGATAAGGCGCCAGTGCCACCGCCGTGGCGGTTTTCAGTCCCGCCCGCAAAAATGCACGGCGTTGCCAGTTTTGGGGCAATTGATCAAGGAAATCTGTTGAGTAACAGCGCGTCCAGTTATCGAGTATTTTGCTCATCGTAAGGGTTAGTGTGCAGGATTTAATCCTTGAAATCCATAAGACATGGAAAGCTTCACAATCCTTACCAATTTAAGTACAGGATTATTGATACTTTATCTATGGCGTGTTTCCTGTGCGGGCATGTCGGTAGTGTTGCGGGAGTCGGATTTTTCCCGGACTGTTGCCGGAATGGCTGAATTCCCTATATGAACAGGTATCAGATGCGTAGTGGATTGCTCTTGTCCATCGACGGTATACAGAGTGGCAGTTAACACCAACCTGAATTCACCTTCGGTCTGTGCCAGTACCGTGATGGTATGCGAAATACTGTTATTGGCAGCGATGGCGGGCAAGGTAATGTCAGCGGGTTCAACCAGGGTCATACCTTTTGCCTGGTACGATAACTGTAAGGCTGTCCCCGGCCGTGTTGAACGTAATACCAACTCGATATGAATTGGTATATTGAGCGCAGGGGGTTCAATAAAACGATAGCTGATTTGTACTGGCCCAGATGTTTTGCTGGTGGGGATTCGCGTGGGTGGTGTCTGTAATGTCGCCTGAGGCGTTTCAGTTGGTTGGCATGCTACAACCAGCAATAATGAACCTAATAGTGTGGCTAATTTGGTCTGCATATCTAATCCTAATTAATTGTAACCGACAGGCAAGAATTATTATTGCGGGATTTATATCCGGTTAAAACAAGATTCACATCATATACCTCGATGATGTACGTGCCCGATGTGAAGTTATAGGTTAGGGTTTCCGTGATGGGTTGAATCACAGATGAACTGGCAACCAGCCCGGATTTGTGCAAGTAGATGTCCGGGTCTGAACTATTGTCGCCCGTTACGGTAATAGTGTGAGAACCTGCAGATGCAGTAAATTTCAGATAACGATAATTGCCTAGTTTATTATCGACCCCCGCGGTGTCGGTAGTGCAGACTGAAACTGATCCGCCACCGCTACTGATCGATGAATAGATTGGAAAAATGTAACCAGAGGTAAGACTGCCTGCGTGTGTTTCAGTACTGCCATAATCATCAATTATGGTATCAATGGACTGCCCGGTGAGCAATGTATTCACGGTGGTTGCCTGAGATGCATTGCGGGTTTTAAATGCGTTTATAAATGGAAAAAGCGTGGTGAGAGCAGGGGTTGTGCGTTGGTCGTTTACTAACACAGTATAGATTGGTGAAAAGCCTGCTGATCCTGAATTATTGTTCAGGTAGAGATCATATATAATTTTTTGAATTGACGGTTCGCTGAACCAGCCTGGATAGGCTGTGCTGGCCGCGTCAATGTCGAATGTGCTGCCTTTGGATTGTTGCGCTCCTTTGGAATCTTTATAAATCGGATCGCCGCTACCCATGGCAGAAAAGGCATTGCCAAAGCCTTCACCGAAAGCCACGCGAGGATCGAGTCGGTCATTATCACCGTGTGATCCACCGATGGAATCACTGCGGGAGAATTTGTCTTCGACATAGTGGCCGAACTCGTGAATGATTACATGATAGTCATATTCATCGGTATCATTGTCTGCATCACCCAGCAGATAGATCATGCTGCCATTCCAGCTCGACGTGCCAATTTTGCCTGCAGTTGGTTCGCCACTGACACTGGTATTTTTCGGACTCCAGCCCAAATTCATCGCCGGGAAGACTAAATTACTGTTAGCCGTGAGGACCAATGCTTTAGCATCGTACACGGAATCTATAATGGCAAAGGGCGCAGCAACGCGTGTGTCAGTATACTGCCATAGTCCGTTTACCTGTGATGCGCCAGAGGGAGCATGTAGATCACGTGTTTCATTGTTTGTGCCAGTGGCTGCGGGGTTACCGCTCATTGACCAGGGTATATTCGAGCACGTGTTATCGACAACTTTAAAATCCCAGGAGGGAGTACCCGACTGATATAAGGCGGCTATTACTCGCATGGTAATTGAAGTGTTCGCAGGTACGGTAAGAGTGTAATTGCCAGTATCAGAGGCGGCTGTCGAAGTTTGAATACAATTGGAGGCAGTATTGATTGCCTGGACAGTAACGCCGCGCGCTGGTTGCGTATGTATTGTATTGAGATAATCCAGCCCGCCATTACTGGCATGCGGAACACGATCATACGTTATCAATCCGCTGATGCTGACCGTGGCGCCCCCAGTGGCTGGGCATGCTGGCAACTCAATACTTGGTGTACTGCAGGTACCGCCGAGTGCAGTTGTAGAGCCACCACCACTGCAAGCACTGATGATTCCGCAAGTGCAAATGACAAAAATGGGAATAAACCGCACACGCACCTCAATATTCATTGAGTTTCATTCTGACACAAAAACAGTGTGGAACTGAGAGCAAGGTCAAAAATGCAGTGTAACCAGAATATTGGGGAGTGAAGGAGGCCGGATCAGCGCAATCGATAAGTTATTCTGCGCCGATCTTAAGGCTTAAGTAAGCGGCCGTCTATTCGTACGTACCCACGTTCCCGCTATCCGGCTCGGTCATCACCCAATAATGCCGAATCAGCGCAGCGATACTGCTTAGTACCAGTATGGAGCCGAGAGCGATGGTTAAGGCAGAAGGCAGTGCGGCGACCAGGATAATTCCAAATGCCGTCGCGCCGATGGCGATAAATTCAATAAATGCGCGTCCCATCATATAAAACCTCCTTTGTGTAATTATTGATTCGTTGTGACACAGTTCAGATGTCAAACGTGAATAGCATCACAAGATGCGCAAAGAATAGACGCCGCGTATACGCGAGTCAATGGACGCAACGAGGATTAATACCAAATAGTCCGTGAAATTTCTGGAATGTAACCGCGCGAGCGTTACTGGAATACTTCACGCCAATAAATAATCCGGTCATCACCACGGAACTGCCCAAACGAGGCGGTGCCGGGTTGCGTTCTCAGATAAGGATGAGCGGTAAATGGAATAAGGTAATCACCGCCGTTACCACCGCCCGTGTAGAAAAGCTGCCAGCCGGCACTGTGACTGAAGGTATCCGGTACATGAACGCGACCCGATACGCCGGTGAAATCATAGGTGCCGCTGCTGACCGTCGGTGCGGCGCGATGGTAATAACCCTGCCCGTCACCCGCACTGACATTACCTGGTGCTGTCGAGGCCGGTGGGATAATCGTAAACAGCGTGCAACTGTCATTGGTTTTGGCTGACCAGCTACTGCATTGTCCCGCCGCAATGGCGCTGCAGTATTGGGTTTGTGCCCACATCGATAACGGCAGCGTTTCCGGGCCATAGGCGTTATCCGCATAGAGCCGACCAAAATACAACGCCGTGCTGGCCACTAAACGATAGCTATCACTGCCGATAGTGAGATTGGTTGAATCGATACTGACATTATCGGAATCGACAGGATGAATTCCCAATGCCACAGTCGTAAACGGTGTCTCTGCGGTGTAACTGGGTCCACTGCCGCTACGGTTGATATCGAGGCGCTCCTGCACATCGATGACGCCATTGGTGAATTGGCCGCTCGCCGGTGTGCTGGCCGGTGCATTGATATCAATGCGTGCCCTCAGATCCGTGGGAGTTCCGGCCGGATCATTCACGGTGCCCACATTAAATTTGCCTGTCTCGTTGGGCAGACTGGGGTTATCGGTAAAGGGCGTGCTGAACTTCGACCAGTTACCAGAATAATTTTGTGTCAGTGTGCCATCGCCACACACCGCACCAAGTCGTTGGGCGGTTAAGCGAAAATTTACATCAAAATCTTCATCCAGGTAACTGAAGTTATCCGTGCAGGTACTGGCCGTGGCACTGTCGGTGCGATTGGTGATGGTATTGTTAGTCAAACAAAAATGATCGGGTATAAACCGGCCGATATAGGCGCTGGTATTGAGCGTGGCATCGCCTATGGTATTACCAAAATAACCACCCGCTGGCGTGTTAGCGGTAAAGGTGAATACGCCGACTTCTGACACCGTTTGATTCGACGTGACATGTTCACCCACATCGGTTGCGCTGGAATTGATCGTGCTGACGCCCAACGTGCCCGGGTTGATGGCAGGCGCAATATTGGTGTGGCTGAGCGTCATCCCATTCAATTGAAAATTTGGCGTAACGTTGTTATCCGCACAGGCGGCGCGCACTTTCAGATTGAAATTTTCACCGGCACGTTTGAATACGCTACAGGTCGGCATGGCAGCGGCGCAATCTGAATTGGCATCATCACTGTAGACATAAAACTTGTATGGCTTGGTGACGTACGTTGTCGCGCCATTCATGATCAATCCCGTTTCACTACCTGAACCGGTGAATTGGCTGTTTAACGTCAATTGACCTGCATCAGTGTAGGTTAGCGTGATGCTGGCTTCACCACTGGCATTAAAATTCAACGGCACACTGCTGCCGGGCGAGGCGGTGGCGAGCGCGTAATTAGTCGTGCCGTTATTCAGAGTTAACGCACGCGTGCCTGTCGCAGGACTGGTGTAACTGGTCCAGAAATTCACACTGGCAGTACGACTCTGAAATGACGGCACACACTGTTGTGAGGTGTTATCCAGTCGTACTGCACTGACGGTAATTGCACTGGAGGTGGCGCAGGAAGTTTGTGTCGGTATCGTATAGATAAAACCGGTGTCGTAAAAAGTTAAATTGCAATCCACAGTACCTGTCGATGTATTGGTGCACACTGTCGCACTGGTTGGACTGGGAGTCGGCGCACTCGTTGCTAATGTTACTGCACCTGCGACGCTATGGCGTAATGGCACCGTCGTCGCACCCTCGCTGAAACTGATCGTGTCACCACCGACCCAGCCGGTGGGAGCGAGGGTGACAGTAACATTACCTGTGTACAAGCTGGCGCAGGTGCTATCTGCACAAGCGCGTACAGTAATGCTTTCCGGATTACAGGTTAATGCGGTGCCGTCATGTTGTATTTCAATATGATGGAAAGTGCTGCCACAACTGCGGGTGTCATTTTTTACCGCCGTAATACCGGCCGCATCCAGAGCGCTGTTAAAAATACGGACCTCATCAATAAGCCCGTTAAAGCGATACTGGTTGTTGCCTTCGCTACTGGCATTGTTTTCGCCACCGATACTGGCAGCGCCATTATCCGTACCCCAGGAGCCGGTGTAAGTCAGTGCGCTGGTGACAGCGGTGCCGTTGACAAAGATCTGGCGCGTCTTCGTCGTGGCGTTATGTACCGCGGCGACGTGAAACCAGCTGCCAGTGGAGATGACGATAGGACTGTCAACACTTACCGGTGTAACGTTGCGAGAGAAAAAGCGCAACTTACCATTATCCGAGTCACCCAGACTCAAGGCATAGCCACCGTTATTGTTTTGATCATCGGCAAATATGCGCTGGTCACCCGTAATACGATTGGCGCGGATCCAGGCGGTGATCGTGAAACTGCCGGTTAAATTGGTGAAACCTGGTAAAGCGATGTAATCGTTATTACCGTCAAATGATCCATAGCGGCAGGTGCCAGGTGAACCCGCGATCGCAGGAGTACTGTTGGCGGTTACCGGACCATTCGTCGCGGTGCCATTGTAACCATTGCCACTGCTGTCGCTGACTTCATTGGCCGTGCCATTCCAGGCCGCTTCTTCAAAATTCCATTGGGCCAGTGGTTTGGCGAGAATCGTACCAACCGGATAATGATTGATAACAGATCCATTCACTTCGTTATAAAGAAACAAATAAAAATACACTTGTCCGGAGTTGCTGGTGGCAGTGGTCGGGATGCTGATGGTCGTGGAGGTACTACCCGCCGGGATGGAAGCGGTACCACTGACATAAGTGAAATCCGTCCCGGCGATCGCCGTGGCATTTTGGGTGCGATAACCAATGCTGATGTTGTAGCTGCTGGTACTGGCAATGCTTAACGTAAAGATCGCGGTTTGTCCTTTGACGACCGTAACATTGTTTACACTGACCACTGGTGCGGTTGTGCCACCTGTCGTCACATCATTGGAAGCGGCCTGGGTGATCGGTCCGGAATTACCCGAACCTGCAATAACCCAGTCACCGGTACCATCCGGACTACGTGCAATGGTTTGCGTATTGGAGGCGCTGATACTCCAGCCAAAAGGCAGATTGCAGGCGTCGTCGCGGTGTGCGGTATAGCCGGCCACACTGAGGTAATCAATCGTGTTACCGCCGGCATCGAGCAGAAGAATATCGGTACCGTTGGTCAGATCAATAAAGTTCTGACTGCTGATATAGGGTTTGTCGATCACGATCCAGGGATAATTCGTGGTCGTGGCATTTGCAAGGCTGATGCTACCGGAACATGAGTTTTGATAATTACAAATATTGATTGACCAGTTATTAAAAGTACTGGAAGTGATACCGGTGTCCAGGAGGGCTATTTCGACAAAGCGCGAGCTGTTACCGGTGCGATTCACTTCGTTGATTGTCGCAAAGCCCGCATAACTGGAGCAGACGGCTTGCACGCTTAGATGAATGACACCCAGCAGGATGCCGAGGATATATTTAGCGGACCAACGCTTGTCGAAATGAATAAGCATGTTTAGGGCCCCTTTGCCATCAATTCAATTTGGCGCGTGGCACTTAGCGTCGCGAAGCGACAGGTGCCGGTGCTGGTCAGTGTGTAATAGGTTTTGCTGTTAATCGTGTTACTCGTGCAGCTAACACTGGCACTGCAACCATCCATTGCCGTGGCGGTAAAATTTACTGCTGGATAGGGCGTGGCACAATTGGCCGCTGCGCCATTTAAACTGAACAACTGACCCAGTGCGATCTGCGCACCGCTTTCGGCCGCATAAAAGGCGCGCGTGGAAATCACTTCCTGACTCAACGATTGATGACTGCTTTGTGTCAGGCTGACCAGAGCCGTGCCGATCAGTGCCATGATCACCAGAATAAAAATCGCCACGGGCAAGCTGAAACCGGTTTGTCGAAAACTACATGACATTGCGGATTTGCACCTCGTGGGTCAGGCGTATCCATTCGTTGTCCTGCATGAAACGCAAGTCCAGTGTGATAATGGCGTTACGTTTCAACGTGCCCGGCGTGTAGGTAAATGGCGTCACCAGGTTACCGTTATCGATGAGTTGAATATTTTCTGCCAGCAGAACATTGCCACTGGCAGGTGGTGCGCTTTGAATATTATTCAGGCCGTAACCGCTGTAACGATTCAATTGAGTCCCGCTAACGCAAAAACTGATCGGTGAACCGACAATAAAAAAACGTTTTTGTGGCGATTCATCACTGAAACGATGTGCGGCTGACAGCGTCACAGTCGCAGTAGGCGAACCACTGACGGTGTTCAATGCCGCCATCGGACTGGGACTGCTTGTGGTATATAAATTTGCGGTGGTGTAAGGATAAACCACAACATAACGAGACCCGGCGACTGCCGGTAAATTAAACGCAGCGGCGGTAAAGTTGCTGCTGGCGACATCGACAGGCAAGGTTAAATACGCCGAGCCGCTTTGTATCGGTAAAAATTCCAGGCAGTTATTGCTGACGCGAATACTGTTGGGAAGTGCCACGCGCAATTCACGGGTAAGACGTTCGGCACTGGCGCGACCGATAGCCGCCAGATCCTGGCGACGCACGGTATCGCTGTATGCGCCGACACTGCGGCTGATATAGGCGGCCGTACCGGCCATGATCACGCCCAACACAGTAATCACCACAACGAGTTCGATCAGGCTGAAACCTTTGCGATGCATGTAAAGACAGATTTTATATCGCATTAGAAATTTACCCGATAGGCACTGACCGGAATCGAATTACCCAGTGGTGTGGTAATCGTCACGGTGATCCGTTTGGCCTGTTGATTTGATGCCAACCCCAGTTCTGTACCAGCATAGGCGACGCTGACCTGCACACGAAAATCATCGTATAACGTCGATGCTGCGCCGCTGACGATCGATAGCGGTGGTTGTTCATTCAGGCCATCGTAGTCATCAACATCATCGTAACTGAGCCGCGTCGCCTCAGCCGGATCCGCGGTGGGAATACTGGCGGTGCACGCCAGCGCACCGCTGTCGGTGGAATTGCAGCGCGGCATGCCGCCACTCCCGGTGTTTTCATCAAAACGTTTGCTGAGGATTTCATCCAGATAGGTTTGCGCCAATTCCATTGCGCGGGTTTGTAGCAGACCTTCGGGGCTCTGCAGCACAGCGCGATTGATCACCAGCGTGACACCGGTGAGGGCAACGGCGAGCACGATGATCACGACGATGAGTTCGATCAGCGTGAAACCGCGATGTCTAGCAACCATGGGCATAACCGCTAGTCTCGATGCACACCTGTCGGGTGGTATCGCCCGTAATCACAATGGTAGTCACTGGCGACGCGTCACCCAGACTGGTGTAATTCAATGTGGCATTGCTGAGGGTGATGCCTGCCGGTATCGGTGTATCGCGTGTTTGTGTACCGGCATCAGTGAATTGAATGCGAATGCGTTTGTTGGTGTTATCCACTTGCAACTGTACATTCGCGCCAAGGCCTTTGCTCATCGCCAGTTGCTGGGCTTCCTGCGCGGCACGTAGGAGTTGATCCTGGATGGTGCGGGATTCAAACGCGGAGCTTTGTAAAAAGCGCGGCGCTACATACACCGCGAGGATGCCGAGAATGGTGATGATCGTAACCAGCTCGATCAGGGTGAAGCCGTTGGTACGATCACTCCGTGGCACAACATTACACTCCATCCTTAAAAAGCAAAAGGCGGTTGTTCACCGCCCTTTGTGATTATGTATTAAAGAATCATTAGCATGTAAGCGGATTAGGCACGGTAACCGGATCAATGGGTGTTGGCGCAACAACGGCGTTAGGGGTGTAAGTAACCTGGCATGTCGCGCTACCACCTTTTGGTGTAAACACAATAGGAGTTGTTGTGGCTGCACACGCAGCAGCATTAGCTGGGACAACGGTATATCCATCAGGCACTGGCATCGCAGCAAACATGCCAGCACAAGTTGGTCGACCACCCATGCCAGTATTTCCTGTTTCTGCAAGTACTGTTACAGGAGTACCGCTCATCGTGACAGAGGTAGATGTTTTGACACCAGCAACAACGTATTGTGCTTGTGCCAGTGCAACTGCGGCACGAAGACCACCAGCTACACCTTGCACACTTGAGGCACGCGCATCGGTCGTCACGTCGATAAACTTCGGCAGCGCGACCGCTGCCAGTAAACCTAAAATCACGATCACCACGACCAATTCAATCAATGTAAAACCACGTTGTGTCTGCATACTTACCTCGATGTATCCTTGTGAGTAACGGTTGTGGCGGGTAACCGGCGCGCGTCGCGCAACCAGCGGTAGGGATGGACACTGCGTAAGGTCAAGCCTTTGAGGGTGTCGCCCGCATCAAACCGGCCATTGTGGTTGTTATCGTCATAGACCGGGAAAATCTTGAATTCGATTTGAGCTAAGTCGTTGTCTGGGCTACTGAAATACTCGGCATTGTCGACCTTATAGATCAATGACTTAGTATCAGTACGGAAATACCAGGCGCCGCCGGGGAGTTCACTGTGCATACCCGTCAGGTAGCCGTGATAGTTCAAAGGGGTTTGCGCCAGTAAACGAATCGGGTTGGAATCGACATAACTGCGCAAGCCGGCAATATCGGCGTGGGCAATGTGTTCAGCAATGGTCAGCGCCAGCGCGCTCTGCAGATTGCCGACGGTTTGATCGACCACGGCCTGCTCGGCGGTGACTTGCAGTTTCCACAAACGATCAAAGGCAAAATACAGCAGCGTACTGATAATGCAGATGACCACGACCAATTCCAGAATGGTAAAACCCGACTGACGCGCAAGACGGATCATTTGCGCATGATACTGGTGAGGTCCCACATCGGCAGGAACACCCCCAGCGCCAGGATTAATACCATCGCACCGACAATAACAATCAGAATCGGTTCAAGCGCACTGCTGAGATTTTTGAGTTTGTAATCCACTTCGCGTTCGTAGAATTGCGCGACATTGTCCAGCATCTCGTCGACCAACCCGGTTTCTTCGCCGACACTGAGCATCTGGATCGTTAACGGTGAAAACATTTTTGTATTAGAAGCCGTACGAGTGAGCGTGTCGCCACGTTCAATGCCGTTGCGCATCTGCCGGATTTTTTCACCGACGTAACTGTTATCGACCGCCTGTGAAACCACAGACAGCCCTTGAATCAGCGGCACCCCGGTGCGCAATGTCAGTGCAAACGACGTGGCAAAGCGTGCCAACAAGGCTTCATACAAAACAACGCCGATCACGGGAATGCGCAACTTGTATTTGTCCCAACGCCAGCGACCAGTTTCAGTCGCCAAATATCGACGCAGGGCAATAAATGATGCAATGCTAAAAACGAGCAACAGTGGCCAGTAATGCTGCATAAGATTGGAGCTGGTGATTAATAATTTGGTTTGCCAGGGTAAGTCGGCATGAAATTTTTCAAAGATTTTCGCAAAGGTGGGCATCACCCATAAATTAATAATTGTAATGGCCACGACAATGGCGCCAATCACAATTGTTGGGTAACGCATGGCTTGCTTGATACGATCGCGTGTATCTTTTTCACGATCCAGATATTGCGAAAGTTTTAACAGCGAGCCGTCCAGATCACCGGAACGCTCGCCGACCTGTATCATGCTGACAAACAGATTGTTAAAGGTGTCTGGATGTTTCGCCAGACTGCTGGCCAGGTCTCGGCCGCTTTCGAGTTGTGTAGCGATATCGCGTAGCGTGACACCAAAATGCAGATTGCGGACATTTTCCGCCAGACCATTAAACGCCCGCACAATCGGCACGCCGGCTTTAAGCAATGTATGTAACTGTCGACTGAAAAAAATCAAGTCATCAAGCCCGGCTTGGCGCTTGGGCAAAAGTTGTTTGACGTGTTGCTCAATGGAGACGGTCGGTTTTGCCGCGGTGATGTCCAGCGGAATGATGCCGGTTGCTTGCAGTTGTGTGGCGACTGCCTGTGCCGTGGCACCTTCCATCACCCCGGTGATGGCTTCGCCGCGACTGGTACGTGCTGAATAGGTAAAATGCGGCATGGCTTATTCGGGCGGCGATACTGCAGTCGTGTCCGGTAATTCATCGATCGCTCCGGCCACGCGAATGACTTCTTCCAGCGAGGTCTTGCCTTGCAATGCGTATTCCAGTGCGTGTTGTGCAAACGATTTAAAACCGGCACTTAATTTCGCCAATCGACTAAAGGCGCTGGCGTCTGAACGCCGCAGTGCGTCGGTAAGTTGTTCATCGAATTCCAGAAATTCAAACACACCGATACGGCCGTGATAGCCGGTGTTATTACATTGTGAACAACCGACGCCATGGTAATAGGTCGCGTCTGTCAGGACATGGCCCGCCATGCTGGCAAGCCAGGCATGATCCTGAGCCTCAGGTGTATAGACTTCACGGCAGCTATCACAAATTTTGCGTACCAGACGTTGCGCGACGACGGCGCGCAATGCAGTGGCAACCAGATAGCCTTCTGCGCCCATATCAAGTAGACGATGCACGGTAGAAATGGAATCGTTGGTATGGAGCGTGGATAAAACCAGGTGGCCGGTCATCGCCGCACGCAAGCCGATTTCGGCGGTTTCCTTGTCGCGCATTTCGCCGATCAATACGATATCCGGATCCTGGCGTAATGCCGAACGTAATACATTGGCAAAACTCAAACCGATTTTGGCGTTGACCTGAACCTGATTAATACGCGGTAAGCGATATTCAACCGGATCTTCAATGGTAATGATCTTGGTGGTCGGATCATTCAGTTCGCTGAGCGCGGCATACAATGTGGTGGTTTTACCACTACCCGTCGGACCGGTGACCAGCACCATGCCGTGAGGTCGATGTATGTTCCGGCGAAACCGTTCGAGAATATGCGCGGTCATTCCCAGCTGCTGTAAATCCAGCATATTGCCGGATTGATCCAAAAGACGCATGACCACGGATTCGCCCGCCTGGATCGGCATCGTGGATAAACGGACATCAACACTGCGATCGCGCACGCGGATATTGAAGCGGCCATCCTGTGGTACACGTTTTTCCGCGATATTCAGACCGCCCATTAATTTCAGGCGCGATACCAGCGCCGGGGCGATGCGGCGTTCTTTCATCACCTGTTCCTGCAGGATGCCGTCGACACGTTGGCGAATGCGTAACACGGTATCATCGGGTTCAATATGGATATCCGACGCGCCGATCTGGATGGCATCTTCAAAGATAGATTGTAAAAGTTTGACAACGGGGGCATTGGTGACATCTTCATTTTGCACCAACTGGGTTAAATCAAAATCGTTTTCGGAGATTTCGTGTTGTAATTCTTCGGCGAGCTCGGTGATCTCATTATTACGCCGATACACCATGTCGAGCGTGGCCATCAGATCCGCTTCGCGAACTACTGCCAGTTGCAGTGGGCGGCGTAATTGTCGCGTCAGCTCATCGTAGGCAAAGATGTCAGTGGCATCGGCCATGCCCACCAACAGGCTACCGTCCGGATTTTCTTTCAGGCTCAACACACGAAAGCGTCGCGCGGTCATTTCCGGAATCAACTTGACGGTAGTGTTATCGAATTGGTAACGCTTGAGATTGATATGCGGGATCTGTAACTGCCGCGACAGCAAGTCCAGCATTTGTTCTTCTTTGACGAAGCCGCGGTCAACGAGTACCCGGCCGAGTTTGTGGCCGGATTTTTTCTGTTCGGCCAGGGCTTGTTGTAATTGCAATTCAGTCAGCAGGCCTTGCTCAACGAGCAAGTCGCCAAGACGGATCTTTTTACGTGCACTGGCGGGTTGATTCATGGGGCATTCCTGACACACTGCATTCCAAAGGCATGTGCAAGCTTAGCGGCGTCGCAGCGGAGTCACTTTAATATATAGGGATACTCCAATATGGTTTAAGTACGGGTGAATCATCGCAATAAGAATAAATTCGGTTATTTAACAGGGATATGCTATCTTACTGGTAATTGATTGTTTTATTTGATAATTTTTTGTGTGGGAGCGATATTTTAAAGCGGGAGCATAGCTACCGACTAGCAAGTGTGCGAGGATTCCAGCCACTTAAGTGCGGCAGTGACAAATAATGTTATGTTTATAAAATCTATCGCCAGGCAGATCTATCAGCGACTTCAGCGTTGTCTGGCTATCTCTGATGACTACCCTGATCCCATCGAGCGGCATCGGGTGCAACTGCTGGTAAGTGTCTTGTTGGTCTTGTTGGCACTGGGAACCGGCGCGGCATTGATCGAGCTGTGGTTAGTGCCGGGCTTTTTACCTGAATTTCTGGCATTACTGGCTGCCGTTATCAGCATGAGTCTGTTGTACCTGGCGGTATGCCGGAAACACCAGCAGTTTGCAGCCGTGATCGTGTGTTTGGTTCCTACGCTTGGTAGCGTCGGTGGTTTTCTGGCAGGCGATATGCTTGCCTTGTCATATATATTGTTGAGCGTGGTGCTGGCAGGTGCATTTTTATCTGTGCTACACACGGCACTATTAAGTCTGTTTAATCTTGCAGTTGCAGTCATGCTGTTCCTGGTCGTACCGCAGGAAAAATTGCACGTCTCGTTGTACACCCTGCTTGCCTTCTTTGTTATTTTCTCGGCACTGCGTCTGGTGTTAATGCGCTATCGTGAAAAGCTGGTGGCGATGCAGCAACACCAGCTGCAACAAAGTGAACAGGATTTACGTGCAATGGCAGAAAATGCCACCGAAGGGATTTTGATCAATGCCAGGGGAGTACACGTATTTGCCAATCATTACCTCGAGGACATGTTGGGCTACGCACCAGGTACATTAATTGGTACCGGTATTGCCGACGTGGTGCATGAATCTGAGTTAGCCAAAGTCACGGAAATCGCAGCCAAACGAGCAAAAGGTGAGGCTGTCGTATCGCAATACGAGACCTTATTTCGACATCGCAATGGCGAGGCGATACCTGTTGAAATCAATGGTTCCATTACCCTGTGGCACGGTCAGCGCGCAGGCATGGTGCTGATACGCGATATACGTGAGCGGCTGCGACAAAAAAATGAATTAGAAAGGCAACGTACGTTACTACAGTCGGTGGTGGTTAACTCCCCCGTGATTATCTGGGTATTGGATAAAGACGGGAATTTCACCTTATCGGAAGGCCAGGGATTGCAGCAACTGGGACTGCGCCCGGCACAAATGGTCGGTAGTAATGTATTTACAGTTTACGAAGCTTATCCGGATATTAAAGACGATGCTCAGCGTGCCTTGAAAGGCGAACATGTTAATGCACAACGTAATGTAGGCGGGCGGATATTTCAGAGCAGTTACACGCCACTGCACGATGAAACAGGAAAATTTGCCGGAACCATTGGTGTTGCAACGGACATCACCGAAGTTGTGACCAGTCAGCACAAAATCCAGAAATCACAAGAAGAACTGGAAAGTATCCTGAGAAATATGCAGGATACGATTTACCGAATCGATTCGGATGGTAATTTTTCGCACGTGTCCGGTGCAGTGGAACGCCTACTGGGATTTACCAAACAAGAACTGCTGGGACGCAGGGTAGCGGAATTCTATGTTGTGCCCGGCGCACGCGAACGATTACTGGATACATTGCAAAAAGCCGATGGTGAAATTGAAAACTATGAAATTCTATTACGCCACAAGAGTGGCGCACCGGTGTGGGTATCAATCAATGCACATTATCTGCGCGATGACAGCGGTAATGTCGTCGGTATCGAGGGCACCACCCGCAACGTGACGCGCCTGAAAGAGGCTGAGGAACAAATGCGGACGCTCTCCAGTGCATTGGAGCAGACCGCCGATCTGGTCATGATTGCCGATGACAAAGGCATTATTACCTATATCAATGCTGCTTTTGAAAAAACCACTGGCTATAGCGCCAGTGAAGCACTCGGCATGTCAACTAATTTATTGCGCTCCGGCAAACAGAGTACGGAATTTTACAAGCGGTTGTGGCAAACAATTCGTGCCGGCAACTCCTTCAGCGATGTATTTATCAATCGCCGTAAGGATGGTGAACTCTACTATGAAGAGAAAACCATTACGCCTTTGTGTAACACGGACGGTACCATCACGCATTTCGTTTCCACCGGTAAAGATATTTCAGATCGCATGCAGACTCAGGAGCGGTTGCGCTTTATGGCGCACCACGACGCCCTGACAGAATTACCTAACCGCACCTTGTTTTTAGATCGACTCAAACAATCGATAGCACGGGCACGCTGGCACGAACGCAAAGTGGCGGTGATGTTTATGGATCTGGATCGTTTTAAAATCATCAATGACACACTGGGCCATAATATTGGTGATCAGTTGTTGGTGAAACTCACGCAACGGCTGGGCTCCAGTGTGCGCGCCGGTGATACGGTGGCCCGGTTTGGTGGGGATGAATTTGCGATCTTGCTGGACGATATTGCCAGTGAGCAGGATATTGCCCATGTCGCCAAAAAGATCCTGAGTTCGCTTGCGCCGGTATTCCATATCGAAAAACGCGAATTATTTGTTACCGCAAGTATCGGTGTAAGTATTTTTCCCAGTGACGGCGAAGATTCCGAGGCACTGTTGCGCAATGCCGATGTGGCCATGTACCGCGCCAAGGATCTGGGACGCAATAACTTCCAGTTTTATTCCAGCGAAATGAGCGCACGCGCGTTTGAACGGTTGTCATTGGAAAATTCCTTGCGGTATGCACTCAAGCGCAATGAATTTTTTCTGGCGTATCAACCTCAATATGATGCCCGCAGCGGCAAACCGGTGGGCGTCGAAGCCTTGTTGCGCTGGCAGCATCCGGAGCTGGGTCTGGTCATGCCCAATGATTTTGTGATGCTGTTGGAAGAAACGGGCCTGATTGTGCCGGTCGGTGAATGGGTATTACAGGAAGCCTGCCGCCAGGCCAAGGCCTGGCATGATGGCGGCATCAATTTGAAAATTGCGGTGAATCTATCCGGCAGACAGTTCAACGATCCGGATTTTTTGGAGTGTGTGCAACGCATTCTCAATGAATCAAAAATCAAACCGGAATTATTGGAACTGGAATTAACCGAGAGCCTGTTGATGCGCAATGCCAGCATGACGATTCATGCGCTGGATACGCTGAAGAATATGGGTGTCCGCCTGGCCATCGATGATTTTGGAACGGGCTATTCTTCGCTGAGTTATTTGCGACGTTTTCCGATTCGTACCCTCAAGATCGATCGCAGTTTTGTGCGTGATGTAATCAAGGATCCGGACGATACGGCGATTGCCACGGCGATCATTGTCATGGCGCAAAGTCTCTATCTGGAAGTGGTGGCCGAGGGTGTGGAAACCGAAGAGCAACTCATCTTCCTGCAAAGTCTGGATTGCCACCTGATTCAGGGATTTTATTTTTCCGCGGCGGTCAGCGCCACAGCAATTGAGGCGTTATATCAAACTGCGTTCAGACACAAAGGTGCTGATTGTTTAAATTAATCAAACTCAGCAACAAGTGGTTTTTACCGGTGCGGCGCCATGCAACTGCAAGCTACCGATCAGTTCCGTGACATTGTTGAGTTTATGCCGCTGCAGATAGTCGCTGATGCCGGCGTTGATTTTTGGACAGACCAGCGGATCATAAAACAGCGCCGTACCGATACCGATACCACTGGCACCCGCAATTAAAAATTCCAGTGCATCCGCTGCGGTGGTAATGCCGCCCTGACCGATAATCGGAATGCGGTGTTGTTTGGCGACCTGATAAACCTGATGAACCTTCAACAGCGCAATGGGTTTAATCGCCGGGCCGGACAAGCCGCCCTGATTATTGCCGATAACGGGTGTGCGCGATTCGATATCAACCGCCATGCCGGTCAGTGTATTGATTACTGCAAGTCCGTCGGTGCCCGCTTCAATGCAGCGGCGGGCATTATTGGCAATATCAGTTTGATTGGGCGAGAGTTTGGTGATGATGGGTTTGCGGGTTGCCGCGCGACAGGCTGCCACCACACGCGCCGACATATCCGGGTCATTACCAAATTGAACGCCGCCTTCCTTCACGTTGGGGCAGGAAATATTAATCTCCATCGCGTCGATCGGTGAATCATCAAAAATTCGGGCGACTTCGGCATATTCTTCTAATGTGGAACCAGAGAGATTGGCGATAAAACGGGTTTCAGTGAAATCCAGCGTGGGTAATATTTTATCGACGACATAACGTGCGCCGGGATTTTGCAAACCGATGGCATTAATCATGCCTGCCGGGGTTTCGCACACGCGGTGTGGTGGATTGCCCAGGCGTGGATTAAGCGTTGTCCCTTTTAAACAAACTGCACCGACATCATGGTGCGAGAAACCGGCGACACGGGTGTATTCCTCGCCAAAGCCAACACAGCCGGAGAGTAATACCAGTGGCGTCGCGAAATGCATTCCGCAAAAATCAAATTGAAGCAATTTTGTATCGGTTGTCAATTTAGAGGAGTTCATCGGTTGAGTTTAAATGAATTATATAAGAACCCGCTGTGTTGCGCCCAGTCATCTGCCAGACCCGAAGGGTTATTTTTGCGCTAAGGGGCTCTGTGGCGGTATGCTTGAACAAATACAGGAAATACTGGCCTGGCAGCGGAGGATGTAGCCATGTTTGATGAATTGGGCGATGCATTACATAACGCCTATCTGGTCGTCATGGAGGGTATCAAGCACTATTTACCCAGCGTCATGGGTGCCGTCGCCCTGCTCATTGCCGGCTGGATTGTGGCGTGCGTGTTACGGGCGTTGACCTTGCGGCTGGGGCGCCTGCTCGATCAATTAATCAATCATTTTTTCCAGCGCCGTGGTATGGATCGGCCGCGTATCGCGCCTTTTTCCGCAGATCTGCTGGGCAACCTGGTTTACTGGCTGGTCATCCTGTTCTTCGTCATTGCCGCAACCCAGGTCATGGGCTTTACCGTATTTATGGGCTGGCTGGATCGTCTGGTCAATTACCTGCCTTCGTTGCTGGCGGGAAGCCTGATAATTCTTGCCGGTGTTTTGCTGGGTAAATTATCCAAAGATTTGATTTTAGCCACCAGTTCGATACCGCGACAGCGGCTGTTGTTGGCGAGGGTAGCGCAAGTCACGATCCTGGTGACGGCGCTGGTGATCGGCGCCGATCAAATTGGCATTAAGATCACCTTCCTGGTAATCATGGCCACGGTGCTGGTTGGTACGGTGTTAGGTGGGGTGGCGTTGGCACTCAGCCTGGGCTCGCGGGATTATGTTGCAAATCTAATCGGTGCCCATTTTCTGCGCCAACATTATCAAACCGGGCAGCGGGTTCGATTCGGTGAAGTGGAAGGCAGCGTACTGGAAATAACACTGATTCATATTGTGCTGGAAACATCACAGGGTCGGGTCAGTATACCCGCAAAATTATTCAACCAGCAGAGCAGTGTGCTGGTGATAGAGGCGGAAGACGATGCAACGGCGTAAACAACGTAATCGTCTGGACGGGTTATCGTTAGGTTTGCTGGAGACTCATCCGGCGGACGCGGCGGATGTGCTGGAGCGTCTGGTAACCGCGGATGCAGTTGCGGTATTGACCGCTGTGCCAGTGCGAATCGCCGCCAGCGTGGTGGCTGAAATGTTGCCGTTACATGCAGCGCAGTGCCTGCTGACATTGCCGGAGGAAAATCGTATAGCTCTGTTACATTCCCAGCCAGTACAGATCATTGCGGCAATTCTGCGACATTTTCATCGTGAACAACGGCTACAGGTACTCACGCAGTTACCTTCTGCCACCGCAGTAACTTGTCGGTTGTTATTACGTCATCCGGAAAATTCGGTTGGTGCGATTGTCGATAGCAATGTACTGGCGATCGCCCCCACGGTTACGGTGAAGGATGCATTGCTGCGCGTGCGCGAATTACCGGAAGGCAATACCGATTATATTTATATAATCAATGCACACCGTCATATCGTCGGTGCGGTGGCATTGGCAGAATTACTCCGCAGCAATCACCAGCAACAGGTTGAGTCACTCAGTCACAAAACTGTGCCGCGCTTGTCTGTGCAGGCAACTTTAACCGCGGCATATGCGCATCAGGGCTGGCATGAATATCATATGTTACCGGTGGTGGAGCGGGATCAGCGTTTCATCGGCGCATTACGTTATACCGAACTTTATCATTACATCCAAAAGCAAACAGCCGATCAACCAACTCTGGAAAATCCCCGGCTCTCGCTGGCCATTGCGACCAACGGCTATTGGCATTTGTTTGACGGCTTGTTGCGCGGCTTGGTGAGTCTGTTGCCACCTTCCCGCGTTAGTAAACCGGATCAGTTGCCATGAGTGCGATACCATCCACTGCGGTACAGGCGTTGAATCAACGCTATTTGCTGGATTATCCACACGAAGCGGCATTGCGCATTGAAACCATGCCCAGTGATGAAGCCGCCGTATTACTGGCGGAACAACCGCTGCATGTGGTGTTGGCAGTGTGGCACTATCTGGTCGATGACGTAGCGGTGCATATTCTCAAACATTGTGCCGATGATCTGGCGCGGCGACTGGTCGTTGAACTCGAGCCGATGCGCAGCGCCGCGATGCTCAGTCGTATCGAAACGGGTGAGCGCGAACGTTTGTTATCAATTATTGATAAAGAAGTGGCGCTCGAATTACGTGGTTTGCTCAATTATCCGCAAGATAGCGCTGGCGCCAGCATGGACCCGCGGTTTGTCGCCTTGCGCCGGGATATGACCGTGGAGGATGCTGAAGCACGCTTGCGGACGCGTAAACCTCGTGCCACCCGGGAATTCTTTTTGGTGGATGACGAAGGGCGTCTGGATGGGCGCATCGAGATTCAGGATCTGTTAGTCGCCGATCCGCATGTGCCGCTGAATAATCTGGCCAGACCGATCATTGCGGTGGTGCAGGATGTGACGCCACGTGAAGAAGTGGTGGAGAAATTTGAACAGTTCAAGTTAGCGAATTTACCCGTGGTGGATTTTTCCGGGCGCGTACTCGGGGTGATTCATCAGGAAGGCCTGGTGAGTGCGATGCAACAGGAAACCAGTCTGGACATTCAAACCATGGTGGGCGCCAGTCGCCATGAGCGCGCGTTATCGCCGATCGGATTTTCGGTCAAACAACGCTTGCCCTGGTTAAATATTAATTTGGCAACCGCCTTTCTGGCGGCGGCGGTCGTTGGATTATTTGAAAATACGATTGCACAAGTGACGGCATTGGCCGTGTTGATGCCGATCGTTGCCGGTCAATCCGGCAATGCCGGTGCCCAGGCGCTGGCCGTCACAATGCGTGGTCTGGTGTTACGCGAAATCGCCACGCGGCATGCGTTGCGTGTGTTGTTCAAGGAAATCGCCGTGGGCTTTTTTAATGGACTGGCGATTGCGTTGGTCACGGCGATTGGTGTGTTTTTGTGGAGTCGTTCTACCGGATTGGCTGTGGTCATCGCCTCATCAATGGTGTTATCAATGATCGCGGCCGGATTTGCTGGCGCGGTAATTCCAATCACCTTGCAACGCCTGGGGCAGGACCCGGCACAATCATCCTCGATTGTATTGACCACCGTGACCGATGTCGTCGGCTTTATGTCGTTCCTGGGCATCGCGACATTGTTGATCAAATTCTTATAAGTCGATTGATCGAACTGTATGTTTCATGTGGTGTTATACGAACCGGAAATACCGCCCAATACCGGTAATATTATCCGTTTATGCGCCAATACCGGCACGCAGTTACATTTAATTGAACCATTGGGTTTCGAACTGGACGACACCAAGCTCAAACGCGCCGGTCTGGATTATCACGAATACGCACAAGTTAAAGTACATAAAGATTTGACGACGTTTATTCATGGTGTAAAACCAACACGCTTATTTGCGCTATCTACACATGGCAAGACGCATTTCTATCAGCATAATTTTCAAGCGGGTGACGCATTTCTTTTTGGACCAGAGAGTCGCGGACTGCCCAAGGCACTGCGCGAGTCCATGCCCAATGAACTGGTGGTGCGTATTCCCTTGATGCCGGAAAATCGTAGTTTGAATTTATCGAATACGGTTGCCGTGGTGGTGTACGAGGCATGGCGACAACATGGCTTCACCGGTGGGCTATTATAATAGAGAGTTCCATTTAACAGGATTCCTCAGGGAGTTTTATGAAATTTGTGCAGCATTTTTTAAGATATTACTTTGTAGACAGAACGAGTCATGGGCGCATTCAGCAAATTATATTTATAATTGCTGCGAGCTTTTTTTTGTTGCATCCTCTTATTTATATTCCTGGATTGAGAAATGTTTCGTCTTTGCCACGTTATGCTGCGCTCGGGTTAGTGGTACCAATTTTGTTGATTTTGTCGGGTATTGCAATCAGGCGCGATAATATTCGACTGCGCTGGAATCTCTTGTTTGGCTTGATCGCTGTGTTTTTTAGCTGGAGTCTATTGTCATTAATATGGACCGTCGATGGTCTGACAGGTCTGGTTGACAATTTAGAGCTGCTAAATCTGGTTTTGCTGGCAATTATATTGGGGCAGTTTGTCAGCTGGCGGAATCTGGAAGGTATCATGACTGCATCGGTAATTGGGGCAGCCGGGGTGGCACTGATTGGTATAGGACAGTACTACGGATTTAATCCACTTGGTGTTATGCAGTTGGCAGCACCATCATCTTTATTTACAAATAAGAATTTTGCCGCGCTCTATTTGGATATGGCTATACCTTTCGCGTTAATTTTCATTCTAGTTGCGCGAAGTAGCAAAGGTGCATGGTTATACGCATCGGGATTCAGTATTATTTTGACAATGGAAATACACGTTCGAAGTCGAGGTACATGGTTGGCGTTGCTCGTTGGCTTGAGCGTAATGTTGTTGCTGATATTATGGAATCCATCAGCGCGTACAGTTTGCAGGCAGCGGATAAAATCCAGATTGCTGCAGTTCCTTGTGGCTGTCGTTATCGCTGCAGGTGCTGCACTGACGCCAAGCTCAGTATTTACTACTGCAGTGACTACTAAACAAGTATTTAATTTTGAACAAAACTCCAGTGCATCAATAAGATTAGTTGCGTACAAAAATAGCCTGCAGATGATTCAGGACAATCCTGTTCTGGGGGTTGGGCAGGGAGGGTTTCGAATTGGTTTTCGTCCTTATATGTTTGCAAAACAGGCTCTGCCAGGTGTAACTGAAGATATCTATCTAGTGCGCCTGCACAGTGATCCACTGCAATATTTTGTTGAGCTGGGGGCTGTGGGTGGAATTTTGTTCTTAACATTGATTGGTACTGCGTTATTTTCGCTTCATCGGATAATTCGAGTAGCAGAAGTCGGGAGTACAGAATATTTTCTGTCATTGGGTATTTTGCTGGCACTGGTGATCGGCATGACGCATGCTTTGGTTGATTTTCCTCTGCGGAAACCCAGTTCAGCAATTCAATTCTGGTCGCTGTTAGGCATCACTGCAGGATTACCGTATTGTCGGAATATTGTGGAACAAACTCAAATTAAAGCGTTTTTCGGGTTGCTATGCTTAAGTGTTGGAGCGTTATTGTTAGTTTTTAATGTGTATTTTTACAGTGGCTGGATTGACGCCAATATTGATCTGCAACAAGCGCTCAAACAAAGTGAAGTTAAAAATTGTCCTCAGGCAGCAACCTTGATTGATGGCAGCGTGCATCGCTTTCCCTTCGATTATCAGGCGCGGCAGTATCGCGTACAGATATATGGAGAATGTTTGGCATTAGCTCCACAGCGCATCTTGGATGCGATGAATGAGGAATTGGCATTTGATCCGTACAATACACGCGCATTATTGACGCGTGGCTGGATTCTAACGTCGCATAACTATCTGAATGCTGCCGAGACAGATTATCGACGTGTGACTACGCTGCTGCCAAACCGCGCCAGCGGTTTTATTGGGCTGGGTCAGGTTGCTTATATGCGTGGAAAACGGCAAGAGGCGAAACAGTTTTACTGGCAGGCATTGCAAGTCGAGCCTAATAATCAAATTGCACTGCGGGTAATGAAAGAGCTGGATGCACATTAAATTGTTGTGCAAAGTTACTTATAAATTTGAGTAGACAAGAAATCAGTCTATTTCAGATTTTGCCGCGCGCTCCATCAGATTATCGACGGCTTCACGCGGTGCCAGGCCTTCATATAAAACCCGGTAGACCTGTTCGGTAATCGGCATGCTGACGCGCAAATCCTGCGCGAGTTGGTGTACTGCCTTGGCGGTGGTGACACCCTCAACAACTTTACCGACTTCCTGTTTGGCCTGCTCAATGGTTTTGCCTCTGCCCAATGCCAGGCCCATGCGGCGATTGCGGGATTGATCATCCGAACAGGTCAGCACCAGATCGCCCAAACCCGACAGACCCATAAAGGTTTCGCGTTTACCACCCAATGCCACACCCAGACGCATCATTTCAGCCAGGCCGCGGGTGATTAATGCGGCGCGGGTGTTAATACCAAAATTAAGTCCATCAGAAATGCCGGCAGCAATCGCCAGCACATTTTTCACTGCGCCACCAACTTCAACTCCAATAAGATCATCGCTGGTGTAGGTACGGAAGTAACCATGATGCAAGGCATTGGCCAGTTCGGCGGCAAAATGCGGGTCTTTGGAAGCCACGGTGATGGCACCGGGTAAACCACGCGCAACCTCTTGCGCGAAGGTGGGACCTGAAACAACGGCGGTGGGGACGGTAATGCCAAGTTCTTCCTGCACGATCTGATGCAATAATTTGCGCGAGCCGACTTCCAGACCTTTGGTACCCCAGGCCAGACGATGTTGCTGGCGCAGCAACGGTTTGATCTGATGCATGGTCTGGCGAAAGACCTGTGATGGCACCACCACTAACAAATCACCGGCGCGTTCCAGACACGTCGCTAAATGGGCGATAGGTTCGATGGTGTCAGGCAGATGAATTTTGGGAAGATAAATTTCATTACGCCGCGTCTGTTGCATCTGTTCCACATGATCATTGCGATGTGACCATAACAGTGTCGGGTGTCCGCCTTGGGCCAACTGAATGGCCAGCGCGGTGCCCCAGGAACCCGCGCCAAGGACAGCGAATGGGCGTTCAGTCATGGTGAGTTTGATTGCACACGGGATTAGTGCGTTGCATTTTTATCAGCAGGCGCGGTATTTTGTTCCTGCAAATGATGTGCATACAGAGCGTCAAAATTCACCGGTGCCAGCAGCATTTGCGGAAAGCCGCCGCGTGTGACGATATCGGAAATCGCTTCGCGGGCATAGGGGAAGAGGATGTTAGGGCAAAAGCTGCCGAGCATTGCGCCCATATCGGTTTCGGAAAAACCTTCCAGTTGGAAAATACCGGCCTGTTGTACTTCGATCAGATAGGCGCTTTCTTCGTTATTTTTGACATTCACGGTCAGCGACAACACGACTTCGAATTGATGTTCCCCCAGATTACGTGCACGGGTGTTCAAATCCAGATGGTGTTGGGGCTGCCAGTTGGGTTGAAAGCTCGCGGGTGAATTGGGTGCTTCAAAGGAAATGTCCTTAACGTAGATCTTGTGGATCGCAAAACGGGGTTGTTCAGCGGCGGTATCGCCAGCAGCAGTATTGTTTGTGTCGCTCATGAAAGGTCCGGAAGGTTGATGATATTTAAGGTAAGCGCAATGATAACAAATCCACCGCAACGGTAACCAGCGAAAGCCCACAGGGCGGGGAAAATCAGTCAGTTTATTGGTGTTGTGTTACAAAACGACGTAAGCCGGCGAGATCGGTCGCACCTGCCTGGCGGGCGATCTCACGGCCGTGTTGGAACAGTGCCAGTGTTGGTATGCTGCGGATGGCGAATTGCTGGGCGAGTTGCTGCTGTTCTTCGGTATTGACCTTGAGTAAGCGAATTTTGGGTTCGAATTGGGCGGCAGCTTGTTCAAATACCGGCGCCATCATACGGCAGGGCCCGCACCAGGGAGCCCAGAAATCTACCAATACCGGAATATCATTATGTTGCAGATGCTGAGCAAAGTTGTTGGCGTTTGCCGCCAGCGGCTGGCCAGCAAATAATTTCTGATGACACACGCCACATTTGCCGCGTTCATGCGGTTTGTCGGCGGGCAGACGATTGATGTTATTACAATGCGGACAGACGATGTGAACGGGTTCAGCCATAGTTGCTGATGTAGCGATGCCGCGGTGTTATTTCAAGCCAAGTTTTGCATCCAGATCGCCAGCGGCTTCGAGTTCATATAAATCGTCGCAACCACCGACATGAAAATCATCGATAAATATCTGTGGCACGGTGCGGCGTCCGGATTTTTCCATCATGATGGTGCGTTGCGATGGATCGGTGTCGATGCGAACTTCGGTATACGGCACGCCCTTGCGTTCCAGCAACTTCTTGGCGCGCACACAATACGGACAGACTAATGAGCTGTAGACAGTCACTTGCGGCATGG
>JAHECZ010000013.1:55736-65622 GCA_024641475.1 Gammaproteobacteria bacterium
CCGAGGGTGCAGAGAATTTTCAGGCGGAGCGGGTGTGACATGGCTTTCAAGGAACGGGAGGCGCGGTCGATATCCTCATCGCGGGTCATCAATTCGGTTTCGAGATACGTCATAACTATGCTACTACCTCTTAATACTTCATCTAAAACCAGCTACACGGAGATAACTACCGGTGCCCTTTATTAATAAAACATTATACAATAATCTACCGTTTGAGAAGAAAAACCCAGTAATTTTTCATGAAATCATCTCTGTTCATCACAGAATGGCGGTGGCGGCAGAGAACTGGTGCCTTTCAAGCAAATGAATTAGACTATGTCTAAACGTAATCTACGCTAAATTAACTGTAATTGTTGTGTCTATGTCAACCGCATCTAAACCATTGCTCCTGGTCGTCCTCGATGGCTGGGGCTATACCGAAACGACCGAATCGAATGCCATTGCGGGTGCCAATATCCCGTTCTGGACCAAACTCTGGTCGAGTTATCCACATACGCTGATCAATGGATCCGGCTCCTCCGTTGGCTTGCCGGCTGATCAGATGGGCAATTCCGAGGTCGGCCACCTGAACCTGGGTGCAGGGCGGGTTGTCTATCAGGAATTTACGCGGGTCAGCCGCGCGATTAAAACCGGTTCATTTTTCAATAACCAGACCCTTGTCGATGCCGTCGAGCAAGCCAAGGCCAATAATAAGGCCGTGCATATCCTCGGTTTGTTATCCCCTGGCGGGGTGCATAGCCATGAAGAACACATTCATGCCATGGTGGAACTGGCAGTGAAACGCGGTGTGAGCAAGGTCTACGTCCATGCCTTTTTGGATGGTCGTGATACTGCCCCCAAGAGTGCCGCCGAATCCTTGAAGAAAATGCAGGCTAAATGTGAAGAGCTCGGGGGCGGTCGAATCGCGTCGATCATCGGCCGATATTTTGCGATGGATCGGGATCACCGCTGGCCACGCATCCAAAAAGCCTATGATTTGATTACCCAGGGTAAAGGCGAATTTACTGCCGCTGATCCGATGACCGGTTTGGCCATGGCGTATACGCGTGGTGAGACCGATGAATTTGTGCAAGCCACCGCCATCGTACCCATGGGCGAACAGGCGGTGCGACTCGAAGATGGCGACTCGATGATCTTCATGAACTATCGATCCGATCGGGCACGGCAAATTACCCGGCCTTTTATCGAACCG
Source organism: Gammaproteobacteria bacterium (assembly GCA_024641475.1). Classification (GTDB taxonomy): domain Bacteria; phylum Pseudomonadota; class Gammaproteobacteria; order UBA6429; family Thiohalophilaceae; genus JACQBC01. The sequence goes on from JAHECZ010000013.1 coordinate 56,929, forward strand.
GATTTTGATGCATTCGAGCGTGCGATTAAACCCAAGCTAGGCATGTTTGTCAGCCTGACGGAATATAAATCCGATTTTGATATCCCGGTTGCCTATCCACCGGATCGCCTGAAGAATGTGTTCGGCGAATATATTGCGAGTCTGGGACTCCATCAGTTGCGCATTGCGGAAACCGAAAAATATGCCCACGTGACATTTTTCTTTAACGGTGGGCGCGAAGAACCGTTTGAGTTTGAAGATCGGGTTCTGGTGAGTTCGCCCAATGTCGCGACTTACGATCTAAAACCGGAGATGAGTGCCAACGAAGTCACCGATAAACTGGTCGCCGCGATCGAAAGCGGAAAATACGATGCCATCATCTGCAATTTTGCCAACCCGGATATGGTTGGTCATACCGGCAATTTTGCCGCGACGGTAAAAGCGATCGAAACGATTGACCATTGCCTGCAACGTGTTACTGCAGCGATCAACAAGGCCGGTGGCGAGATGCTGGTGACAGCGGATCATGGCAACGCCGAAATGATGCAAAATCCCGCTACCCACCAGGCGCACACGGCGCACACCACCAATCTGGTACCGTTTATTTATGTCGGTAAACGCCAGCTCAATTTGATACCGCAAGGTGGCGTGCTATCCGATGTGGCGCCGACGATGCTGGCACTGATGGGTTTGCCGCAACCGACTGAAATGAGCGGTCGTTCACTTATCCAGCCTGACGTGAGTGATGTTGCTATCGCCGCAAAGAGTTGAGTATGCTGCCAGCATGATCATCGTGCTGGATTGTTAATGAAATTTCTCCGCCATCTGCTTTGTGGTTATGTGCTGTGTGCCATGCTGGGCCCCGTGCTGTTATGCGCCGCGACTCCGCTAGCCAACCAAAACGAAGCCGCATTACAGCAAGTACGCTCGGCCATTGAATCCTTGCGCAAAGAAATTGTTGCCACGCAGACACAGCATGACAGCGTGCGCACCGAGTTGGCCGAGATCGAGCGACAGATCGGTACGGTGCATAAACGTATTCGGCATTTGCGTCGCGAACAGCAGCGCCAGCAAAGCAAACTCAGCGAGTTAACCGGCAAGGAAAAATCCCTGCAACAAGATGTTGCAGCACAACGCGATCTGTTGGCGCGACAAATGCGCGCTGCCTACGTTATTGGGCAACAGGAATATTTAAAGCTCTGGTTAAATGCCCAGGACCCGGCAGCAGTCAGTCGTACCAGCCAGTACTACGATTACGTCAATCGCGCGCGTGCACAGCGGATTGCACAGGCGCGAGCCTCAATGGAAAAACTTCTGGCGGTGGGCGCCACCATTCGCGTCGAGCGTGACAACCTGGCGCAATTGCAGCAGCAACAGGAAACAATCAAACAGGAACTGGAAGCGCGCTCGCGCAGTCGTACTGCATTGATGCAGCAACTTAAGACGCAGTTACTGACTAAAGAGCAGGAGTTGCAACGCAATCTCGAAGATGAAAAGCGCCTGAATAAACTGATTGCGAGTTTACGTGAGGTGATACCCGATATTCTGCTGGCGCCAGGACCGCGCGCTGCCTTTGGCAAGCTCAAGGGAAAGTTGCCTTGGCCGACACAGGGACGAGTCCAGGATACCTTTGGTAAAAAACGCGAATCCGGCCGCAAACTCACCAATGGTGTGCTCATCCAGGCGGATGAAGGGCGCGAGATTCGGGCGGTATCGCAGGGCCGGGTGGCCTATGCCGACTGGTTACGCGGCTACGGTATGCTGCTGATCCTGGATCATGGTGATGGTTATATGAGCCTGTATGGTCATAATCAGGCCATATATAAGGAGCTGGGCGAGTGGGTGCAAAGCGGCGAAGTGATTGCCACGGTGGGCAAAAGCGGTGGCGAGAACCAGGCCAGCCTGTATTTTGAAATACGTCACAACGGCAAGCCGGATAATCCTCTGCGCTGGTGTCGACGCTAAACCTCGGTGGGATAGGTTATGCCAAGGACAGGAAACTGGGGTAATATCAGCAACCATTTGGAATGACGGTAACGACCTACCGCGCAAGGAAAACTCAGTATGAAGCAAGTCTTTAATCGCAATATTTTCATTCTCGGCCTGGGCCTGTGTCTGGGTGTGTTACTGGCTATCGGCAGCAATGTGATGTCCAAGGGCGGTAATGTTCAGGAAGCCAGTAATAGTGGATTGCCGCTGGAAGATATCCGTACCCTGAGCGAGGTGTTCGGCAAGATCAAGGAACACTATGTCGAGGACGTCACCGACAAGCAATTATTGGATAATGCCATTCGCGGCATGCTCAGCGGTCTGGATCCCCATTCCAGCTATCTCGATAAAGAGGGTTATCAGGATCTGCGCGTCAGCACCACCGGTGAATTTGGTGGACTCGGTATCGTGGTCGGCATGGAAGAAGGTTTTGTCAAAGTCATTTCTCCTATCGATGACACGCCCGCTGCCAAGGCCGGTATCAAGGCCGGTGATATTATCATTCGGCTCGACGACAAACCCGTGAAAGGCATGAACCTCGATGACGCCGTGAAAATTATGCGCGGCGCACCCGGCACCAAAATCGAATTAACCGTGCTGCGTGAAAAAGCCGAGAAGCCGCTGAAATTTACCCTGACACGCGAAAAGATCCATGTGAAGAGCGTCAAGGCACGCACCCTGGATGATGGTTATGGCTATGTACGCATCAGTCAATTCCAGGATCGCACCGGCGACGAGTTACGCAAGGCGATCAGCAAGCTCAAAGAAGAAAACAAGAATGGCTTGAAAGGTCTGGTGCTGGATTTGCGTAACAATCCCGGCGGCTTGCTCGAACAGGCGGTGGAAGTGTCCGATGCCTTCATCACCAAAGGCAAGATTGTCAGTATTAAAGGCCGTGGTGGTAACAACACCTCGACACGTAATGCCACGCCGAATGATTATTTAAATGGCGCACCGATGGTGGTCTTGGTCAATGGCGGTTCAGCCTCCGCATCGGAAATTGTCGCCGGTGCCTTGCAGGATCATAAACGTGCGGTGTTGATGGGCACGCGCACCTTCGGTAAAGGCTCGGTGCAAACCGTCGTGCCAATCAGCAACGACACGGCAATCAAACTCACCACCGCGCGTTATTACACGCCCAGTGATCGGTCGATTCAGGCCGAAGGCATTGAACCGGATATCGTGCTGGATAATCTCAAGCTCGCAGAAAATAAAGGTGATGTCGGCCTGGCGCCGGTGAAAGAGGCCGATCTGGAAGGCCATCTGGAAAACAGCGCCGCCAAAGGCAGCGACAAGGCCAAGGCCGAAGACGCCAAGAAAAAACGTCTGTCACTGGTGAATGAAGATTATCCGATTTACGAAGCACTCAACATGCTCAAAGGGATGGCATTTATCAGCAGTGCCAGCGGTAAATAACAAGCGTTGGTTACATATCATCAGCCCGGTCGTATTGGCCGGGCTGTTTCCCTTCAGTAGCATATTCGCCGAGACTTCGGCATCATCATGTCAATTAGAACAAGTCTGCATCAGTATCATCATCGATGATCTGGGTGATCGCTGGCGCGATGGACAACGCGCGGTAGCATTACCCGGACAAATCACCTATGGTATTTTGCCATTCACGCCGTATGCGCATCGTCTGGCCGAGTTAGCCCACAGCAGTAACAAAGAAATCATGTTGCATCTTCCCATGCAGGCCGAGAACGATCGACCCATGGGCAAAGGCGGTTTGCATCAGGATATGACCCAAGCGGAATTCAATGCCAGCTTACAGGACAGTTTGCAAGCGGTGCCGTATATCGCCGGCATCAACAATCACATGGGCAGTTTACTCACGCAGCAGCCGCGTTACATGCAATGGTTGATGAATGATCTGTCCAGTCATCCTGAACTATATTTTATTGATAGCATGACCACCGCGAACAGTCGTGCCTTGGCCACCGCACAGGAATATGGTATCAGCGCCGCATCACGCGATGTGTTTCTGGATAACACGCTCGATGACATGGCGCTGCAACAACAGTGGCAGCGATTTTTAAAACGGGCACGCGACACCGGCAGCGCCATTGCCATTGCGCATCCGCATAGTCAAACGATCACATTCCTGCATGGTGTGTTGCCGCAGCTCACTGCGGAAAATGTGCAGCTGGTGAATGTATCTGAATTATTATCCATTCGTGAACAACGGAGATTGGCATGGCACACGTCCTCGTTCCGCTGGCGCAAGGTTGCGAAGAACTCGAAGCCGTCACCATCGTCGACCTATTACGACGCGCCGGTATCACAGTAACCACGGCAGGCCTGGATGCGCAACCGATCAAGGCCAGTCGCGGCATGGTGTTAATAGCCGACACCACACTTGATGCGGCATTGCAAAACGATTACGACATGATTGCCTTACCCGGCGGCATGCCCGGTGCCAACCATTTACGTGATGATCCGCGTATCCAGCTGCTGTTAAAAAATATGGCAACGCAAAATAAATATGTCGCCGCGATCTGCGCCGCCCCCAAGGCATTGGCGCAGGCCGGGTTACTCAATGGGAAAAATGTCACGAGCTTCCCCGGTAGTCTGGATGCCAAACAATTGCAGGGTGTGAACTATCTGGAACAGGCCGTGGTGATCGATGGCAAGATCGTGACGTCGCGTGGACCGGGTACCGCAATGGATTTTGCGTTAACGCTGATTGAACTATTAATGGGTAAAACAAAACGGCTGGAAGTCGAAGCGCCGTTGCAGCGTCCGATGTAATTTACGGTAACTTCGCGATCACGCGTCGGGCGGTTTCTTCCACGATAAGTCGAAAGCTGATCGGTTTTTCACTGGTGGTATCATCGGCATAATTCAGTTCCTGAATGGCCTCAAACACAATCCCGCCGTTTTGTGCATCCCAGATTTGCACGAACAAGCGAATATTGGCCAGCTTGGTATCGACCAGCCGTAACCCCAGCAAACCAAAGCGTGAATTGGTTTCCTGGCGGAAATTCGCCAGTTTGAGTTGTAACAGATAGCGCGCCTGCAAATGCTGGCTGATTTCGGTTAACACCGTTTTCTTCAGAATACCGGTATTACGGTATTCATCATACATGTCACGATAGGCATCGGTCAGACCGGCGCGATTGATCGCCCCCAGAGTTTCCGGCATCGAGACATAGCAGATATCCGGCCGCACCTGCCGTAACACTTCGGAAAAACCCAGCGCCAGGGCCTGTTTGTCTTCTTCCTGGCCAGTGGGTGTGGAAGGCGTAAGAAAGATCAGGCCATAGCGGCTTAAGTCGTTTTTGGAGAGATTAAAGACATTAAATTGGATCGAGTCATGAATTTGCACACCGGCACAGCCGCTGAGCATGATCACGATGAAGACAAGGATTAATTTACTGCAACGCCACATACACTAAGAGAGTAGCAGCTACGGGCGTCTGGGCCAACTCGCCAGTAAAATAACGCCACCCAGAATGCCAAAAAACCACGCGAGTACCGAGGCATGGCCGATCATAAATGGCGCGCGACCATCCATGGCCAGCATGATGCTGGCACCGATCAGCAGGGCCGCGCCGACAATCGCGGCGAAAGTGCGTTGGTTAGCCGCACGAATTTCCTGTTTGATGCTGTCAAGTTGTTCCGGAGGCAGTTGCATCTGGATTTCACCGCGCCGTGCTTTCTCGATCACATCAAAAATCAAATTGGGTAATTTCGGCAAGCGCTCTGCCCACAAGGGTACATTCTCGCGCAAATGCCGCCACAGCGCCTTCGGCCCGATTTGATCCGCCATCCAGCGTTCCAAATATGGGCGCGCGGTTTTCCACAAATCCAGATCCGGATACAGTTGTCGGCCCAGCCCCTCAATGTTCAACAAGGTTTTTTGCAGCAACACCAGTTGCGGTTGCACTTCCATATTAAAGCGCCGTGCCACCTGAAACAGACGAATTAAAAATTGCCCGAAGGAAATTTCCTTGAGCGGTTTGTCAAAGATCGGTTCACACACGGTGCGAATCGCCGCCTCGAATTCATCGACGCGCGTGGTTTTATCCACCCAACCCGAATCAATGTGCAGTTGTGCAACGCGGCGATAATCACGCTTGAAAAATGCCAGAAAATTTTCGGCGAGATAACGTTGGTCGGTGGGATTCAAACTGCCCATGATGCCGAAATCCACGGCGATGTACTGGCCATCGTTCGCCACAAAAATATTTCCCGGGTGCATGTCGGCGTGAAAAAAACTGTCGCGGAATACCTGCGCAAAAAAGATCTCCACACCGGTTTCGGCCAGTTGTTTAAAATCAATACCGGCGGCGCGTAATTCGTCGACGCGACCGATGGGGATACCATAGATACGTTCCATCACCAGTACATTGCGACGGGTAAAATCCCAATAGATCTCCGGCACGTATAATTGCTTCGAACCGGTGAAGTTGCGCCGCAGCTGCGTCGCGTTGGCCGCCTCGCGCATCAGATCGAGTTCATCCAGAATGGTTTTTTCAAATTCGGCAACCACCTCGCGTGGCCGCAGGCGCCGCGCCTCGTCCCAATAACGTTCAATGCTGTCGGCGATGGTGTATAACAAACTGATGTCACGTTGAATCACCGGCAGGATGTCGGGGCGCAAGACTTTGACAACCACATCTTTGCCGTTGTGCAACGTAGCCGCATGCACTTGCGCGATCGATGCCGATGCAAACGGTTCGGCTTCAAACTGTGCGAACAACGTCTGGAGCGGTTGGGCAAATGCGGTTTCGACAATGGCGCGGGCCTTGTCGGCGGCAAACGGTGGCACCTGATCCTGCAAACGCGCCAGTTCCAGCGCGATGTCATCGGGCAACAGATCACGGCGGGTGGACAGGATCTGGCCGAATTTGACAAAAATCGGGCCTAACTCTTCGAGTGATTTACGGATGCGCACACCACGTGGCGGATGATTACGCGCCCACATCCACGGAATAAACAGGCGTAACCAGCGCACCGGGCGAAACAGGTGAGTGGATAAAATCAATTCATCCAGGCCGTGGCGCGCCAGCACCCAGCTGATGTACATCAGGCGAAACACATGACCAAAAGGACGCATGGGCGGCAGTTTAATGCAAGCAGATGCTGATTGTAAGAGAGGTAAACCCGCCCGTTATGACGGTGACGCTTGATGGATGTCAACGCTGCCAGCATTGTGATGTGCTAGCTTTAACAGAGTAAAAGGAGGAACGGGTCATGGATATTCCAAACTTATTAGGAGCTGAAGCCGAGTCCTTATTAACCCATCAATGTAAGGGCCTGCCCAAATCATTGCTGCACATTCCCGGCCCGGACTACATCGATCGGGTCGTGGCCGCCAGCGATCGCACCCCCAACACGCTGCGCAACCTGCAACTCTTATTTAATACCGGGCGACTGGCGGGCAGCGGCTATGTGTCTTTCCTGCCGGTGGATCAAGGCGTGGAACACAGCGGCGGCGCGTCGTTTGCACCCAACCCGCTGTACTTCGATCCGGAAAATATCGTCAGGCTCGCCATCGAAGGCGGTTGCAATGGCGTGGCCTCCACGCTTGGTGTACTCGGCGCCGTTGCGCGCAAATACGCGCACAAGATTCCATTCATCGTAAAAATCAATCACAACGAAATGCTCAGCTATCCCAATAGCTACGATCAAACCCTGTTTGCCAACGTCAAGCAGGCGTTCGATCTGGGCGCTACCGCTGTCGGTGCCACCGTGTATTACGGCTCGGCCGAATCACGCCGACAGATCAGTGAGATCAGTGACGCCTTTGCGTATGCGCATGAATTAGGGTTGGTGTGTGTGCTATGGGCGTATCTGCGCAACAGCGAGTTTAAACATGACGGTCACGATTACCATACCGCTGCCGATCTCACCGGCCAGGCCAATCATCTCGCCGCAACGATAGAAGCCGACATCATCAAACAAAAACAGGCGCAGGGAAACGGTGGTTTCACCGCGCTGAACTTCGGCAAGACCCATGCGAAGATGTATAGCGAGTTAATGACCGGACATCCGATCGATCTGGTGCGCTATCAGGTCGCCAATTGTTATCTCGGCCGCGTCGGTATGATCAACTCCGGCGGCGCCTCCGGCCAAAACGATTTGGCCCAGGTCGTGCGCACCGCCGTGATCAACAAACGCGCCGGCGGCATGGGATTGATCACCGGCCGCAAAGCGTTTCAAAAACCGATGGCGCAGGGAATTGAATTGCTGCACGCGGTGCAGGATGTGTATCGGGATAAAAGTATCAGCATTGCCTAGGTCAGCGGTAATGTACGGATAATTACTGGGGAGTTTCTGTATTTGTTTGGCAGGGGTGAAACGTGAGTAAGGGAATAACCCGAACAGGACTATTCACTGGTGGATGCGTCAATGCATCCATTGGTCTGCTAATCTATAAATAACGCCCTGGCAAAATAAGTAGTAATATGTTGATATGGTTAAGCTAAATTGGACTAGTATAAAAAAGAGGTGCTTCAGGTCTCACCACAGTGAAGCAAGTAATTTGCGTGATAATCGGGTATGAATCCGTGGGAACAGGGAAATGTCAGGAATGAATACTATGACTTATACAGAACTCTATATAAGACCTGAAATTACAGAACTCTGTCTAATACACTGTTAGGCATACATAGAATGACATTACATGGCCTTATACAAGATGTATATTCATCAGTGCCAAAAGTAGAAGAATTTAATAAAATTGCTCTTGAAAATCATGCCACTGTTAGTGAATTGCTA
>JAHECZ010000105.1 GCA_024641475.1 Gammaproteobacteria bacterium
AGCCAAACGCGTTTTAATTATTATTCAAGCGTGAGTAACAGAATTAATTCTGGCATTTAATGCAGTTGCGGCCGCTGTTTTTGGCTTTATATAAAGCGGCATCGGCGCGTTGCAAAATCTTCTCGTTATTGTCGTCGTGATGATATTCGCTTACTCCGATACTGATAGTCGAAGTAATTGAGTGTTCGTCGATGATATACGGGTTGGCCGACACATTATTACGCACTCTCTCTGCTATCAGACAGGCCGTCTTGATGTCAGTGTCAGGAAAGATAATTATAAATTCTTCGCCACCATAGCGACCTAGCAAATCAATGCTGCGAATGGATTGTTGCATCGTTGCCGCAATATAATGTAACAAGCGATCGCCAACCAGATGACCATAGGTATCATTGACTTTTTTGAAGTGATCCAGGTCCAGCATCGCTATGCAAAACTTAAAATCGGATTGCCGCTGTTTGCTATGAATCATGTGATCCAGGTGTTCTATAACATGCCGTCTGCTGTGTGTGCCGGTGAGTGCATCACGTTGTATTTCGATGGTGAGTTCTTGTTGTTGTTCCTGTAGATCTGCAATGGATTCGGACATGCTGGCTATCCGGGCCGCGACATAAGTTTCCATCGCTAATGAACTGTCGAGTGCTGCAATCTTGAGGATCAGGTTGATAAGTGATTTGTGAATTTCCGACCGGGTGTGTAATGAGGCGGGTATGGCAGAAATTATCAGCATGGTGAGTTGCCGATACGCCGCCAGATAGAGATCCATTGTCAGTCCGACGCGTTCATGGGCTATGCCGATACGCAGGCGATATTCGAAATAGTAAGGGGTGTTAAATTCAAGACCAAAACTCAGCAGGTATTCCTCTTGGGTACGCTTGAGGCGCGGTATTACATTTGCCGGCAGATATTTTCGCATCTGCGGTATGCCCAACAAATACTGATAAAAGTCATCGATTATCCTAGAAGCAGCAGGGGCAATAACCTGATCGTGAAGGATATCGACCAGTGACCGATCGCTGGGTTTGAGGTCCAGATGCAACAGGAACGCTTGCCGACGTGGCTCGTCAAAGCCATATTTGGCAAGCAACGGCAGGTTTTTGGCCGTTTTAACTTCAGTGCTCTGGGGCATTGGATCTGCCGATTCTGTAGTTTCAGTTGTTCAATACTATATAATAGATTGTCCAAGCGTCTAGGTCATAGACCAGTAACGGTCAATAATTCCAATCATCATGAAAAATCCACCCAAAGCCGTAGCCCTGATTTCCGGGGGGCTCGATTCCATGCTGGCTGCCAAGGTCGTGATGGATCAAGGCGTGCACGTGGAAGGGATAAATTTTTTTACCGGCTTCTGTGTAGAAGGACACACGCATGCGATCCGCAAGCATGAGTCTGCTAAACCCAAACGAAATAATGCCCTGTGGGTAGCCGAGCAGCTGGGTATCAAATTACATATTGTTGATGTCATTGAGCCGTATAAGCAGGTGTTGCTAAATCCCACGCATGGTTATGGGTCGAATATGAATCCCTGTCTGGATTGCAAATCCTTTATGGTCGGTAAAGCACTGGAATGGACGCAGGCCAATGGTTTCGATTTTATTCTAACCGGTGAAGTCATCGGTCAGCGACCGATGTCGCAACGCGCCGATACCATGCCGGTTATTCAGCGCGAATCCGGTGCGGGTGATCGGCTATTACGACCATTATGTGGCAAGTATTTGCCACCGACTTTACCCGAACGCGAAGGTTGGATTGATCGTGACAAATTACTGGATTTCACGGGCCGCTCGCGTAAACCGCAAATCGCCCTCGCTGCCAAATATGGCTTCAAGGATTATGCTACACCTGCTGGTGGATGTTGTTTTCTTACCGATGAGACATATTCGCGCAAACTGGTGGATCTCTGGCAGGCGCGTGGATCGCGTGAATATGAACTGGACGATATCATGTTGTTGAAAGTTGGCAGGCATATTCGGCCGCGGCCACATTTCAAATTAATCGTAGGTCGAGAAGAAGGCGAGAATAATTTTCTCGAAGGCTATCGCAAACAATTTGTGCATTTACAGCACGTCAGTCATATGGGGCCATTAGTACTGATTGACGGTGATCCGGATGCGAATGATTTACAGTTGGCTGCGGAAATTGCGGCACGTTTCGGCCAGGGCCGAGATGCACCGCTTGTTGAGTTGGAGGCCATCGATAAAAATGGCGATAAACACCTGCTGCGTGTAAAACCCATGGGTGCCGAGCAGATTATGCAAGAGTGGTATGTATGAGTGCGCAGCAGCTGGATGCACGACGTTTATTGTGTCCTATGCCGGTTATTCGTGCGCAGGACAAGGTGAAACAATTAAAATCCGGTGATACGCTCGAAATTATTTGTACCGATCCCGGTGCGCTTAATGATATCCCGGCCTGGTGCCGAATTAACGGGCATAAGGTATTACTAACTGAACAAATTGGCGGTGAAGTCAGGATTGTTATTGAAGTACAATAACCATCTCACATAAAGCGTTATAAAAGTATGAGCACGAACCACGAACAAACCTTACTGGATCGTTCCAGTCCCGAGCGTTATCTCGCCAGTAAGCGGGTAACCTTCATTAGTATTCTTTCAAATTTATTTCTCACTGTGGCGCAAGTCATCGTCGGCATTATTGGACATTCGCAGGCGCTGGTGGCTGATGCACTACATACGTTATCGGATCTCATCACGGATTTTATGGTGCTCTACGCACTGTATCATGGCCACAAGGCGGCAGATGAAGATCATCCTTATGGTCACGCCCGCGTTGAAACTGCAGTAAGCCTGATACTTGGCATAATGTTATTTGCCGTTGGTGCGGGCATTGCTGTACGCGCAGTGTATAAGTTGGCAAGTGCGGAGGCATTCATTATGCCTAGCATGGCAACGCTAATCACCGCCATATTGACGGTCGCTGCCAAAGAAGCACTATACCGTTATACCATGAGTACGGCGAAACGTTACGATTCCAATATGTTACGGGCGAATGCGTGGCATCATCGCTCAGATGCATTATCGTCACTGGTTGTTGCCGCCGGCATCGCGGGTACGCAGTTTGGTTATATGTATCTGGATTCAGTTGCTGCGATTGCTGTGGCGTTGATGGTTCTAAAAGTTGGAATAGAATTAGCGTGGGCATCGCTGCGTGAATTGATTGATACCGGTTTGAACGCAGGACAAATTCGTACTATTGAAAAAATAATTACCGATGTGCCCGAAGTCAAATCTCTGCATGTATTGCGGACTCGACTGCTTGGTGGCAAGGCACTGGTAGACGTACACATACAAGTTGAATCGCATATCAGCGTATCCGAAGGACATCATATCAGCGAGGCGGTAAGACAACGTGTTATCACTGATGTTGATGAAGTGGACGATGTCATGGTGCATGTCGATCCCGAGGATGATGAAATGTCCGCGCCAAACGCCCATTTACCCCTGCGCCATACTATCCTGCCGGTATTGCGACAAGCCTGGGCCGCCATTCCTGCGGCGGCCCAGCTACCGGATGAGGATATCACCCTGCATTATGTCAACGGAAAGTTACAGGTGGATCTGGTATTACCGCTGCAACTATTAGAGAATCAGCCGCGTGCAGACGCACAACGTCTTGCCGAGCAATTTGCCCAGGTTGTCCGGTCGGTAACACCGGTTGAGCAGGTTGTCTTGTATTTTCACTGACGATCCATTGTGGTGCATTTAATACTAAAAATGCACCATTTATGTGCTCACTGTTGAAGATCAAGAAAAGTTTACCTTATAATTCAATCTATTAGCTCGTGGCATGGTTCGTGCTCCTTTAGCAAGCACAGCGTTTTACATGCCGCCTAATAGGGCGGACGAATTCATATTGTTAAAAAGATGTCACTTTTGGAGGAATACATGTCAGATAAAGTACTGAAGTTAATGAAGGATAAGGGTGTGAAGTTTGTCGACTTCCGCTTCACTGATACCAAGGGCAAAGAACAGCATGTGTCTGTTCCTACCGATCAATGTGATGCCGATGTGTTCAAAGAAGGCAAAATGTTCGACGGTTCGTCGATCGCCGGCTGGAAAGGCATTGAAGCCTCCGACATGATCCTGATGCCCGATCCCGATACCGCCATTATGGATCCCTTCATGGACGAACCTACCCTGATTCTGACCTGTGACGTACTGGAACCGACCACTGGCCAAGGTTATGAACGTGACCCACGTTCACTGGCCAAGCGTGCCGAAGCGTATTTGAAGTCGACCGGCATTGCCGATACGGCATTCTTCGGTCCTGAACCCGAATTCTTTATCTTCGACGACGTTCGCTGGGGTTCAACCATCAGTGGCTCCTTCTGCGAAATCGATTCCGAAGAAGCTGGCTGGAACACCGAAAAAGTATTTGAAAATGGCAACATGGGCCATCGTCCTGGTGTTAAAGGCGGTTACTTCCCGGTACCACCTGTCGATCAGTTACAAGATATCCGCTCAGCCATGTGTCTGGCCCTCGAAGAAGTGGGTGTGAAAGTAGAAGTGCATCACCATGAAGTGGCTACCGCTGGACAGTGCGAAATCGGCACACGTTTCAACACACTGGTTACCCGTGCTGACTGGAACCAACGTCAAAAATATGTAATTCATAATG
>JAHECZ010000106.1 GCA_024641475.1 Gammaproteobacteria bacterium
GTGTATTGTTTTGCACGACCGACACATGCCTATCTGGGGCTGTCACCCGGACTGGAATTTGAAACAAAAATTCTCACCAAACCCAATGCCGCCGCCTTGCTTGCAACGGAATTGAGCAAACCCGCGTATGTTTGCGAGCCCATTGCCATGGGTACCAATACTGACCCATATCAACCCATCGAACGCACGCAGCGCATCACTCGTTCAATTCTCGAAGTATTACAACGGTATCGGCATCCGTTGAGTATTGTCACCAAGGGCGCGTTGATCGAACGCGACATCGACATTCTGCAGGACATGGCCAAAGACAATCTGGTGCAGGTGATGATTTCCATCAACTCACTGGATCGCACGCTGACACGCCTGCTCGAACCACGTGCCGCCGCACCACAACGCCGCTTGCAACTCATCGAGCGACTCAATCAGGCGGGTATTCCCACCGGGGTGCTGGTGGCGCCGATAATTCCGGTGCTCAACGAAGCCGAAATCGAAACCATTCTGGCGCAGTGTGCAACCGCAGGTGCGCGCAGTGCCGGCTATGTGTTATTGCGTTTGCCGTTGGAAGTGGCACCGCTGTTTACACAATGGTTGGAACAGCACTATCCGCTCAAGGCCAAACATATTCTCAGTCATGTGCGCGACATGCGTGGCGGCAAGTTATATACCGCGCAATTCGGTGAACGCATGACCGGGCGTGGCCATTACGCGGCGTTACTGCGCCATCGCTTTGACGTGGCTAGCCGTCGCCATGGCTATATCGAGCGACAGGAATACCTCCCGGCGCTCAATTGCGGGGCATTTTCCCGACCCCATTGCCAGGGCAGCCTGTTTTAGTGCATCAATTCGCTGCATTTTTATCCATATTCCGCGCCAGCCCGCATTCCGGCTGAGAACAAACAGTTGGCACAGTATGTGCAACGTTAATACTGTAATTTGATGTTCTCCTCCTAGTGTGTGGACTACTTATGGGATGTACGTGAGTACATCCCATTTTTTAAAACAATACCCTCACCCCGATTGCCGTCACCCAAGACTTCCCGGTATGCTGTGCGGATGCCTACCGACACCCAAACCGTAAATCGCGCCTCTTATATATTGATGGCCGGCCTGCTGACGTTCGTCTTATGGGAAAAACTGCTGGCGGCATTGCTGGCGGGTTTGTTGATCCATGAACTGGTGTATCTGATGGCGCCGCATATCATGCAGCGCGCCGGTGTGCAACGCCGCGCCGCCAAGGTCGCGGTGGTGAGTTTTCTGACTATCATCGTGATCACCGTATTAGCCAGTTTACTGACCGCACTGGTGTATTACTTTCGTACCGGCGATGAAAACCTGCCGGCGCTGATGACCAAAATGGCCGAGATCCTCGAAACCTCGCGCAAATTAATGCCAACCTGGCTGGCGCAAAAACTGCCGCCGGATGTGGAAAGCGTCAAGCTGCATATCACCGAATGGCTACGGACTCATGCCGGTGAGTTTTCGCTTGTTACCAAACCATTGCGCACGCTGGCACATATACTCATCGGCATGTTGATCGGTGCAATGATTTCCCTGTACGAAGCCAAGGCCGATGCCGAAAACGGTGTGCTTACCCGCGCCATCGGTACGCGGGTCTATGCCTTGTCGCAATCATTTCGGCAGGTGGTGTTTGCGCAAGTACGTATCGCCGGCTTGAACACGCTGTTCACGGCAATTTATCTGATGATCGTACTGCCATTATTGGGCGTAAAGTTGCCCTTTATCGTGATGATGGTGCTGCTGACGTTTATTTTCGGTTTGATCCCGGTCATCGGCAATATCATGTCCAACACGGTCATTGTTATTGTCGGTTTGAGTCATTCGGTTGCCGTGGCGGGCGGTTCACTGGCGTTTCTGGTGGTGATTCACAAGCTGGAGTATTTTCTCAATGCCAAAATCATCGGCGCACGCATCCAGACCCGTGCGTTCGAAATTCTGCTGGCGATGCTGACACTGGAAACCCTGTTCGGCATCTCCGGTGTGATCGCCGCGCCGATCTATTATGCGTATCTCAAGCGCGAACTCAAAGCTGCCGGATTAATCTGATAACGATGCCAACCGACACGCCGTCATCAGTAACTGCCGTATTGCTACCGGGAATCGATGGCACCGCCAAGATGTTTGGTCCTTTACAAGCCGCCTTGACGGCGTCCATCACCTGTCAGCCGATCAGCTATCCGAGCCGCGAATTTCTCAGCTATGCGGCGTTAATCGATTACACACTCGATCGCTTGCCAAAAGGCGATATCGTTTTTATCGCCGAATCCTTTTCCGGACCGTTAGCGCTGCTGCTCGCCGAAAAACTCGGTAAACGCGCGCGCGCCGTGGTATTGGTGGCAACCTTTGTCAGCAATCCGCGCCCATGGCTATCACCGTTAGCCAAATTGATCCTGCGCTCGTGGATGTTCGGTATCAAACCCAATAAAACCCTGGCGCGATTTTTTGTGCTGGGCGATGCGCCCAGTGCCATGGTCGATGATGTGTATCGGCATCATGAACAGGTGGCCGGGCATGTCAGTCTGGGTCGTTTGCATGAAGTTTTCAAAGTGGATGTGCGCAAAGTGCTGAGTCATGCAACAGCCCCCATCTTACATCTGTACGCCAATCGTGATCGTGTGGTGTTACAACATTCGGTACGCGAAATTCAACGCTTGCGGCCGGATATCAGCAGCGTCGGCATCGAAGGCCCGCATTTTTTATTACAAACTCGCGCCGAACAATGCGCTGCAACAATTGTTAAATTTTTGCAACAACATCAGGTCTTGTGAGGAATTAACACCACAAAGATATTGAGATCAAAAAACGCAGCGACTACACTGCGCGCCAATAAACTGCAACAAGGATGTATTGCCATGCTCAAACCCTATACCGGTATCAATCGGCGCCTGCGCAAAGATCGCCGTCAGCATAAAGATCGTCGCCTGGATGTGCGCTTCGAACTCAGCAACGAACCCCGCCGCATAATCAACGATCGTCGCAATGGCGGCGCGTGGGAAATGACATTTTCACATCGATGAGTTTTGCGGTATGTTAGGCTGACTGGGTTATCACCGTGACAACCGCATAGCGGGGAAGTATGTGCATACTCAATTCAGTCGGTAACAATGCCAAACGAACCTCTGTTTGATTCGTCATTCTGGCGAAAGCCGGAATGACGAATTAATCAGAGCCACCCTAAGTATCTACGCTTGCTACGCCTGTGGCGGTTGACTGTCAATATATGGTTTGTGACGGAATGGCAAGAATCTGTTAGAAACGTTCCAGCGAATAATCCACATCCCGTCACAAAACGCATAGTCCCTCGTCCCTCCGTCACTCGTCACTTGTTTTAAATGGGGGCTGCCGATTCCAGTGTTATTTCCATGTGGGCGAAACAACCTAAGTCTTGCGGCGTTGCGTGCATGTGGGATGACTATCAACCAGGATTTTTAAATTTTAAAAATAATTAGCCGATCGCGCGTCAGGGTTGCCGGGTGGTGAACTTAATGAAGGTGTGTATGCAGTCAATAAAATTATTTCTGAGTGTATCTGTCGCTGAACTATCCCTTGCCTTTTATTGATGTTACCCCAGGATAGTCCCTAGTGCTTGGTGCAGGGTTTGTTGATCCGCGCTGCTCAGCTTTCCCATCACTTTGATCACGAGATTCTTTTCAATCGTCGTAATGACAGGTTTGATCGCTGAGGGTTTGAGCAAGCCGGCTGCCTGCCATTGGCTGACAACGACCTCGCCCACGTGGGCGGTGGCATGTAACACACTGGTGATGGCCATGATAATTAAATCAGGTCGTTGCGCGTTGTAGGCAGGAGAGCTGATGACCACGGCAGGACGTTTTTTGCTGGCGGATTGATCCGTAAACGGAAACGGCACCAGCACCACATCGCCGAATTCACAGCGTGTCATAGATGGCATCGTCGGGATTATCCCAGATCTGATTAAAGCTGGGTTGGGAGGTCAGTGTGGCAGCCTGGGTTAGATGGCGGTCCTGCTCTTTGTAACGCAGGAAATCCACAAAGTCTTCCACTTCCGCTAATTGCGGCGGCGGCAATTGACCAAGTTTATCGAGTAATGCGCGCAGGTGATCGGAACTCTTCGCCATGGTGCCTCCTGGTGTCGGGGTAGCTTATTCAGCATAAATGGCGAATCAGTGTTTGGCAAGGTCATCCCCACTGTACTCGCTACTGACTACCCGAACCGTCAACCAACTCATTGACCGGGCAGGGCTTTAATGTTCAACCTGGAAAACCCCCCATCCCGTCACAAGACGGTTATTGACAGTTAACCGTAGCCAGCGTAAAAAAACTCAAAAGAAATATAGGCCATCATATCAGTGAAACCAACACCATCATCGGTAACAGCCGTATGCATGTCGCTCTTTTCCTTAGTGTATCTGTCGGCCTGTGACAAACAAAACACAACGCCACCACCCAATGCCACCACGACACCTGCTGCTGTAAAGACAGCATTTGATTATGAGACAAGCGTCGGCTGGATACACGGTAACTGCCTGGCGATCAAACACGCCAATTTGCTAACTGGCACGATGATCACGGTGATCTCACTCGATGGC
>JAHECZ010000049.1 GCA_024641475.1 Gammaproteobacteria bacterium
CGTATGACGCCCTCAATCGCATGACGCAAGCCACGTTAGGGACGCAAACGTCCTCTTATCTATATGATGCGCTTGGACGGCGACTGCAGAAAAATGTGGCAGGCGTGGCCACCAATTACCTCTATACCGGGCAAAACCTGCTCGCGGAATATGGCGCAACATGGGGTTTACCGACCTCGCAATACGTGCATGGGCCGGGTATCGATGATGTGGTGATTCGTGCTACCAGTACCACCGCACAGTATTATCACCAAGATGGAGTGAACAGCGTGGTCGCGGTGACTAATAATCTGGGTGGCACCGATGCCACTCAACGCTTTGATGCTTGGGGGAATAAGCTTGCATCTACCGGGACTGCTCCGCACTTTGGGTACACGGGTAGGGAACCGGATGAGACTGGGCTGATGTTTTATAGATATCGGCATTACGACCCATCATTAGGAAGATTCACACAACGTGATCCGATTGGATTTGGTGGAGGGATAAATTTCTATCGTTATGTATTTAACAGTCCGATGAACAATATTGATCCAAGTGGATTAAAGGTGTATGTGGGTGCGAGATATATTGATGGTACACTGTATTATTATCATACCGTAATTGTACTTATACCAGATGCACCTCAAGATTATACAGATAGAACAGGATGGTCAATTTTAAATGATGGCTATGATGGATTAGATTCAAATGCTATCACATATGTGATAGCGACTATAGGAGCAGAACCGAGTACTCCTGGCAGGAGTTGGAATACTGTTTCAGGACAAGATAAATTATTATATACTCCTAATTATTCTGATGATTCGCTTTATAATCTTACACGATATGATACTGTACCAACCCCACCTAATATGACTGACACGCAATTTATTAATAATCTTATCAATGCTGCTGGAAGTTATGATAATTCACTTCAGTATAATTTGATGCCACAAATTGAAGGAGGTTATAATAGCAACTCTTTTGTCTCTGGCGTAATTAAAGCAGCAGGAGGTTCGCCACCCCCTATAAATTATTCTGCGCCAGGTTATGACAAGCCAATACCACTAAAAGAAATAAACAGCACAAATGGAGGATATACCATAGGCGGATTTCTAAATTAGAGCTGGGCTTATAATGAGATCAATTATTCCACCGAACTCGCATACTAAATCTATATTGTTTTTTACAACATTGGTCGTTGCTTGTAGCCCATTTATATTTATACATTTAGAAAAAACCTATGTAAGTCCAATCGGAACTCCGTTATGCATGCACGTACTATATGGTAGTATGTATTTTTTTGGAGAATTTGTTCCGGTCATATTTAAATTGCATCCTTCTGTACTACCTGTCCTGTTTATTTTATATGTCGTTTTTATTTTTTTATTTATAATTATCGGAGTTGGCGTGATTAGAATTACGCAAGAATGTTCGATAAGAACTCAAAGAATTGTTTTACTATTATGGCTTGTTATATATATTTAGTTTATATGCGCCACTATTTCCAATAGTTAACGGTGGAACACCGTAAATAAAGTCGCAATCCGTCATAAATAGCACGGTAGGTTGGACTGAGTTTTCGAAGTCCAACATTTAAATCGGTTACATACAAGGTACTTGGCTTTGATGTTTTATGCCTAATTACCTCAGGTAAACAAGGTATGGCGGTAGCATGCTTCCACGAATATTACAGACAAGCGCCACCACGCCGAACAACACCGGCCCGATCATGACCCATAACTATGATGCGAATAATTTGTATCGCATCGCAACGGCCCGTCTCGGAATAAAAAAATTCGGAGGTCACCGTGACCACGCAAAGCGCGACCCTCGGGTATGATCCGTTAGGCAGGCTAAAAAGTGGTGTCGATAAAAACTGGTATCCGATCGTGTTAAATTATGATGCACTCGATCGCGTGATCGAAACCACCGATCCGGTAGGAAATCAACGTACGATTCAGTTTGATTCTAATAATAATCGTACCGGAGAACGACTGGATATCAATGGTGTATTAATCGATAGCAATTCTGCCCATTTTGATATTGACGATCGCCGTGATTCGATCACAGATGCAGGTGGCAATATAACAGCGTATGACTATGATGAGGCCGGTAATCTTACTGCGTTCACCAACCCGGATAACTACCAGTCGCAATTTGAGTATGACGAAGCCAATCACCTGACGCGCAGCACCGATCCGCAAAACCAATCCCGCGTACGTCAATTGGACAGCCTTGGGCGGCCGCGTAAATTAACCGATGCCAACGGCAACAGCACCATCTATGGTTATTACGACAGCGCTAACGATGGCCGCCTCAAGAGCATCGCCGATGCCGTGAATCACCTCGCCCAATTCAATTACGATCCCAACGGCAACACCACCACTGTCACCGTCATCGGCAGTGACGGCCTGACAACGCGCACCACGCAAACTTTTTTCGACGAACTCAATCGCCCGCTGCGCATCATCGGGCCGCAATACACCGATGCCACGCTGGGAATAATTCGCCCGGTGACCAAATACACCTATGACACCCTGGGCAACCGAACCCAAATTTCAGCGGGTTACACGTCGGATACCACCGGCGTGAATACCGCGCTGGATGTATTAAAGACCCAGATGACGTTTGCCTATGACGACTTCAGCCGCACGATCAAGGAAACCGATCCACTGAATCAATTCCGCAGTTTTGTGTATGACGCCAATAATAATCTCAGCAGCAGCACCGACGCCTTATTGCTAACCACGACGTACACCTGGAAATACGGCCAATTACTCGATTCGATAAAGGACAACAACAACAAAGTCTATTCCTTTAGCCGCAACGCACTCGGTCAATACATTGATGCCTACTCCCCGGCGGTGACCTATCACTACGAATACGATACCAGCCACCGCCTGAAATCGCTGACCGACTCCCGCGCCAACAAGATCCTGACCTATGCGTACAGCCCCGGTGGCTTACTCAATACGCTAAAGGATGCCGACGGCAACCGCACCGATTATATTTATGACAACAATGGCCGCATGACCGGCCTCTGGGCCCCCAATGACGACATCGTCAGCCTCAACTATGACAACGGTGGCCGGCTGATCGAGAAATGGCTGCCCAATGGGGAAGACAGCCAATACCTGTATAACGCGGACAATACCCTACAGAGCCTGACCCACAAACGCGGCTTAACAGTCATCAGCAGCCATGGGTATACCTACGATGCCTTAGGCAACCGCCAAACCCAGGCCGAAACGATCGGTGGCAGTTTGTTGAACTACACTTACGGCTATGACCCCTTAAACCGGCTGATTCAAGTGCAAAACGGCACCGCCACCCAACAAGAGAATTACAGCTATGATCCGATTGGCAATCGGCTGACCAAGCAGGTCAATGCCACGACGCCCGTGGTTACAGCGTATGTGTACGATGTCGCGAACCAACTCAAAGAAATTCATGCAGGCAGTGCGACGGGGACGTTGTTGGCCAGTTTGTCGTATGATGCGAACGGGAATATGAAGACCCGCAGTGATACTGGATTAAGCTTAACCTACGATGCACTCAATCGGATGACGCAAGCCACGGTGGGAACACAGACCTCACTCTATATATATGATGCGTTGGGACGGCGATTACAGAAGAGTGTGGCTGGTGTCGCCACCAATTACCTCTATACCGGTCAGAATCTGCTGGCCGAATATGGGGCAGGTTGGGGATTACCCACCTCGCAATATGTGCATGGGCCGGGAATCGATGATGTGGTAATTCGCGCGACGAGTATAGCTTCACAATATTACCATCAGGATGGATTGAACAGTGTGGTCGCGGTGACTAATACCGCCGGAACGACCGATGCCACCCAGCGCTTTGATGCGTGGGGGAATAAACTTGCATCAACCGGGACTGCTCCGCACTTTGGGTATACGGGTAGGGAACCGGATGAGACTGGGCTGATATTCTATAGAGCGAGGTACTACGATCCGACGGTGGGGAGATTCACGCAGCGGGATCCGATTAGATTTTATGGTGGGATAAACTACTATGTGTATGTAGATAATAATCCAATTAACGCGTATGACCCTAGTGGACTTGAATTAGTGCGCGTTGACTTGCCAGGTTTACCAGGTACCTATCTGGACAGTTCTTTTCTTCCCCTGATTCAAAATTTTATCGCCTATGCCGCCGAAAATGGAGTTGACCTACACTTTAATAGCGCCTATAGAACACCAGAACATCAAGCAGAGTTACAAAATGATCCGAATGCAATAACTCCGGCAGATCACAGTCTGCATTCTGCAGGATACGCAATTGATATTAATTTTAGTGTGCTACCTGAATCACAACAGCAGGTGATTCTGGACGCTGCAGATCAAGCGGGTATTAATTGGGGTGGGGATTTTAACAGACCAGATCCGCCTCACTTTTACTTAGAGCCTACTGGTGGTCGCGATGAAGCCATACAGAACGCTACCCAAGATTATCTTAGGTTAACAAACCCTACACCATCTGATACTACACAGGATTCAAGTGACAACAGTGCATCGGGTGGTTTTGTGTTATATTATTAATCGATAGATTGATTTTAGGAATCGATTCATGCGTGTATATTTTTCATTAACTATTTTGTTGCTAGTATCGTTTGGCGTTAATGCTGCTACCTTGCCAAAAATCACGGGAATATATTCTAATTTAACTTACAATCAGGAGGCTGGAGATTTAATAGGGGCTGAGATCTGGATCGTACTTGGTGGTGAGCATCGTTATTTCGCTATTATGCAATGCGCCGAAGGATATCCTTCAAAGCCGGTTGTTGTCACCGCAACTGTTAAAGGTACGAATGTGGAGTTTTCAGCGAATAATGATGCGGATAGCAACTGCCCAAAAAATAAGTTCTCTGGAATTATAACCACAGATGGATTGCGTGGTAAATTTGAAGGGACAAAGGACTATCCGGGTTTTCTTAAACGCGGGGAAAGTTATTGGCAGTAAAGCAAACCTATGTTTATGAAGATGTTCAATATCTGAATAACCCGGACAACACTTTACAAAAACTAAACAACACACGTCGTCTGAGCGTGATCAGCAGTCATATGTACACTTACGATGCCTTAGGCAACCGCCAAACCCAGGCCGAGACTATTGCGGGTAATCTATTGAACTACACTTATGGTTATGACCCCCTTAATCGGTTGATTCAAGTGCAAAACGGTACAGCCACCCAACAAGAGAATTACAGTTACGACCCGATTGGCAATCGGCTGACCAAACAGGTCAATGCCACGACACCAAACATCACGGCGTATGTGTATGATGTGGCGAACCAACTGAAGGAAATTCATCAGGGAAGTGCCGCGGGGACATTGCTCGCCAGTTTGACGTATGATGCCAATGGCAATATGAAGACACGTAGCGACACGGGACTCACGTTAACCTACGATGCACTCAATCGAATGACCCAAGCCACGTTAGGGACGCAAACGTCCTCTTATATATATGATGCGTTGGGACGGCGATTACAGAAGAGTGTGGCTGGTGTGGCGACCAATTACCTCTACACGGGCCAGAATTTAATTGCGGAATATGGCGCAACATGGGGATTACCGACCTCGCAATATGTGCATGGGCCAGGTATTGATGATGTCGTCATTCGGGCCACCAGCACCACCGCACAGTATTATCATCAGGACGGACTGAACAGCGTGGTCGCGCTGACCAATGCCGCCGGAACGACCGATGCGAGCCAACGT
This sequence comes from Gammaproteobacteria bacterium, assembly GCA_024641475.1. Lineage (GTDB taxonomy): Bacteria > Pseudomonadota > Gammaproteobacteria > UBA6429 > Thiohalophilaceae > JACQBC01. The sequence continues at coordinate 5,724 of JAHECZ010000049.1, forward strand.
TTTGATGCTTGGGGAAATAAGCTAGCGTCAACCGGGACTGCGCCGCATTATGGGTATACCGGCCGAGAACCAGATGAGACTGGGCTGATATTCTATAGAGCGAGATATTACGATCCGACAGCTGGAAGATTTACTCAACGTGATCCGATAGGTTTTGATGGCGGAATAAACTACTATAGTTATGTCAACAACAACCCATTGAAATATCATGATCCATCTGGCTTAGATGCCGTCTTAAATTGGTCGGGTAATACTTTAAATATTAATGTCAGGTATGTATATACAGGGCCAAATGTTACACCTGAAATTGTGTCACGATTCAATAATGGTATTGAAACAAGTTGGAGTAGCCAAAATATAAATACCACACCTGCACCATATGTTATTAGTGGACATGATAATTACAATGTTACAACTACTGTTACATCAGTAATAAGTCAGGATCCAACAGAAATTGCAATGCTAAATAGTCAAGGCTACTCTATAATTTCAATCGAACCGAGATTTGATCCATCATTAGTTGATGGTTATCGATCAAATATGGACCCTTCAACTGGTAATGGTGTTTGGTATGCAGGAGCTGATTGGTGGACAGCTGCGCACGAAGTTGGCCACACACTGAATTTGCCAGATTATTATTCTTATGAGACTGGAGAGCGATTCCCAGGTTATGACAACAATATAATGGCACAGCATTATGGCGCACCGGATTCTAGAAATATTGCAGAAATAATTAATAGAGCAGGTGGGGGTGATTACGGTTATGATGTGCATGTGAATGGCCAGAGTTCCAGCCAACAAAATTTTCCTGAATCTGATAATGTATCAGCTAACGGTGGTTTTGTGCTGTATAAATAGAGTTTAAAAGCAATAATATATAAGGATATGACTAATTTACTAGCAGCACAATATTACCATTTATTACTATGAATAATTTATACAAATCATATAAGTCACTTGCTGTCATGTTGTTCTCTGTGTCAGTTTCAAATAGTGCTTTTTCAGAGCGCATCCTTGAAGGATTAAGTTTTGATCCGGTATCGCCGCTTATATATAAATCTAGAATATTTTTGATACCTGATGATAAACAAAATATTGCTAGTGAAATATTAGGAAAATATAAATTCAAAGAGGTTGATAAGTTATTGCTAAGTAAATTGTATCCATTAAAAAAATTTGATACTAGTGAGATGCTACAGGAGCAAATTGATTCATCATTAGAGTATGCTGAGAAATGCGATAAAGCAGCAAACCTTATTTTTTATAAAGAAAAACGTGAGCCATTACTGCATGAAGCAGAAATACATAAGGCATATGCAAATTATACTAAGTCTATATCTTCGGCTGACTTAAAACCGTATCTTATTAAAACAATAGTATTTAATCGAAAAACAGGAGCTTATAGAATCTATCTTAAGGGTAATTCGCTTGTTGTCAGGCACGGATCGCTCGGTGCAACAACTTACACAGCTAAACCACTCATAATTTTAGTATTTACGGAGCGTACTATAAATGACGTTGAAGTATATTCGAATATCGCTCAATAATTGTTAGTATAATCCGAAATACCAGCACCGACGCGTTGCTGCAGACCACGACCTACACCTGGAAATATGGTCAGTTACTCAACACGATCAAGGATAACAACAACCAACTCTATAGCTTCTCCCGCAATGCCCTGGGCCAATATACCGATGCGATCGCCCCGGCCGTGACCTATCACTACGACTACGACACCAGCCATCGCCTGATCGCATTGACCGACTCGCGCGCCAACAAGACCCTGACCTATGCCTATAGCGCCGGTGGCTTGTTAAATACCTTGCGCGACTCCGACGGCAACCGCAACGAAATTTATTTTTATTTTAAGAGCAATACTTCATAATATGAAGTTATGAGAATGAGATATAAATTAGTATTAATACTATGTTTGGTTTGCATTGACTATGCGCTCCCTGCCACGGTGTGGGCTAACAGACCAACCATAGCTCGCGCATATAAGGTAAGAGCGGATATCCGAGTATTAAGTTATGCCCTACAACTATTTTTTAACGATGTTGGGCGCTATCCGACTAATGAAGAAGGATTACATGTCCTCGTTACACCAACAACTGAATTAAAAGCAACGGTTCAATATAAGTCAGCAGGCTATGTCAAAAATATACCAAAGGACCCATGGGGCACGCCTTACCAATACCAATTTCCCGGGCCCCATAATCCTGGCAAACCCGATGTATGGAGCTTTGGCGCCGATGGTAAGTTAGGAGGTGAGAATATCAATAGTGACATCGGCAATTGGCCCGGGAGTGCTGAAACATATATTCACTTACTCGAAGCCAACGCATGGTGGTCGGCAGTATTGTTTTCTATCTTAATTGGCGCTCTTATAGGGATGATCGTCGGCCTGCCAAGCTATCTTGTGGGTTTATATAAGAAAAAATCCATCGGTTCGTCACTAATAGACTCGTTACATGGACGACATTTACGCGTGCTAATTATTTGGATGTGTATATTGCCAATGATATTACTGTCACTGTATAGTTTTTTGGAAAAAATATCTTAATTAAAAATATTTTTCAGTTCAAATGTGTTTGAATTTATCAGGATTATATTCCGCTTTTAAATTACACGTCATGTCGAAAAATCAAAAATCATATGGCTTGTTTACATCGCTGCTGCTCTTCGCGGTGATTATTCCAGCTAACGCTTACGCAAATGTAGCAATACCGACCGTTTTTTTCACGATCCCGGCGATGCTTATAGCGCTAATTCCAGTCGTAGTAGTTGAAGCCTATATTCTGGCAAGGACGTTGAGAATATCTTTCCATGCAGCAATTAAACCAACTAGCGTGGCAAATATAGCGTCGACCATTGTAGGATTCCCGCTAGCCTCTGCCTTTCATACTGTCGTGGCTTATTTGATTTTGACCGTCAATGTACAGAATAAGAGCAACGTTGTGCACGATATTTGGCAGGCCGTTCAGTTAGGCGTTTTTATCTGGGATGTCAGGTTCACCCACGCTTGGGCTGCACCAATGGCATATTGTCTTTTTTTAATTTCTACATTAACTTTAAGTATTATAATAGAATACTTCATTATCCGAAAAATGCTATTTGTCTATCCGAGACGATTGATTTTAATCGGCACAGTTTATGGCAATCTCGTCTCATATACGATTTTATCAATTGTTGTATTAATTATCTTGTTGTCGAAAGCATAAGGTAGATTTTAATTAATTCATGAAAAGTCAAGAGCAACTAACGGTACCAAGATTATATCAATACATCACTACTTGATGTTTATTGATATTGAGTTGTGTCATTAACTCGATACAAAGTATCAATTTAAATTAGAAGCATTATTTGGCGAAGTTAAAATTATTAGGCATTCTCTGTTAGAAGTAGACGTCTTTACATTTTACGTCGAGGAGCGCATTCTACACCCAGGACTTGGCAGGATCCCTCTGGTTATTATTTATCCGCAACGACCAGATTTTTCACAGTTTAAAACCTGATCGAAGCATTGGTAACCATTCTTGTGACCCCATATGCCTAAGCCATAATATGGCTGTGATTCTTCGTTTGATGAATCGGTTCCGAATGTTGCACACAGCTTGTACTTTGTTCTTCCTGTGGGTTCATACTCGTAAGGCGTGGCAGTGACAGGATCGGTAAATGTGTTGCCTGAACCAGGTTCGCTACTTAACATAACCAGGTTGGTCGGCAGTGATTTGTGACGCTGCCAATACGTTTCAATGTGACGTGTTATATTATTCAGATCATCGATGCGACGTAAATCAAGTTTACGCTGCCGTTGTTGTGATGGCGATTCCATGATGAATATTGCCACACCAATGGTGATCGCAACCAATACTACAACAATGCTGGTCAATATCTTGGTGCCCGTCATATTTCGCGCTCATCATGACGTAAATCCAATAAATAATAACCAAATATTGCGCCGGCAATGATACCTACTACCGCCACTTTTAAATAGAATCTGATCGTTATCTCGCCACCCAAAACGTTATATACCAATGTAATCATATCGCCAATCATTATGATGGCGGCGACAAACAGGGTTAAGTAGGTAAGCCAACGCCGGACTGGTGAATTACGTTTTACCGGGTTTTCTAACAATCCCTTGTGAATGAGTATAGATGTATACATATATACTGGGAAAGCAATCAGTAAAGATGATACAGCCCAACGCATGCTATCTCTGGCGTGAAACAGAACTCTGGTGTCAGCCGGATCTGGAAAAGCTTTGTTGATAAAATCAAATAGCAAGGAACCTAAATGGTAAGCGCTGGTGTATAACGTGCTAAACATGACCAGGTACATAAACGTTTCTTTTGCGGACAATTGAGGACGAGGCCTTGGTACAGGGATAGGAAACTCAATATTGGCAAAAGCCCGGAGCGCATTCTGTGATTGTTCTTTGCTCCATCCGGCATCCAGGATGGCTTGCTCAATACTGTTTTTGTCACAACCCTTCAAATAGGCTTCCTTGACAAAATTCTCAAGCTCTTGTGTTTCACGTGCCATAACAGTCCTTTTATGTGCTGAGTATATCTAAAACAGTATGGTGAGTTAGGGTGGCAATGTTCAATATACTTAATCCGATGTCGAATGTGAAATATCAACCGCCATCACTCTGCCAGCCTGTAAATGAATCGCGACAATACTGGTGACAGAAAATTCACGTTCTTTACCGTAGTAGATATATGTCCAGATAGTGCTTGCCTTGTTTTGCTTGCCAAGATTCTGAAGGATTGCCTTTTCGGACGATCCGATCCAAATCTGATTCAATAGATGCACGGGTTGAAATCTTGCTGGCAAGGCAGGGCATTTCGCATTGGCGGACTTAGCCGATTCAACCTCAAGTGCGGAAATCCCATCAATAACTGTACCGCCATTGCGCTCACCTGAGCTGAGCCAGATACGCTGCATGGTCGGGGAGGCAAGGGTATAGCAAAGTCAGGTAAGGGACTCGGATGCATCACCCTGGTGCATGATTTCACCGCTGCCAATAGCAGTACGAAATTCCTCCAGGGTGTTTTTTTCCAAGACTAATTCAAATTGACCAAAGACGACACGTGATGCCGGATCATGCGCCAGGTTCGCTTTGTTGTCCACCACCGGCCAGTTGGGTGGCGATATTGTTGTGTCGGCGTATGTTGAGGTGGCAAAACACGTTGCAATGGTAACGACTGTCCAGGCACATAGTGGGTTTGCGACTTTTCTCCACCTAAATTGGACCAATTTCATATTTCCTTATTATCATTCATATAGAGACACTCAACGCAAATTTCATAAAAATTAGACAAGAGTATACCGTGTAAATGTAAGTCGAAGTACCTTGGTGAAAGAAGTCTATTTGTCGTATTAGATTGAATGCGGCAATTGAAAAAAGGTATTCATCGTTTTGTGTATGCTAAATGTAATACGTAGCAACATCACTATGTATTACAGTTGTGCTTAATTGTACCATACTGCTTTGTGGTCAACCTTGGTACAGGTAAAGGCTATGAGAGTCTATACTAACTCGAGGCAGCGATTGTGCTGCCTCGGGTTATTCTATTAGCAAGATTTAATCTTTTAAACGAAGCCCCCCAATGATTGGATCACTGATGCTGTCCTTGCCGTTTTCCACGTGACCGGCAAAGTGATATTCAACATCCGAATTTCCATCGATGGTGACTACCAGGTCATACCAGCCGTAGCTGCGTTCTAGCGACCAGTGTTGGGACTCGGTTTCGTTCGATTCAAGTTTCAGTTTACTGGTCTTGCCGGTGTATTTATCCAGTATGCTGACTTTGGCCGTGTGTTCAGCTTTGTTCGACAGTAGTAATGTAATGCCGGAGTCCTCGTCGTGATAATCTGTTCGTATATCCAGTTTGGCACTGTCACTAGCCATGCTGCCGACCTTGAATGCACGTAAAAATCCATTGGGACCGTATACCGAAAGGTCAACATTGCTTGCGGATATATCCCAGGTATCCGACAGCGCGTTGTCCGGTTCCACAGTATAAGATCGGGGTGTATCCACCCCGTTGCCCGCGCGTACATGAAAGACCGCTGCGGCCGAACCGGTATTGGTGAAATCAATGCCGAATGTGCCTTCGTTCGTATTGATTTTACCATGGGCATGTAATTCATACGGCAGTGCGCGCGCCATGCGCACACCCGGTTCCTGTTTAGGCATTACCTGATCGGTGGGTGCGACGACCAGAAAGTCAGGGTGGCGAACTTTGTCGGCTGGCAGGTAGGCATCGGTACTGGGTGGCCGTATCCGTGATGTGTTGGGTTTGACAAAATCAAACGTGGAGGTGAGATCACCTGCCACGGCGCGACGCCAGGGGGTAATGTTGGTTTCAATCAACTCAGGATAGTCATTGCCAAAGCGAGCTTCGATAAACCGAATTAACGACGTATGGTCAAACACTTGTGAGTTAACAAAGCCACCTTTACTCCAGGGTGACGCCACGATCATCGGTACGCGTGTGCCCAGGCCGTAGGGTGCGCTGGGATGGCTGGCATCGCCGGGATAGATTTCATTACGGATATCCACGGTCGATGCGCCTTGCCCTTCAAACTGGTGTGGTGTTGGTGGAATAAGGTGATCGAAGAAACCGCCGCCTTCGTCGTAGTTAATGAATAAGACGGTTTTGCTCCAGACTTCCGGATTGGAGGTCAAGATATCAAGGAACTGTGAGATGTACCACGCACCATAGTTTGGCGGAGAATTCGGATGTTCGGTAAAGGCTTCGGGTGCAGTAATCCAGGAGACTTGGGGTAATTTGCCGGTACGGACGTCCTCGCGGAAAATATCCAACAGTTTGTGCGGGTCGCGATCATTCGCCAGGATATTCGTACCCGTTTTAGCGAAGTCAGCCAGTGGCTCACCGGGTTGTGCGTTTTGATATTGATGGAAATATAACAACGAGTTGTCACCGTAGTTACCAATGTACGGATCGCCGGTCCAGCCCCAATAATCGGCTGCATCCAAACCCGTGCCGACATCTTGATAAATTTTCCAGGAGATACCGGCTTGCTGCAAACGTTCGGGATAGGTGAGCCAATCGTAACCGACTTCCGCATTGGTAATTACCGGACCTCCGCCATTGCCGTCGTTACCACACCAGCCAGACCACAGGTGATAACGGTTGGGGTCGGTGGGGCCCATAAAGGAACAAAAATAGGCATCGCACACCGTGAACGCATCCGCCAGGGCAAAATGGTAGGGGATATCATCACGCGTGTGATATGTCATCGCAACAGCGCCCTTGTTGGCAACCCATTGATCATAATTGCCCGCATTCCAGGCGGCATGTGAATCATTCCAGCCATGCGGTGGATCCGGCAAAAATGTCATACCTAAATCATCGACATCCGGACGAAACGGCAGCAGGGTGCCATTACCGTTGGGTTGCTGCCATACCGATTGCCCTGAAGGCAATGTTACGGCACGGGGATCGGCAAAACCGCGTACACCGCGCATCGTCCCGAAGTAATGATCGAAGGAACGATTCTCCTGCGTCAGGATGACGATGTGTTCGATATCCTGGATAGTGCCGGTGCGGTTATGCGCAGGAATGGCCAGCGCACGCTGAATGCTATTCGGTAGTGAAGCTGCGATGGCACCGGTACCCATTATTTTCAAAAAGCGACGACGGTCAGAACTTTTCATGCATTATCTCCAAGTAAAATTAGTTTCCTGCGACTAGACTTGGAAGTAACACTAACAAGGGATTATTTCGGATATGTGTCCGCGAGTTATTTGTAAAAAATATTTCATTAAAAAAATATTAAGACTAAGTAACTGTTAAGACAAAGCGAACGTAATACATATAATCATCGTCGTGAGACGATTTCATCATGGATGTTATAAATCATCTAAAGGAGCTGAGATATGAAAGTGAAGGTATACCACAATGGCGATGATGTATTTATTGCGTGGAAACCAACCGGATTTATTCCTGACTGCCGTGGCTTCGCTTTATTCCGTCGCCGCAACGATGTTGAAGAAATTGTCAGCACCTGGGTTGGTTTTGTCGATCAAGATCATCAGCCGGGTGAACGTCGGGCATCCACCAACTGGCCAATCCAGAAATACCAATGGACGGATTACATGGCCAATCCAGGAGATAAGTTGCAATACCGGGTGTTACCGATGGTGGGGCCGAACAAAGACAACTTGCGGCCGAATGCGGCGTTAGCCAGTCATTGGACCGAGGAAATAACATTGAGTCATGATGAGGTGCAACCCAATATCCAGGCCTACTTCAATCGCGGTATCGTCGCCGCGCAATGGGTGTCGCGGCGGCTTGGTGTAACGGATACAGATTTGAAGACGGCGAAGTTACGCAAGGTAATCAATACCCCGGGTGATCCATTGCGTGAATATTTGTATGGTCCTCTAGGTAAACAATTGATTGCGATACTTACAACGGCGGCGCATGAAAAACGCGACATTTATGCTGCCTTATTTGAACTTGACGATGAACAACTTATAGCCATTCTTGAGAGTTTTGATCAACATGCGCATCTGGTGTTAGCGAATGGCAGTGTTAAAAAGAAAGGCGAGGATCAGAACAGTGCAGCCCGCAAACGCCTCGCTGCGAAGATCGATATTCACAACCGCATGGTCGCACCCCATGCGCTGGGGCACAATAAATTCCTGGTGATTTGTGACGAGAAAAACAAACCACGCTGGGTTTGGACCGGCAGTCAGAACTGGTCGATGACCGGATTATGTACTCAGGCAAATAATTCGGTATTGATCGATGATCCCGAGTTAGCCCAGGCGTATCGACAACAATGGGATAAATTGAAAGCGGCGGGGGATTCAACTCCAGCAGAATTAAAACAGGCGAATAGTGAGCCTCACCAACAAGATGTTAAGCGTACACCGGTGCATTTGTGGTTTACCCCCACGGTAGGTCAGGTTGATCTGGTAGAGGCACGTACCTATATTAAAAACGCCAAACAGGCAATTCTGTTTTTGATGTTTAATCCAGGACCGAAGGATTCGTTGTTGAATGAAATCATCGACACTGCGCAATCAGGTAAAGCGCGCAAACGCCTGTATATCCGTGGTGCGATAAATCAGGATCCAAGTACCACAAAAAATCCCGTGTGCTTGTTTGACTGCGAGAACTCCATCAAGCCAGATTTTGGCGTGGTTTTGCCAGCAGCTATCGATGCATCGACCAAATGGTTCGCTCGTGAAATGAAGAAGCTTCCTGGCACCTTCGCGATGATCCACAGCAAGGTGGTGTTGATCGATCCCTTTGGTGCTCAGCCGGTGTTAATGACGGGGTCACATAATCTTGGTCCGAAGGCGAGTGGCACCAACGACGAAAATTTATTGATCATCCGCGATGCTTCTGGTCTGGCTGCTGCCTATGCCACCAACATCATGTCGATCTATAACCAATACCGTTGGCGCTATCGCAGTGCTATCCAATCCAAGAAAAAACAGTGGAAGGGACTGGAAGACGGTGATAGCTGGCAAAAAGGGTATCTCAAGGCGAACAGTGTGGCGTTGCGAGAGATTAATTTTTGGGTGGGAGAGTAAGGATACGAATTATTTAAATATAAAAAAAGGTCGGTGACGAAAACATACTCTTCGTCACCGACCTAATACTACCACGAGGCAAAATCTATAAATTTAATAATCGAAACATACTTTTTCGTGTGACGCCTTGATCTTCTGTGGCACGAATCCCGGCAGATCTTCATCACCAAAGGCGAACACATAGAACACGTTCGGGTTGGCGACGGTACCGCGAGTAGGATCGCTCGGATCCTTGAGCGGGTCGGCGATAGTGCCGAGGAAGTCATTGTCATTGGCGATGTACAAGGTGTGTTTGGTCACACCATTGATGACCACATCCTGGCCAAAAGCAACACCTTCAATCTTGGAGGGAATGAAATATGCGTTAATCCCCGTTGCGGTCAGGGTGCTGACCATATCCAGGAACTGCGTTTTGCTGACCGCATAACTCGACAGGTCGCCACTCACATTGCTCACCTCTTGCGCACCATTGAGATCAATCAGATATAACTTTTTGACCTTGGCGGCGGAGGCGATATCCGTCATCAAAGGGGTATCGGCCAGACCATTGCCATCACGTTCATCCACCAGGAACTGGTGATCGTTAACTGCAACGATTTCACTGACACCCGAACCATCACTGAGCAGATAGGCGTACTCGTGTGTATTGCCACTGTCTACATCGATAGTCACGATGCGCAGGCTCTTCTTCTTATCCTGCTCGAGGTTGGCTTGCATAATCCCCACTAATGTTTTTCCGTCTGGGGTAATGGCCAGGCCTTCCATACCTTTGTTGGTCACCCGACCGACGGTATTGGAAGTAATCTCAATACTTTTCTGCGAACTGAGGTTGCTGATCGCCAAATTATCCGGCAGTGAGAATGATTTAATGCGTTTACCTGTCAGGCGATTGAACTGATGTACATAAGGACCGTACTCATCGGAGATAAATACGCTTTCCCCATCACGCGAGACACGAATGGCTTCGGGATCGAGGCGGGCATTATCGGGGTTGGTTGACAGTTGTGTGGCATCGAAATTATCGGAGCGGCCGGTGAAATAGTTGGTATGGTTGACTGCATTAAGGGCCGGTGCGCCCGAACCCAGTGGCGTGACGCCATCGATCTGATATCCCAAACCAGCACCATCACCATACACCAGTGGACGCGAACTTGATAACAAGGTCGTCGCACGCAGTGTTGGCGTCAGGGTAAACGGCAAGGCCGAACCGGGTTTGCTCGGCGCGAGGCTGAGGTTCAGCGTCTGAAAGCGGTCAATATATGACACGGTGTCATCAACTAGGGGATTATATGCATTGGCATTAGGACCGCGATCGGGCAGGGCCAGGAAGGTAGTGCCACCGGCATAGGCAAAACCCGAACCGATACCACCGAGGCGGTTACCGGCAATGTTGTTTTCCAGCGGGCCGGCGGTTTGCGTGGCGAGATCTTCATAGTTACCGTTAATTTCACCGATAGCGATTAAATCCACACGGGCATGGGCGGCAACAGGGCTTAATAGCGAAGCAATCAAAGCGGGTAGCAATTTGTTTCTAAACATATCGTGGACTCCGTTATTGTGGTTATTGAAAGCCACATTGTTATTCGAGAGTGTGACGCATTAATGACAGAGCCAATCAAACGCAAATAATAGTAAGCGGAAGTAATGCGCGTGGTTGACAAATAAATATGCGATAGAAATACGCCCATCGCTATGAAGAATATGTAAGTATTATGACAATTAATGTGACTGGTTTTTTCAGTTTAAACGCTTTGTCATATTTCAACTGTAATATTCAACAATGGCAATTCGGGGTGGTGCTTGCCTTTTGCGGCGTTGTGGCGCCGCTAATACTGAAGAGAAAAAATACATACTTAGGTGAATTCAACTTGTAAGTGCAACTTTGTAAAACGTCGGTAGAGCAAGCTGCGGTAGTATCGTGACTTTCTCGTCCGCCAAGACAAAGGAGCACCGATGAACTACACACAGCTTACCCAGGAACAACGATACCAGATTTATGCCTTGATGAAAGCCGGACTTAACCAAACCGAGATGGCCGACATT
>JAHECZ010000050.1 GCA_024641475.1 Gammaproteobacteria bacterium
GCAGCAAATTGGTTTTGTCATTGACCTCAACGGTTTCGAAAGCGATGCCTTGCGGTGGAGGGCTGTCACTGAGTTGCCAGTGACCCTTGTTGTCGCGCCATTTATAAAAAGTGGTATGCGTAGCGGAGTGCGGTAATACTCGATCGGTATGGCGTTCCAGATAGGCCCGTACCGCAGGTTTTTGATATAGCCCAATTCCTGCACCGGCGAGAATGGCGAGTCCAATCAACAGAACTTTTTTGGTGGTGGACATGATGATTTAAAACGTGGCGCCGTTCCAACCCCAAAGATTACCGCTGGCATTGGCAAATTCAATATAAACCCGATCCGCCGGAATGGCCAGTTGTTGTGTGACCAGATTGCATAGTGCAGCGGAGATCGCCGGTGTTTTTGTGGTGGGCAAGCCAATGCTTTTGAGTTCCATATATACAGCCGGGTCAGCATTGCCGGCAAACAGCATCGGGACAGGAGGTTGCATCTCTACCATCACATAGCGTTCCGGTTTGCCGAGCTGTGCGGCGACCAGGCGGGAGGCTTGTTGCAGAAAAGCCGTCGTGGTGTCAGGCGCGATGGCTTGATTCGACTGTACTTTTAAATAAGGCATGATTGTTCAGTCGCAGAATTCCGCGACCGCCTTTTTGGATTCCTCGATTTTTTTGGCGCGCTCATCGTCTCCCAAAACAATGACATTGCCGTCTTTGTCTTTGACACGCCGGAATACGGTATAGGCCTCCAGATTTTTCTTGGCAATGTCGCAATTTTGTTGGCGGATTTCCTGGTTTTTGGCGGTCTCTTTTTTGACCGTATCACTGTGACCGCTACCCGTGCCGGTTGCCGCAGGGGTTGCCGTACCGGGGGTGCTGGCTTCAGGTTCCGAACTGGTAGAATGCGACCCCTGGATTTTTTCGTATTTACGTCCGTCAGTCGGTGGGGTTCCCGAGTAAGTCACATTGCCATCGCTATCGGTGGATTTATACGTTACCGCCAGACTAACCGTGCTGGCTAGAGTCAGCAGACAAACCAGAAATAATTGGCGCGAATACATGTGCATAGGGTTACTCTCATAGGGCTGAATTTAAAAGGGAAGATGGCTGAATACATCGGCCCAACCTGTTGAAAGCATAAAACAAATATCCCGATTTGCCTACATCGGGGGCTGATTGGCAGCGCGAAAGCTTGATCGCCACCACATTGATCCGCGATCCCCCTCCTTTGAGGTATCGTTCCGGGCATGAAATTATGTGATGTTCTTGACCTAAGCCCGTAAAATCAGTAGTTTCCATGGTTTTTCGATGCAATCGCAACGGCCCGGATTTCGGGCATTTTTTATGAACGCTAAGGAGTTTGCCTCGTGCAGTTAAGTGGCGCCGAGATTATTGTCCAATTCCTCAAAGATGAGGGTGTTGAATACGTGTTTGGCTACCCGGGTGGGTCAGTGCTGCACATTTATGATGCCTTGTTCCAGCAGGAAGCTGTCCGTCATATTCTGGTCCGTCATGAGCAGGGCGCGACCCATGCGGCAGACGGCTATGCCCGTTCGACCGGCAAGCCCGGTGTGGTCATGGTCACATCTGGCCCAGGCGCAACCAATGCAATTACCGGAATTGCCACCGCCTATATGGATTCGATACCAATGGTGGTTATCACCGGCCAGGTACCGACCGCCTATATTGGTTCGGATGCCTTCCAGGAAGTCGATGCCGTGGGTATCAGTCGGCCCTGTGTTAAACATAATTTTCTGGTTAAGGACGTCAAAGACCTGGCCATGACACTGAAGAAGGCGTTTTACATTGCCACAACAGGTCGACCGGGTCCGGTTGTGGTGGATGTGCCAAAGAATGTCACGGATCCCAAGATCAAGATCCCCTATGACTATCCGGCCACGGTCAGCATGCGTTCCTATAACCCGACGGTGAAAGGTCATCCGGGCCAGATCAAGCGCGCGGTGGACTTGTTGCTGGGTGCCAAGCGACCCATGATTTACAGCGGTGGTGGCGTTATTTTGTCCGGTGCGCATGCTGAGCTGACGCAAATGACTCGCGAGTTGGGTTATCCCATTACCAATACGTTGATGGGCTTGGGCGCCTATCCCGCCACCGATAAACAGTTTATCGGTATGCTCGGTATGCATGGCACCTACGAAGCCAATATGGCCATGCACGACTGCGATGTGTTGTTTGCGGTCGGTGCGCGGTTTGATGACCGGGTTACCGGGGACACCAAACTGTTCTGTCCGCATGCCAAGATTATTCACATTGATATCGATCCTGCGTCAATCTCCAAGACAGTGCGTGTTGATTTACCCATTGTCGGTGATGTGAAACACGTGCTTGATGACATGTACAAGGAAATCAAAGCCAGCAAACGTAAACCGGATGCGGCCGCCTTACAGGCATGGTGGAAGCAGATCGGTGAGTGGCAAAGCAAGGATTGTCTGCGTTTCGATCGCAACAGTCCGTTGATCAAACCTCAAGGCGTGATCGAAAAACTGTATGAAGTGACTGGTGGTGATGCCTATGTTACTTCGGATGTCGGACAACATCAGATGTGGGCGGCGCAATTCTATAAGTTCGACAAGCCGTTACGCTGGATCAATTCCGGTGGTCTGGGCACGATGGGTTTTGGCTTGCCTGCTGCGTTGGGTGTGCAACTGGCGCATCCGGATGCAACCGTTGCGTGTGTGACCGGCGAGGCCAGCATCCAGATGTGTATTCAGGAACTTTCCACCGCAATGCAATACAATTTGCCGGTGAAGATCGTCAATCTGAATAACCGTTACATGGGCATGGTGCGGCAGTGGCAGGAATTTTTCTATGAAAGCCGCTATTCGCAATCATATGTCGAAGCGTTACCGGATTTTGTCAAACTGGCCGAGAGTTATGGCCATGTCGGCATGCGTATCGATAAACCCGGTGATGTGGAAGCGGCACTCAAAGAAGCCTTTGCGCTGAAAGATCGTCTGGTATTTATGGATTTTATTACCGATCAAAAAGAAAACGTCTATCCGATGATCGCGGCCGGCAAAGCCCATAACCAGATGCATTTGCCATCAGAGCGGGAGTTGGCCTGATGCGACACATCATTTCATTGTTAATGGAAAATGAGGCAGGGGCATTGTCGCGTGTGGCGGGTTTGTTTTCCGCACGTGGTTACAATATCGAATCACTGACCGTGGCGCCGACCGAAGATCCTTCGTTATCACGCATGACGATCGTCACACGCGGTTCGGATGTGGTGATCGAACAGATCACCAAGCAGTTGAACAAACTTGTCGATATCGTCAAGCTGGCGGATATCACCGAAGGCAAGCATATCGAACGCGAGTTGATGCTGATTAAGGTACGTGTTGCTGATAAGGAACTGCGCGCCGAATTAAAGCGGCTCACGGATATTTTCGGTGGCCGGATTGTCGACGTGTCGGAATCCACTTATATTGTCGAGTTAACCGGTAGTGGCGACAAGCACGATGCGTTTATTGCTGCTATCGATCCCGCCGCGATAATCGAAACAGTGCGTTCTGGCAGCACTGGTATTGCCCGCGGCGAAAAGAGCCTGCAGATAAATTAAAAAAAATATTCGAAATTCACGCTAAGAGGAAGTAACCATGCACGTTTATTATGATAAAGATTGTGATCTCTCCATCATCAAGAAACTCAACGTCACTATCGTGGGTTATGGTTCACAGGGACATGCCCATGCCAATAATTTGCGTGATTCCGGCGTCAACGTTACCGTGGCACTACGCCCTGGTTCAGGTTCGGCTGCCAAGGCACAAAAAGCCGGGCTGACTGTCAAGGATGTGCCCGATGCCGTGCGTGCGGCAGATGTGGTGATGATTCTCGCGCCGGATGAACACCAGTCTGATTTATACCGGACCCAGATTGAACCCAATATCAAGCAAGGCGGCATCCTGGCCTTTGCCCATGGTTTTTGCATTCACTATAACCAAATCGTGCCACGTGCGGATCTCGATGTCATCATGATCGCGCCCAAAGCGCCGGGTCACACGGTACGCAGTGAATACGTCAAAGGTGGCGGTATTCCGGATCTGGTTGCGGTATTCCAGGATGCCAGCGGCAAGGCCAAACAGATTGCGATGTCCTATGCAGCAGCAATTGGTGGCGGTCGCACCGGTATTATCGAAACGACCTTTAAAGATGAAACTGAAACCGATCTCTTCGGTGAACAAGCCGTGCTGTGCGGTGGTTGTGTTGAAATGGTCAAAGCCGGATTCGAAACCCTGGTGGAAGCTGGCTATGCACCGGAAATGGCCTACTTCGAATGCTTGCATGAGCTTAAATTGATCGTCGATCTGATGTATGAAGGCGGTATCGCCAACATGAATTACTCCATTTCTAATAATGCAGAGTATGGCGAGTATGTGACCGGTCCGAAGGTCATCAATGAACAAAGCCGCGCCGCGATGAAAGAAGCGCTGCAGAATATACAAAATGGTAATTATGCCAAGCAGTTTATTCTGGAAGGCCGTACCAACTATCCACAGATGACCGCGATTCGCCGTCTCAATGCGGCCCATCCGATCGAGGTCACCGGTGAAAAATTGCGCGGCATGATGCCGTGGATCACCGCCAATAAACTGGTGGACAAGAGCAAGAACTGATTTACACTCAGCCGATGCATCCCGAATCCGACAAACCCCGCCGTCGCGGTATTTATTTTCTGCCGAATCTGTTTACGACGGCGGCGTTGTTTGCCGGGTTTTATGCGATCATTGCTGCCACTCAGGCAAAATTCGAAGCCGCCGCGATTGCGATCTTTGTTGCGATGGTGCTTGATGGTCTGGATGGCCGTGTTGCGCGCTGGACCAATACCCAAAGTGACTTTGGCGCCGAGTACGACAGTTTGTCGGACATGGTGTCGTTTGGTTTGGCACCCGCACTGGTGATGTACGAATGGAGTTTACATACGCTCGGCAAGCTGGGCTGGATGGCTGCGTTTATTTATGCGGCTGCGGCTGCCTTACGCCTGGCACGTTTTAACACCCAGGTTGGCGTCGCGGACAAACGCTATTTTCAGGGCTTGCCCAGTCCCTCAGCGGCGGCCATCGTTACCGGATTTGTGTGGGTGAGCTACAACAATGAATTAAAGGCAAGTACGCTCAATTTTGTTGCGCTGCTGCTGACTGTAGTGGCGGGTATTCTGATGGTGAGTAATGTTCGCTATCACAGCTTTAAAGGTTTTGATTTTCGCAGCAAGGTCCCGTTTGTAGTCGTTGTCGCCGTGATGTTGGGGCTGGCGGTATTAAACAGCGATCCGCCTCTGGTATTGTTTGCACTCTTCCTCATTTATGCCTTGTCAGGACCGGTGATGACACTGTGGCAGTTGCAGCATAAGCGACATCTCCGCAAGGGCGGCGCGCCGCACACGACTCAAAAAGATGGGGAAAATCATCCATGAATTTTCCACGTTTATCTGATTGAGTATCGTCGTAGTACTTACCACAATAGACCATTTGGCCTGTCACGACCCGAATCACAACAAAGCCATGCTAACAAGCGTGACTACAATCCAGTATAGTTTGACTTTACCGGTCACTGATGCACCGGTGTGTTTGGAGCAGCGATCATGACCGACAAACTGATTATTTTCGACACGACCTTACGCGACGGCGAGCAAAGCCCCGGCGCGTCCATGACCAAGGAAGAAAAGGTGCGCATTGCCAAGGCACTGGAACGTCTGCGCGTGGATGTCATTGAAGCGGGATTTCCGATTGCGAGTGTTGGAGACTTTGAGGCGGTACAAGCGGTAGCGCGGGTCATCAAGGACAGCACGGTGTGTGGTTTGGCGCGAGCCTTGGACAAAGATATCGAACGTGCCGGTGAAGCACTTAAAGAAGCCAATTCCGCCCGCATCCATACCTTCATCGCGACTTCGCCGATTCACATGAAAATGAAACTGCGGATGGAACCGGATCAAGTGGTTGAGCAGGCCATCAAAGCGGTGAAGAAAGCCCGGCAATTTACCGATAATGTTGAGTTCTCCCCCGAAGACGCCGGTCGCTCCGAACTGGATTTTCTGTGCCGGGTTGTCGAGGCGGCAATTAGCGCCGGCGCGCGTACGATTAATATTCCGGATACGGTGGGCTATAACATTCCGCATTATTTTGGTGAATTAATCCGCCAGCTCCGCGAACGGATTCCTAATTCGGACCAGGCGATATTTTCGGTACATTGTCACAATGATTTGGGACTGGCTGTCGGTAACTCGCTGGCCGCAGTACTCAACGGTGCCCGTCAGGTGGAATGCACCATCAATGGGTTGGGTGAACGTGCCGGTAATGCCGCATTGGAAGAAATCGTCATGGCGGTGAAAACCCGCAAGGATATTTTCCCTTGTTCGCTGGATCATTTGGACACGACGCAGATTCTCAATTGTTCACGCCTGGTTTCAAGTATTACCGGTTTTCCCGTGCAACCGAACAAGGCCATTGTCGGCGCCAATGCCTTTGCGCATGAATCCGGTATCCATCAGGATGGGGTACTCAAGAGCCGCGAGACTTACGAAATAATGCGCGCCGAAGATGTCGGCTGGACCGCCAATCGCATGGTGATGGGCAAGCACTCAGGACGCAATGCGTTTCGTACCCGCCTGAAGGAACTGGGCATTGAATTTGCCGCCGAAGCACAACTCAACGAGGCCTTCGCGCGTTTCAAAGAGTTAGCCGATAAAAAACATGAGATCTTCGACGATGATTTACAGGCCTTGGTCACCGAGGCCAATCTCGAAGCCGAAAATGAAAGCATACAGTTGATCGCGCTGAAGGTTTGTTCTGAAACCGGCGAGGTGCCGCACGCCAGCATCAGTATCAGGATGGATGGTGTTGAACATAGTGCAGTGGCAGACGGTGGTGGCCCGGTGGATGCCGCCTTCAAGGCATTGGAAGTCATGGTCAATAGCGGCAGTCAATTGTTATTGTATTCCGTCAATAATATTACGACCGGTACCGATGCGCAGGGTGAAGTGACCGTGCGTTTGCAAAAAGACGGGCGCATTGTCAACGGCCAGGGTGCGGATACCGATATCGTGATTGCGTCGGCCAAGGCCTATATCAACGCACTGAATAAAATTCTGTCGAAGGTGCAACGGGCGCATCCGCAGACTGGCAACGTGTAAACACGTTACCGGTAGAGGCGAGTGGCCAGGGACGACTAGCCAGACAACAACCGCAAACCTATATGGCTGTCACGACTAAACAACACGCATATTTGCAGGCAATGGGGATTGAGGTGTTTATACCTCAAGGATCATCGCCTGTGGGTGCGCCAATGGCGGCAGTTCCTGCAACGCCTGAATCATTACCGGATATAACCACCCATACGCAAATTGTGGCTGCAACCCGTGATCTGAACTGGGAACAATTACAGTCACAGGTGAGTATTTGTACCGCATGTGAATTACACACGACACGTAGCCAAACTGTATTCGGCGTGGGCAACCCTCACGCGGAGATACTATTTATCGGTGAAGCCCCCGGCGCCGAAGAAGATCGTCAGGGCGAGCCGTTTGTGGGACGCGCCGGGCAATTGTTGAATGAAATGCTCCGCGCGATAAAATTGCAACGAACCGATGTTTATATCGCCAATATTCTCAAGTGTCGGCCGCCCAATAATCGGGATCCCAAGCCCGAGGAAGCGCTACAGTGCTGGCCATTTTTACAACAACAGATTGCGTTGATCCAGCCCAAAATCGTGGTCGCACTGGGGCGTATTGCCGCGCAGCGAATATTACACACCGATACGCCACTGGCACGTCTGCGACAGCAAATCCATCATCATGTGCAATTCAATCTGCCGTTAATCGTTACTTATCATCCGGCTTATTTGCTGCGTTCACCGCAGGACAAGCGCAAAGCCTGGGAAGATTTGTTGTTTTTACAACAGAGTCTGCGCGATATCACCAAATAGCACTTGCCAGCGAGTGCTGTTCTGGCCTAATTTATTAGAAACCCATTAATACAGTCATGCTATGAGCGCTGTTCTCCAACCCCGCACCGAATTACGACCCATGATCGAAGCCGATCTGGGCGAAGTGCTGGCGATCGAAGAAAACAGTTATGACTTCCCCTGGACGTACGGCATTTTTCGCGATTGCCTGCACGTAAAATATCCTTGCTGGGTATATGAGGTCGATGACGAGATCATCGCGTATGGTGTCATGTCAATTGGCGGTGGTGAAGCGCATATTCTGACTCTGGTGGTGCGGCATGACTATCGCGGTCAGGGTGTCGGGCGAATGTTAATGTCGCATTTACTGACGGTTGCCGGGCACGCCAAGGTAGATACTGTTCTGCTGGAAGTTCGTCCGTCGAACAATGCAGCAATCAGTTTGTATCAGGATCTGGGTTTCAATGAAATTGGTGTGCGACCGAATTATTACCCCGCACATCGTGGTCGCGAAAATGCCATTATCATGGCGCTGGCACTCAGTCAGTACGATCAACGCTTTCAACATTAATACTGTGCAACACAAAGTTATTTTTCCGTGTTAACTCTGGAAGATCTCGGTAACCTGGCGCAGCTCATCCGGCAACTGGCACGTCAGGAGCTTTTGCCGCGATTCACACATACCACGACCCAATATAAAACAGATGGCAGCCTCCTGACCGAGGCAGACATCGCCATGCAACAGCAATTACAAACCAGTTTGCAGGCACACTGGCCATCTATTCCCATGCTGGGCGAAGAAATGGCGGAGCACGAGCAAACGCGACTGCTCACCGACAAACATACTGCAGTATGGATTGTTGATCCGCTGGATGGCACCAGTAATTACAGTAGCGGTTTACCGTTTTATTCGGTATCCGTCGCTTTATTATATGCAGGTCAAATTCATCTTGGTGTAGTGTACGATCCAGTTCGCGATGAATGTTTTACTGCGTTACGCGGGCAAGGCGCATGGTTAAACAATAAGGTCTTATCTCTGCAATCGTTGTTGCAACCGAAAATACAAATAGGCATCGTCGATTTCAAACGATTGCCAGTTGAGCTGGCAACGCGCCTGGCAACCCAACCGCCTTATCAATCCCAGCGCAGCTTTGGTTCAGTGGCATTGGATTGGTGCTGGCTGGCATGTGGCAGAGCGCAGGTGTATGTGCACGGCAAACAGAATATGTGGGACTATGCGGCCGGTTTGCTCGTGCTGGCAGAGGCCGGAGGTTATGCCTGTACCTTGAAAGGTGAAGATGTATTTTGCGGAACATTACAACCACGTTCTGCTGTCGTGGCAGGGAATCAAGTGAATTTTGCAACGTGGTGCGAGTTTCTTGATGTCCAGAAAAAAACAAGCTGATGCAATTTCAATTTGTGTTAATGTGAAATGCAATGGTAGATAACGGAGGGGATATGCAAAATGAGTATGCGCCACCAAACGCGAATGTGGCCGATGTTAATCGCGCCACGGGTAATATCAGTGATGCCATGATCGAATCGCTGCGCGGCACCAAACCCTGGACGACGTTCATGGCGATAATGTTATTTATCATTACGGCATTCACCTTGCTGGGTACCATTGGCATGATCATTGGCGGGCTGGCCATGACGATGATGGGCGCTGATAAAGTTTCTGATGGAGCGAGCAGTGTATTTCTGGTGATTGGTGTGGTGTATTTATTGTTAACGGTGATTTATTTTCTATTGGGTTTTTATCTGATTAAATTCAGCACGGCGATTGGTCGATTGTTAATGAGTGGGCAATCTGCCGAGATGGCCAATGCGTTGGAACAACAACGTAAATTCTGGAAGTTAACCGGGATTATGACTATCGTGGGCATTGTATTGATGTTCGGCTGGATTGCAGCCTTGTTCATGATTCCGGGCCTGATGCGCATGGGCGGTATGTGATTTTACAAGCGGCCGCTTAACTTGATGTCCAGGTAGCGATTCACCAGCGAAATAGGCAGCTGTTCCGGTGCGACGTCGAGCACCATCACGCCATAATGTTTCATCGCCTCATGGGCGAGACGACGTTCTTCTAAAAACAGATCGGTAGCGGCAAGACGTACTGCTGAGTGGAAATCGGTAATACGCTCATCCAGTACATCGGTCAGAATGCGTTCCTGCAAACTGGCCAGTACCACCAGATGTTGGCTGCGCAATAAACTGACTGCCGGACGTAACTCCTCGGCATCTTCATCCCGTAAATTCGTCACCAGGATCACCAGGGAACGTTTACGCAGGCGTTTGAGTAACTCGGTCGCGGCACGCGCATAGTCGGGGACGTGCATCGAGGCTTGCAAATCATAGACGGAATTCAACATCGTATTGATCGAGGTTGCCCCCTTGATGGGTGGCAGATAGCGATCCATTCCGGCAAAAGCCAGAAAGCCTACGGAATCGCCCTGGCGCAACGCGACGTAGGATAAGAGTAACATGGCATTCAACGCATGATCGAAATGCGAGAGCTCACCATCTTTGGCCAGCATGCGCCGACCGCAATCGATCAGAAACACGACTTGCTGGTCACGTTCATCCTGATATTCACGCGAGATAAGTCGTTTCAGGCGTGAGGACGCCTTCCAGTCAATTTGGCGCAGTGCATCACCGTCGCGGTATTCTCGAAGTTGATGAAAGTCCAAACCTTCACCACGACGCCGGCGTTTACGAATGCCCATCATACTCAGACGATTATCCGTCGCAAACAATGCGTAGTTGGCCATTTCGGCAAAATTTGGATAAATTCGTACTGCTTCAGGCTTGCCTAATAAACGATTGCGTCGCCAAAATTTTAATGGTGAACTGATGAGTATTTGTGACAGTCCAAAATGTAGTTCACCACGTTCCAGAGGCCGTATGCGGTAGTCGATCTGTACCCAGCCACCTGCGTCCAATGTGGCTACTTGCGGCAGGCCGTCAATTTCACATGCCGCCGGGTAATGATCAAATACGGCAACGTGCAATTTACTGCGGCCAGGATTTTGAATTTTCACATGCACAGTACTGCTGACACCTACCGGCAAGGATCCGGAAACCTGCCGCGTGACTTGCAGTGGCGCGGCATAGCTGAGTAGCCACAGATCCAGTAACGCGACGAGGGCGATTGCTGCGGCAACGCCATACCAGATAATGCGCCATTGGGGAAAGATCGCCACGGCGATACCGATAGCGAACCATACTAACAGAACATAAACGCTGAGCAGCGTTGGTCTCACTTGCGTGGTGCCTCAACTTTTTCCAGCAATGAACCGAGAATGTCATCGGGTTTATGCCCTTCAATTTCCAGTTCGGGTGCGAGACTGATGCGATGCCGTAATGCGGGTAATGCCACGTCTTTAATATCATCGGGGGTAACGAAATCACGTCCGGCTAATAACGCCTTGGCGCGGGCGGCACGTATCAGCGCCAGTCCACCGCGCGGGCCCGCACCCATCGCGATACCCGGCCACTCGCGTGTCTTGCGCGCGATACGCACCGCGTATTCGCTGACACGTCCATCCACCAAAAGGCTGGAGACAATTTGTTGCACGGTACTGATCGTGGCGGGTTTGATAATGGCGTTGACGGCGGAGACATTCAGCGTATCACCGATCTGACCGGAGGTGACGGCGGTAATCATGGTTTTTTCATCCTGTTCGGTTGGATAGCCAATGACGATTTTCAATAAAAACCGATCCAGTTGTGCTTCAGGTAACGGATAAGTGCCTTCCTGTTCAATCGGATTCTGCGTGGCAAGGGTCATGAAGGGTGGCGGTAACGGCATGGCCTGACCCTCGATGGTTACTTGCGCTTCCTGCATGCATTCCAGTAATGCTGCCTGAGTTTTGGCTGGAGCACGATTGATTTCATCAGCGAGTAATAAATTGGTGAACACCGGACCTTTGCGAATACGAAATTGATCACTCTTTAAGTCATACATCGCGTGACCGGTGACATCCGATGGCATTAAATCCGGCGTGAACTGGATGCGTGCAAAGGAGCCATCAAATGTTTTGGCGAGCGCACGGACCAGCAGGGTTTTTCCCAGGCCGGGCACACCTTCAATCAGTACATGTCCGGCAGCAAACAAGGCCAGCAGTATCTGTTCCACGACCTGTTCCTGACCAATGAAGGCTTTATTGATTTCGGTCTTCATGCGATTGGCAATCGCCGCTGCCTGGGCCAGTTTATCAGGCGTGATGGAGGATTTATCAACACCAGAGGGTTGAGTTGGCTCGTTCATAGTGATTTCCTTATGTGTTCCAGAGTTTGAATGGTTTTGGTAAATTCGAATTCATTGTTGATCTGATTAAATTCCATGGCCTGTTGTACCTGATCAACGGGCAGGCGGGAAATTTCCGCAAGGTGTTGCTGTAATTTGTTGGCTGAATAACTCAGCCAGGCGGGATGACGAACTTCCAGTTTACGCAACAGCGCGTGGTTAACTCCTTTGTAGAGTTGTTGGCTATAACCGTGTTGCCAGAGAAAGCGACCGGTGGCTTCGACATGTTCGAGTAAACGCCGCCGTGCTTGCGGTAGCGGTGGCAAGACCGGGCCAAAACGGCGGCTGGCATACCATAACCACACCAGCAGAAAAATACCAAAGCTGATTAATGCGGTCCAGGCAAAACGGGCTAACCAAACCGCCAGCGAGGGCATGTCATCACTGTACACCAGCCAGACAGGTCGCACCTTGGGTTCGATCTGCGCCACTTTCCAGAGAAATTCGGCATGATCATATTTTTCGATATCATAATTAAACATAAAATAACTGTTATAGAGTACGGTGAGATATCCCTTGCCGATTTTCATTCGTATCATATAGACACCGATATCATCTTCCAAAGCCATCACCACCGGATATTCGGTGGTGTCGATATCCAGACGATAATAATCATTCATCGTGACGGTAAGTAATGCATTGCTGCCGGGCCAATCGACATAAACCAGATTGTCATGCAGGCCGGAATAATTTTCGTCATCTGACTCTTCGTCTGAAAAATCCGCTTCTGCATCGTCCGCGGATTTGTCCTGATAAGTAAAGGTATTTTTCTCAAGGTCCAGACCAACCAGTTCCAGCAAGGCATCCTGGCGTTGGTCTTGTTGGTAATATCCTGCACTTGCAGCGACCACCATATGGCCGCCTTGTTGTACCCAGCGTAAATATCGGCCGGCTTCATTAGGACCCATTTCCAGACGCTGTGTCGGTACGATCATGACATTGTCTTGGGGCGGCAATTGCGCCATGCCTTCATGACTGCTGACCGGAACATGATAATGTTCAAAAAATCGCTGTGCAGCCAGCAGGGGATTGGTGCGTGCTTCGCCCTGAAAACCGATGTTGATTTCATCGCTGACTTTTTCAAAGTTGGTGAAAAACCAGTACGCGATCACGCTGCCCAACAGGATAACGGCAAGACCAAGCAAGGTTGCACGCCACCAGTTCATGTGGCCACCTCAAAGTGCGCGGCGAATTGCCGACAGAGTGCTTCACCATCAGCAAACTCCGGCGTGCGCTTGGCATAAGCAATGTGTTGCCAGGCGGTCGTCAGTCGTGTGAAATATTGCCTGGTATCCTGACTGACGACGCGTGTTACTACACGCAAACAATCGCCTTCGGTATAGCTTTCTTTGAGCGTGATGTGTTCATGCGCAGCAAGACGCGATAATGCGCCGCGATAGAGCAGACTCAAAGCCTGTCGAGCGTTGCCCGCCTGCCATAATTTTAACGCTTGTGCAGCAATGTCTGTCGGTAGCGATTCCGGTCGAATGTCCAGACCAAATAATTTGGTGGGTGCGGCCAGCTTGGGGGCAGGCCGCATGCCGCGCAGCCAGCCACTCCAGCGCGCATGATTGATGCCTAACCATACGAGCAACATGATCACGAGAATTATCAAAATTGCTTTAAAGACGACAGCCAGATATTGGCCCACTCCGGCAAACCAGCGCAGAAAATCGCTGTCATTGGTTTTGTCATTTTTCCTGGGATTTTTTTGCCGATAATATTCACGTTTTTCTTTGGCATTGAATTCTGCTGATTGCAGAATAGTTTTGATGGTTTGTTTGGCTTCCGTGGCTGTGGGTGCTGCCTGACTGGCGTGTGCCGGACTGGCTGTCATTCCTGCCAGCCCGATTGTTATTGTCATGCATAGCGGTAACAGCAGTGAGCTGATGATAGAACCGCTATGCCGCAGGCGATCGATCATGCGATGAAAGGCAATTTCAATGTCCCAACCTTCGAGCAGGGTACGACGATTCAGGTATAAGGCGAAACCCGCGGCGATGTAATAGGGTTCCAGTAATACAATGCTTAAGGTAAAGGCCAGTATGCCGGAGATACGCCACAGTAATGGTACGTCAGCGGTGAACGGAAACAGAATCTGGCTTTGTTTTACATCTACATCCTGTGGAATGAACATCACAATCAGTAGCAGAAAAGTAAAATACACCAACAGTTGAAATAAAAAGAAACTCACTGTCAACCAGGCGGCGGTGCTGGCGGAGTTACGGTGCAACACCTGCATTCGTTCGCGCCGTTCCTTGCCCTTGAGTCCTTCCAACAGCACAACCGGCATATCAAAACTGCGGATAAAACTCAGGCGCATGAATAACAATCGCCACAGCGGGGCGGCCATAAATAATGACGGTACGGCGCGCAAGCTATCCAGTGTCCTTAACTGTTGACCGAATACGGTGCGTGATAAGACATATAAAGGGATGCGGCTATATAATGGTTTGAACCACCAGAACAGCAAGACATATAACCACAACATTTGCATTTCCCAGCACAAATAGAACAGTGCCGCAGATATGGCCAGCGTTACGATCAGCCAGGGCGCATAAATTGCTTTCCACCAGTGCTGATTCATCCGCAAGCCCAGGTCCACCGCTTCCCAGCTGTCACGCGGCCGGATTGCAACAGTGACTTTATCAATCTGCATGGCGGCGCCCTGCAAAAATAAAGTACAACAACACCATCGACCAGAGAACTGCGCCGACAATGTATTTGATTTCCGGACTGAACGATTTGATCGATGACCAGAAAGCTTCCAGGAACGCGGCGATCACCAGCATGCCGATGACACCATAGACAATGCGGATGCTGACACGCGCGGCATCGATGAGTGCAGTCAGGCGGGTTTTGCGTCCGGGCGCCAGCATGGAAAAACCGAGTTTGAGTCCCGCCATGCCGGCAAACACAATGGCGGTTAATTCAAACGCGCCGTGACCGATCACAAACGGCCAGAAGGTGTCAATATAGCCGCGTTGGGTCAGATAACCTGCGACGGCGCCGATGTGCAAGCCATTGAAGAACAGAAAAAAGATACTGCCCAGCCCATATAGCATGCCACCGGCAAAGGTACGAAAACCGATGCCGATATTATTGTAAATATAAAAACCAAACATCAATACGTCATCATCCGAACCGCGTTCTCTGCCAATATA
Source organism: Gammaproteobacteria bacterium (assembly GCA_024641475.1). Taxonomy (GTDB): domain Bacteria; phylum Pseudomonadota; class Gammaproteobacteria; order UBA6429; family Thiohalophilaceae; genus JACQBC01. The sequence goes on from JAHECZ010000050.1 coordinate 15,378, forward strand.
CGGTGATGATGGGCTGTACATTTGATCAAACTGGGATACTTGTGAAGAATCCATCAGGGTATAAATCATTTCCGGCCAGAAATACACACTCAATCCCATGATGAGTGCAGGCAGCACAAACAGCGCCATCGCCAGCCAGAATAAACGTTGTTCACGCCGAATCAATGCAGGGAAACCGCCACCTATAAATTGCATCACACGGGAAAAATTACCGGCACGGGCACTATACAAGTATTGATGACTGCGCAGCATCAATTGATTGAGCCGATCGATCAGATGAGTGGTGTACTGCCGTTCGCGGGCAATGGCGAGGTGATGACATACCTGTCGGTATAAATGTGGAAATTCCACCTGCTTCGCGTCGCGCTGGTCTTTGCCATGTCGTTTGCCGATGGCCTGGATCATTTCATCCAGGCGGGTCCAGACTGGCGTATTGCGCTGCTCAAAATCCTGTTGATTCATCGCTTGCCTAAAAACCAGTTAGCCATTTCATAGAGGCGTTTAATGCCGGCAAAACCTTGCGAGCCAGTCACCGGGGCAACGATATCTGCCAACTCGGCTGCGCGCACTTCGGTGAGACGTTGGGAGCGTTCGGCAAAATTGATCACCGCACGTTGTTCTTCCAGGCGCAGCGCTATTGGTGGCGTGTGTGCGTCCGTTTCCGGCACCAGTGCGGTATGTGTTTCCTTATCCTTATAAACCACCACCGTCCCGGCGGCGAGATCACCGAGGCGTTTAAAATCCGGATTGAATAATATCGTGACTAAACCAAAACCGTTGAACAATGGCAGAAAATCCACCGCGCGAAGCAAATTACGGATCAGTGAGGGCCCCCAGCTTACCGGCGTGCCATTGTCATTGAGTACCCGTAATCCCAACCAACGTTTGCCCGGCGTTTCGCCGCGCCAGTAAATTTCAAAGAGTACCGGATAGAACCATTCCAGCAAAAACACGATGATCAATAGCATGCCCATGCCAAAGCGACCGAAGATCTGCAAGGCAATGCCTGCCACCATATAGATTGCGAAGCGCAGCAACACATCGACCAGCCAGGCCATGGCACGCACAATCGGCCCGGCCGGACGTAGTTGCAGTTCTACCCCTTCGGGTGTTTCGATTTCACGATAGGTATCGAGCATGGGTGTTGGCACGGCGGACCTGCGCTAAAGGCCAAGGGAAACACCAAATCGTGTTTCCCTTGGCGTCAGTGCGACAAATTATTTTTGTTGTTGGGCTTGTTGTTCCTGTTGCAACTGCTGTTGCATTTGCTCCATTTGTTTCTGGAAATCTTCCTGATTGATTTGACCCTGTCCCTGATTTTGCATTTGTTTGGCACGTTCAATGTAACCATTATAGGCCGGGATAGCGATAGCAAATATCATCCCGAGATAGGCGATAGAACCCAATATTGCAAAAACGAATAATACAATCACCCCTGGACTATTCGGTGGGGGTTTGGATCCAAAGTTGTTATTACCATTCGTTCCGGGTATAAAAATGAATGCCAAGAATGTAAAAAAATTGACTAACGGGATAATAATTAAAATCGATAACCAACCGCTCATATTGAAATCGTGGCATCGTTGAATAGCCAGCATGAATCCGATGACCAGCATTAGAATTACTATCGGGATCATTAATAAAAGGAATGTGCCTCCTGCTGCTGCACCTGCATTGTTTCCACCACCACCTAACATAGCCAGACCGCCACCAAGTAAGGCGATGACGATCATGACGCCATATACAATGAGGGTAGCAGCGAAACTGTATGCGATATAACGCATGCGCCCCAAACGTCCCGCGAACGACCAGAATTTTGCCTCGCCCACGTCATTGCTCGAATCTGCGACTCGCGCACGCGGTGCGTTATAGGGATTTGTAGCCATTACCTTCTCCTTGGGTTTCATTGTAATAA
>JAHECZ010000051.1 GCA_024641475.1 Gammaproteobacteria bacterium
GCAACGATGATCTGCGCCGCAACCTGCGTCAGGTCATGCAACAAACCGGCAATCGCCACACCGTCATCGCACCGGAAGTGTTTGCGAAATTGCTATGGTGTTTCTTTGATGAAGACAACACTGTGCTGGCGGCGGCGAGCGGCGGGTATTAATTTTTATTAAGAATAATATTTAAAATTTGAGTGGTGGGCCCGGTAGGATTCGATGATTTTGTCGCAGACAAAATCAGACGCACGCCAGTGCGCCCGCAGGGCGAGGACCTGGAAAGGTCCGAGTCAACCTACAACAATATATTCAGGCCAGAGTGTAAAGATAAGAATAATATTTAAAATTTGAGTGGTGGGCCCGGTAGGATTCGAACCTACAACCAAGAGATTATGAGTCTCCTGCACTAACCGTTGTGCTACAGGCCCAGGCAAATCAGTTGCTAGTGACGAGGGTCGAGTCACCAGGAAAAACCACGTAATTATATTTGTAAATCAGAGGTACCGGACATCCTTGTCCAATTTATTTTATTCTATATCCAGGAAGCTGCGCAGCGTTTCCGAACGGCTGGGGTGCCGTAATTTACGCAAGGCCTTGGCTTCGATCTGACGAATACGCTCACGCGTCACATCAAATTGTTTACCGACTTCTTCCAGGGTGTGGTCGGTGTTCATATCGATACCAAACCGCATCCGCAATACTTTGGCTTCGCGTGCGGTCAGACCTTCCAGTACCGTTTGTGTCGCCTCACGCAAACTCCATGACGTGGCCGATTCCACTGGTGAAACCGCATTGCCGTCTTCGATAAAATCACCCAGGTGAGAATCCTCGTCGTCGCCGATCGGGGTTTCCATCGAGATGGGTTCTTTAGCAATCTTCAACACCTTGCGAATTTTGTCTTCCGGCATTTCCATGCGGATAGCCAGTTCTTCAGGCGTGGGTTCACGGCCCATCTCCTGCAACATTTGCCGTGAGATGCGATTGAGTTTATTGATGGTTTCGATCATATGCACCGGAATACGAATGGTGCGCGCCTGATCCGCAATCGAGCGGGTGATCGCCTGGCGGATCCACCAGGTCGCATACGTCGAGAATTTATAACCGCGACGGTATTCGAATTTATCCACGGCTTTCATTAAACCGATGTTACCTTCCTGAATCAGATCGAGGAACTGCAAACCACGGTTGGTATATTTTTTGGCAATGGAGATCACCAAACGCAGGTTGGCCTCGACCATTTCCTTTTTGGCGCGACGTGCCTTGGCTTCGCCCAGCGACATACGCCGGTTAATTTCCTTGATTTCGCTGATACGCAGACCGCACTCGTTCTCCAGGGTGATCAGCTTTTGCTGCGCCTTGAGAATCTCATCCTCGTTCTGCTGCAGTATTTTGGAAAAAGTTTCGCCCGAGTTAATGTGTTTATGTAACCACTTTGAATCGGTTTCATGTTCGGGGAAGGTGGTGACGAATTCACGGCGTGGCATGCGCGCCTTGTTCACACAGATGTCCATGATCACACGTTCGTGGCTACGGATGCGTTCCACCAATTGGCGCATGTTATTTTGCAAATGTTCCAGCATGCGCACATTGAGTTTCAATTCCATGAACTCGGCAATTAATTCTTCGCGCGCCTTCTCGGTCTTCTTGTCGGCGTTGCCACCTTTTGCAATGGCGCCGACGTATTTCTTGTGCAATTTGCGCAGCCGATCAAAACGTTCTCTGGCTTCTTCGGGATCCGGGCCGGTATCGACTACGGTTTCGGAATCGCCGTCACCATCGCCATCATCAGCAGAATCATCATTGGTTGCTTCAGCGTCCGTATTCATCAATTCGGCAGGCGAAGGAATTTCATCCGGTGCGTTGGGATCGATAAACCCGACGATGATTTCGCTGAGTTTGACCTGGCCACTGTCGACCTGATCGTATTGTGTCAAGACGGTATTGACCGTGTGTGGATACGCGATCAATGACGACAGTAATTGATTCAAACCATCTTCAATGCGTTTGGCGATTTCGATTTCGCCTTCACGGGTGAGCAGTTCTACCGCGCCCATCTCACGCATATACATGCGCACGGGATCGGTCGTACGACCAAACTCGCTATCTACCGTGGCCAGTGCGGCAGCGGCTTCTTCCGCCGCATCCTCATCCATTGACGGTGGTTCGTTGAGCAGGATGGAGTCGTTTTCGGGCGCGGTTTCATGAACCGCAATACCCATATCATTAATCATGGCAACGATGTCTTCGATCTGTTCAGGATCGACGATATCGTTGGGCAAGTGATCGTTTAGCTCGGCATAGGTCAGGTATCCCTGCTCTTTCCCTTTAGCGATCAATAACTTAAGTTGGGATTGCTGATGATTGTCGGTCATATTCATGCTCAAATTACACACCCTTTGGTCAACCCAATTTGCGGGGACAGAAAACATTCAATTCTAGCTGAATGGCGCCAATATTTCTAATAAACGTATGCGTACTCTATATGGGGCCAGGAACATGTTTTGACAACAAAAGCTGCCTGAGTTCCGCCTTTTCATTCGGACTTAACGGGCTCAGATTAGCCTTTGCCAGGAGAAAATCCATGCGCGCTTCTGGATGCCGCTCCGCCACTAACCGGTTGATTGCACCGGTAAACTCGCTTGTCAGGGAGTAATCGGGGTTACCGTGAGGGGGCTGCCAGCTTGCCAGTTTCGCCAGATGTCTGCCAATGTCAGTGTCGCGCCAGCGTTCCAGGATGGCCGCGGTGTTTAGAGTAGGATTTATTTTCAGGGTTTCAAGTAGATCCACCAAAATATTTATTCCCGACACATCCAGTCCGATTAACACGGTGGTATCGGTCCGAACAGCCAGGCTGGGATCATAGAGAAGAAATTGAATGGCGTGTTGGACCAATGATGGGATCTGGCGCATTTGGCTGGACTGAGGCCGGGACAAGCTGCGGGGCGCAGGTGAGGCGGTCATTGGCGTTTTTTTAAGTCCTATGCCATCTTGCCGGACGAGCTGCTGTAGTTGATCGAGCATAATTTGCCGGTAGCCCCCCTCGGGTAATCGTTCCAGCATGGGGGTGGCTAACTCGCGTAATTGGGCGCGGCCTTCGGGTCGGGCCAAATCGACTTGTGCGCTTAAACTTGCAAAAAAATACTCGGAAAGTGGCTGGGCCTGCGCTATCAGGATTTCAAAGGCCGGTTTACCGATCTTACGCACCAGGGTGTCCGGGTCATCGCCATCTGGCAGGAACATGAAACGAATAGTTCGACCGCTCTGCACGGTCGGCAAGGCTTGCTCTAATGCTCGCCAGGCCGCGTCGCGCCCCGCACGGTCACCGTCAAAACAGAAAACAACCTCTTGGGTCAGGCGAAAAAGACGCTGCAAATGCTCGGCCGTGGTAGCAGTACCCAATGTTGCCACCGCATAAGGAATTTCAAATTGAGCTAAAGCCACGACATCCATATAACCTTCGACAACCAGTAAGCGGTCAATCTGACGGACGGCCTGGCGGGCTTCATACAGGCCATATAACTCCTGGCCTTTATGAAACAGGGGTGTCTCGGGTGAGTTTAAATATTTTGGCGTGTCCTCTTTATTGAGGACCCGTCCACCAAAACCCAGCACGCGGCCACGACTATCGCGGATCGGAAACATGATGCGATGTCGGAAGCGATCGTAGACGCCGCCCGCCTCTTTCTTGATTAGCATGCCAAGGGTTAATAGCTCGGCTTCATTTTCTTTACCCATCGAATTGGTCAGATTATCCCAGCCCGGCGGGGCATAACCGATGTTGAAACGCGCAGCAATTTCGCCTGACAGCCCTCGCGATTTCAGATACTCCACAGCCACATTGGCCTGTGGATGCTGGCGAAGTTGCTGGCGATAGAAACGATCACAGCGTGCCATCAACTCAAACTGACTTTGTTGGTTTTGTTTGTGGGTCTGACGAGCGGCGGGGGAGGTGCTTTGTTCATACGGAATCACCACGCCGGCTACTCGGGCCAATTCTTCCACGGCCTCAATAAAATCCAGATGGTCGTATTGCATCAGGAAGCCGATGGCAGTGCCATGTTCACCACAGCCAAAGCAGTGATAAAACTGCTTGGTTGGGCTCACTGTGAATGACGGGGTTTTTTCATTATGGAAAGGGCAGCAAGCCTGGTATTCCCGGCCAGATTTTTTTAACGGGACACGCTGATCGATAACCTCGACGATATCGACGCGGCTCAACAGGTCATCGATAAAACTGGGTGGGATACGGCCGGACATCGGTCCATTCTACTGAAGGTGCTTCGACCCGAACAGGGACGACAGCAGGGAATACAGATCAGGCGAGCCTGGTTTTGATTTTGGCGCTGACTGCGCTCATATCGGCCTTACCCGCCAATTGGGGTTTAACCAGAGCCATGACCTTGCCCATATCTTTAATCCCCGCCGCACCACTGGAGGCAATCGCCGCAGCAACAATGGCGTCAATTTCACTCTCACTGAGCTGTTTGGGCAGATAAGCCGAGATGACATCGATCTCCGCCTGCTCTTTGCTGGCCAGATCCTCGCGACCGCCTTGTTGGTACAACGCGATGGATTCCTTGCGCTGTTTAAGCATTTTTTCCAGGATCGCCAGTACGGCGGTATCATCCAGGGAGATACGCTCATCCACTTCTTTTTGCTTGAAAGCGGCTGTGACCAGACGCAGCGTACCCAGGCGATCGGCTTGTTTAGCCTTCATCGCCGTTTTTACATCCTCGAGGATGCGGGTCTTAAGCTCCATCCGTTAGCGGGCAGAAACGGGTGAATTAGAATAGACGTTGACGAGGAGCGCCACCGCGACCAGACTTCTTGGCGTAGCGTTTTACCGCAGCCGCCATTTTGCGTTTCCGGATCGTGGTCGGTTTCTCGTAGAATTCACGACGACGGATTTCGGAGAGCACACCGGCTTTTTCGCAAGAGCGCTTGAAACGGCGCAGCGCGACGTCGAACGGTTCATTTTCTCTGACTTTCACTGAAGGCATATTAACTTAGCACCTATAACCAATTGACTGAAAACAAGGGGCGCCATTCTAACGATCTGGCGGCCCGTTTGCAAAGCAACAGATGAAAAATGACCGATAAAAACCAATGCACCCTGGGTATTGAGACCTCCTGCGATGAAACCGCCGTGGCGATCTACGACAGTCGTGCCGGTTTATTGGCTCATGAGGTCTATAGCCAGATCGCGTTGCATGCCCCTTATGGCGGGGTCGTGCCGGAATTAGCATCGCGCGATCACATTCGTAAAACCCTGCCCCTGGTTCGCAGCCTGTTGGAAAAATCCAAGTTGGCGCTAACTGACATTACCGGCATTGCCTATACGGCAGGCCCTGGTCTGGTCGGGGCATTATTGGTCGGTGCGGCAATTGGCCGTAGCCTGGCCTTTGCACTGAAAATTCCTGCGATTGCAGTCCACCACATGGAAGGCCATTTGTTGGCGCCGATGCTCGAGGCCGAGCCACCGACCTTTCCTTTTTTGGCGTTACTGGTCTCCGGGGGGCACACTCAATTGGTACAGGTGGACGGTGTGGGACGCTACACGGTACTGGGCGAGTCCCTGGATGATGCGGCCGGTGAGGCATTTGATAAAACCGCCAAGATGCTGGGATTGCCTTATCCCGGTGGACCCGCATTAGCCAAATTAGCTCAACAAGGCAATCCGGCACGGTTTGTTTTTCCGCGGCCAATGACCGATCGACCCGGACTGGATTTCAGTTTCTCAGGATTAAAGACGTTTGCACTGACCACGCTGAAAGAACACGCAGACGATCCGCAAGCACGCGCAGATATCGCGGTGGCATTTGAAATTGCAGTGGCAGAAACATTGGCGATCAAGTGTCGGCGTGCAATGGAACAGACTGGCTTGCAGCGGTTGGTGATTGCCGGTGGGGTTGGTGCGAATCAACGCTTGCGACAACGCTTAACGCAACTGGCTGAACAATTAAAGGCGCAAGTGTATTATCCACGACCGGAATTTTGTACCGACAACGCAGCAATGATTGCTTATGCAGGTTGTCAGCGTCTGCTGGCCGGGCAACATGAAGCGGCTGCGTTTCATGCCAGGGCGCGTTGGCCAATGAGTGAACTACCCGCGGTTTAAGAATCGTAAAAGTGTAAACGGGCCCAGCGGGCCCGTCAGAAAACCGAAAATTATCAGAGAATTACCACTGCGGGCCAAATTGTTTTAATTGTGCATCAATAAATTTTTGCCAGTCTTCCATGGATTCATAGGAATCATAATGAGGCTGTATTTCATGCTTCAAGGAAACTTTGGCATTGCTGTAAATTTCCGTGTCATGCAAGGCATCTTTTTGGGTGAGACGACCCTTCAGGGTATTTTTGCGCAAGATGCCATTAAAAATAAACAAATCCTGTGACGGCACATTTTTGTGAGTATCGCAATTATGCAAGCCAGTAGTCAGTTTGGCTTCGAAATACAAACTTCCGGATTTTGGATTCAATTTCACATTCTGCAACACACCACGAGGAACATCCGCGTTTTGTCCGTCGGCATTGTAATACAGACCCACGACGGTATTTTTGACTTGCCATAACACCACCTGCGAACCATAGCGGTGGTCTTTGGTCATTTTGACGCTGGAGAAATTGCCAACGAAGCGAACGGCTGGCGTGTCGGCAGCGGAGGCAAACCTGGCCAGGTTAGTTGTCAGCAATCCAAAGCCGAGAATAATTAAAAAATAGAACCGGATTTTTTTGAAACCAATCGAATTTATTGAGGAGATAGCGATCTTCATTTGTAACAATAACCTCGCAAGCAGTCTGAATATATTTTCTACGGTGCGGCAATGCGATGCTCGGTACATTGGGCAGGCTAGTGTTGCAGTAGCAGTGCCGACCGGGTTGTGTCAGTACTGGCCGACCAGTGCTGACCGTAGCATCATAACAGTGATTCAAAGGCATTGCATCCGGGCAAGGCAGGCTAAACGGTTGCTGTGGCGGTAGTTGCAGACTTTCCTCGGCAGAAACGCTGGCGTATGATAAAAAGGTTCGTGATATTCCACAGCCGGATTCACCGGATGTCATTTCGACAACAACACAGGTAGTTACCATGTCATCAACCATGCAGGTGTGGTCACGCGCTATTGTCTTTGTCGACATGAATGCGTTTTTTGCCTCGATTGAACAGCGCGACTTTCCCGAGTTGCGCGGCAAACCGGTGGGCGTCACCAATGGTGAGCAGGGCAGTTGCATTATTACCTCGTCGTATGAAGCGCGTGCGCAGGGCGTGCATACCGGGATGCGTTTATACGAGGCGCGGCAGTTATGTCCGGGTTTGATTCAACGTCCGGCACGACCAGAACGCTACGCACAGGTATCGACGCAACTGATGGCGGCGTTACAACAATATATCTCGCCGGATATGGAAGTGTTTTCGGTTGATGAAGCTTTTCTGGATGTGACCATGTGTCAGCGTTTGCTCGGCACGCCCGCACAGATTGGTCGACGCACCCAACAATTGGTTGAGCGCGTGACGGGATTGCATTGTTCGATTGGCGTGAGTGGCGACAAGACCACTGCCAAGTATGCCGGTAAATTACAGAAGCCGAATGGGTTCACAGTGATTCCACCCTGGCAGGCACAACAACGTTTACGCGATGTGCCAGTGACAGAACTATGTGGTATTGCCGAGGGCATTGGTAAATTTCTGGCGGCGCGCGGCGTCCACACCTGCGGTGACATGGCGCACTTGCCGATCGGTGTGCTGGCAAAACGGTTTGGTAATCCGGGTCGGCGTATCTGGTATATGTGTCAGGGCGCTGATCCGGAGCCGTTGCAACAGATGATTGCTCCGCCCAAATCCATCGGTCACGGCAAGGTGATGCCACCGGGCACGTTGCGACAAGACACGCTGCAAACTTATTTATTACACATGAGCGAGAAGGTCGGCGCACGCTTACGTCGGCATCAGTTGCAGGCACGGGAATTTTACATTGGCTTGCATACCGCGGAGGACTGGTTGGAGGGTCGCTGGAGTAGCGAGTTGCCGACCAATGATGGCAAGGTGATCAACACATTGTGCCAGACGATGTTGCAGCAATGCTGGCGGGGTGAAGGGATTTATCAGGTGCAGATCATCGCGTTGGATCCGCAACCGGTGGATGGCCAATTGGAATTATTTACACAGGCAGATACACGCCGTGTCGCCTGTAATGCGGCGATGGATCGTATCAATAATCGTTATGGCGAATTTACGCTGGCACCGGCACGATTGTTAAATCGTTCCAAAATGCCCAATGTGATCGCCCCGGCCTGGAAACCCAATGGTCATCGGCAGACGATATGATTAAGTGGGGCTTAATTTTTCAAAGCATGTAACTTTCTTGACTTGTCCGGGTCATAGTCGGATGATTTCCGCCACAATGGTTCAGTTATTCTCACGGTTGCTGCTGGTTATGGCGCTGTTGCTTGGGCAACAGGCGGCGTTGACGCATTCGCTCGCGCATGCAAGCAATGACCTTGCCGGCAGCCTGAATCCGGATAAACCGTTACCCGCCCCGGATCACTGTGACAAATGCGCCAGTTTTTCTCACTTGCAGGCGGTGTTGCACAGTCAGTCAGGTGCCGCCACTGCGGTATTCAGCCAAAGTGACATTGTCAGTGTTAACCATCATGAACACACCTTAACGGTATCGACAGTTTATCTTGCACGCGGTCCACCGTACTTCATCTAATCATTAATTAGTAGTTGGCCATGGCAACATGGCTGTTGTTATTGTGATTTAGATGAGGAATTCCATTATGTATCGATATGCAATCGGCTGCACGCTGGTGTGGCTCGGTGGTACGTTGGCAGTGAATGCACAAGCTGCCAGCGACAATCAATTCAATCCGGCGTTGTCATTAATTCTGGCGGGAACTTATACCAATCTGTCGCAAAGCCCGGACAATTATGCCATCAGCGGATTTATTCCGACTGGTGGTGATGTGGCGCCACCGGCGCGCGGTTTCAGTCTGGCTGAATCCGAATTGGCGGCAAGTACAAATATCGATCCGTACTTGCGCGGACAATTCACCTTGTCATTGGGTGCGGACAATACAGCAGCAGTAGAAGAAGCCTGGATACAAACTCTGGGCTTGAATAATGGGTTGGTGCTGCGGGCCGGACGCGGATTTTCCAGCATTGGATATATCAATGATCAACACGCGCATGCCTGGGATTTTGTCGATGCGCCCCTGGCGCAAAAAGCCTTTCTCGGTGGGCAGTACAGCAGTGACGGGGTACAACTCAAGTGGCTGGCGCCAACCGATCAATTTATCGAGGCAGGCGCCGAGTCAGGTAATGGCAGTCATTTTCCCGGCAGTAGCCGCGACAAAAATGGTGCTGGGGGTGGCGCGGTATTTGTGCATGTTGGTGATGACATTAATGTCAGCAACAATTGGCGTGCCGGGATTTCGTATCTGAAACATACTGTGCAGGACCGTGAATTCACCGATAACTCAATCAAAAATACTTTCAGTGGCAATAGCGGGTTGTGGATTCTCGATGGTATTTGGAAATGGGCGCCTGACGGTAATGGCTATGCAACCAATTTTAAATTACAGGGCGAATATTACCGCCGCAGCGAAACCGGGACATTGGTGTATAACACCACTGCGCCGCAAAGCAGCAATTATAATTCGACACAATCCGGCTGGTATCTGCAAGCGGTGTATCAATTCACGCCAACCTGGCGTGTGGGTGCCCGCTATGATCGTTTGCACAGCGGCACGACGGATACCGGTAGCATCGATATAAATAATTTACCAATACTTGCAGCTTATTCGCCGACACGTTCAACCGTGATGATCGATTACAACGCCAGCGAGTTCAGTCGCGTGCGGTTACAAGTTGCCGAAGAAAAATCGCAAATCAATCAAACCGATCATGAAGTCATGCTGCAATACCTGGTGAGTCTGGGTAGCCATGGCGCACACAAATACTAGGAGTTGATAATGAAACTGTTTAACGGGAAAGGATGGATCGTGTTATTGAGTTTGTGCGGCAGTACGGCACCGGCCATGGCGAATCTGAATGTGTTTGCCTGCGAACCCGAATGGGCTGCGTTGGCGCAAGAGTTAGGTGGCGATAAAATTACAACCTACAGTGCGACGACGGCAGCGCAGGATCCGCATCATATTCAGGCACGCCCAAGTTTGATCGCCAAAGCGCGCAATGCGGATCTGTTGATCTGCAGCGGCGCCGAGCTGGAAATCGGCTGGTTGCCACAGGTCTTGCAGCAATCCGGTAATGCGCGTATTCAACCGGGGCAGCCCGCCTATATTGAAGCGGCGATGTTAGTCGAGCGGATTGATATTCCAGCACGGCTGGATCGTGCCGAGGGCGATGTGCATGCGGCCGGTAATCCGCATATCCAACTGGATCCACGCAATATTAAAACCGTTGCAGCGACGTTACAAAAGCGCATGGTGGAACTGGATGCCACTAACGCGGCGTTATATCAACAGCGTTACAAACAATTCAGTGTGAAGTGGGATGCGGCGATGGCCGGTTGGCAGAAACAGGGCGATAAACTGCGCGGTGTGTCGGTCGTCGTACACCATAAATTATTTGGTTATCTGTTCAACTGGTTAGGTATGCAGGAAGTTGGACAGCTTGAACCCAAACCCGGTGTGGAACCCACCGCTTCGCATTTGGCGGAATTGCTGCAGCTATTGCGGCGGCATCCGGCCAGGATGGTATTGCGTGCAACCTATAACGATGATCGTGCTTCGCTGTGGTTGGCCGAGCATGCGCATATTGCGGCGGTAGCGATTCCGGCCAGTGTCGGTGGTGATGATCAGGCCAAGGATCTGTTCAGTTTCTTCGATGATATTATGGCGCGTTTAAGCGGGGGACGATCATGACATTGAATTCATTAGAACTGGGATTATTATTCCCGGCATTCGTGGCGGGAGTGCTGGTGTTAATCACGCATGTGCCGTTGGGGATGAAAGTTTTGCAACGCGGGATTATCTTTATCGATTTGGCTATTGCACAGATTGCCGGACTGGGCGTTATTGTCGCCGATATGCTCGGCTTCGAACCGCATGGGGTTGGCGTGCAGATCTCCGCGATCATGGCCGCGTTGCTGGGCAGTGTATGGCTGAATTATTCCGAAAAGCGCTGGCCGGAAGTACAGGAAGCGCTCATCGGGGTGTTGTTTGTGTTAGCGGCAACGGGCAGTATTCTGTTACTGTCACGCAATCCGCATGGCGGCGAAAACCTCAAGGATTTACTGGTCGGGCAGATATTGTGGGTCAGCACCTCGCAACTGGCTTATGCGGCAGTGATTACCGCGGTATTGGTTGCAATTCAGGTTGTCCTGCGTGAACGTCTGGGTCGTGTCGGGTTTTATTTGATCTTTGCCTGCGCCGTGACCTTGTCGGTGCAACTGGTGGGCATCTATCTGGTGTTCGCCAGTCTGATTATTCCCGCCATGGCGACACGGCAATATTCCGCAGCGAAGCGCAAAACAGCGGCGTATATTCTGGGTATTCTGGGATATGGCATTGGTCTGGTGGTATCAGCGTGGCTGGATATGCCCAGCGGTGCGGTGATCGTGTGGGGACTGGTGATCGTGGGTATCGGCGTGTTTTTCCTTGGACCGCGTTTGCCGATTGCACGAGGAGTTGAGTATGATCCGTGGCCGGGCATGGAGTTACCGCACGAACAGCAGCCCAACGAAATCAAATAATATTCCAAGACAAAAAATAAATATTACCGGAGGATCTATGCGCATCGGTACACCGTTATCAGCCTCAGCCACCAAAGTCATGTTGTTAGGCGCCGGCGAACTGGGCAAGGAAGTGATCATCGCATTACAACGCCTGGGTGTGGAAGTGATCGCCGTGGATCGTTACGCCAATGCACCAGGCCATCAGGTGGCGCATCGCGCCCATGTGATCAACATGGCCGATGGTGCCGCGTTACGCGCATTGGTTGAGAAAGAACGCCCGCACTTCATTGTGCCGGAAATCGAAGCGATTGCCACTGACATGCTGGCACAGATCGAACAGGATAAACTGGCGGTGGTAATTCCCACCGCACGCGCCGCGCAATTAACGATGAATCGCGAAGGGATTCGGCGTCTGGCAGCGGAAGAATTAAAATTGCCGACATCCAAGTATGCGTTCGCTGAATCGGTGCAAGCCGTTCAACAAGCCATTGATTGCGGGATCGGTTATCCCTGTATCGTCAAACCGGTGATGTCATCATCGGGCAAAGGCCAATCAACGATCCATAACCAGGCCGATGTGCAAAAAGCCTGGGACTACGCGCTGAGTGGCGGGCGCGTCAATCGCGGCCGGGTGATTGTCGAGGCAATGATTCAATTTGATTACGAGATAACACAACTGACCGTGCGTGCACTCGATGCACAGGGTGAAGTGCAAACGTATTTTTGTGATCCGATTGGTCATGTGCAGGTCGGCGGCGATTACGTGGAAAGCTGGCAACCGCAGCCAATGAGTGCGATGGCACTGCAAAAATCCCGTGACATTGCCGCAAAGATTACCGCTAACCTGGGCGGACGCGGCCTGTTTGGTGTGGAATTGTTTATCAAAGGTGATCAGGTCTGGTTCAGCGAAGTCAGTCCCCGTCCGCATGATACCGGCATGGTGACCATGATTACCCAGTTGCAAACCGAATTTGATTTGCATGCGCGTGCGATCCTGGGATTGCCCGTCAATACTGCGTTACGCAGTCCCGGCGCCAGTGCCGTGATCTATGGTGGTCGCGATGAACAGGGAATTGCCTTCGAAGGCGTTGCGAAGGCATTGGCAATACCACAAACCGATCTGCGTTTGTTCGGCAAACCCGAAGCGTTTAAAAAACGTCGGATGGGAGTGGCACTGGCCTATGGTGAGGATATTGAAGATTGTCGCCAACGTGCCAAACAGGCCGCCGCCCAGGTTAAACCGGTGAGCGGCCAGTAAGTCGGGTGGGTTTTATTTGCCGGGCTTGGTGGTGTGTGGTTGTGCCGTTAACTTGCGAATAATGTCATATTCTTTATCAGTGGCAGGCGCAAAGCCGGTGTATTCCTTGTCCAGCGCCTGAATCACTTCAAGCTGTGTCGGATCCTTCGGATCCAGTTTCAGAAACGCCGCTTTGATGTGTTCGTAGAGTTTCTCTGATACATCGCCATTAACCACAATGTTATAGGGAGGCAGTGGTGGGGATTTGTAGATGACGCGCAAACCGTGGTTTTCCCATTTTGTCGCATCGGTGTCCTTGAGAATACCCGCATCAAATTCACCACTGAGCACGCCGCGTGCAATATTGTCGTAATGACCGAGATAACGCACTTCAGCGAATTGATCGATCTTTACCCCGGCGAGAGCGACCACGGCGGGTTGCAATTTGGCTGCCGGATCACCGAAGGCAAAACTTTTGCCAATCAGTTGTTCTACAGTTTTGATTGGACTGTCTTGTTTCACCGCAATCATCAACTGGAAGGAAGACTTGCCATCGGTAACCGTTTTGGCCACGAGCCGGGCATTACCGGTTTGATGGGCGCGTAAATAGGCGACCGGTGTCAGATAAGAAATATCCACGCGCTTTTTCACTACCGCATCGATTGCCGCCGGCATGTCGGCGGATAATTGCAGTGTCACCGGCTGCCCCAACTCCTTGCTAAGATAACTCGACAGGGGTGACAAGCGTTGATACATCACCGCTGGAATATCATTGGCGACGGAGCCCAGGCGTAATTCCTGGCTGTGTGCCGTGGCGGTGATAAATAACAGTGCACCGAGACACGAACAAAATGTTGCTTTATAAAAAGTCATGCTGCTTATCCTGTGAGTTGATGAGTTTCGTCCTGGGGAAGATCCGAGTAACAAACTACCCGATTACGCCCGGTCGCCTTGCTGTGATATAGCGCGAGGTCCGCTTTGCGATAGAGTATGTTGGAAGGCTGCTCATGCAGGAACACAAGATTTTCGTCCTGCATGTTGGTGCTGGCAATGCCGATGCTGACCGTCACTTCGATGCTATGACCGTGGGTAACGACTGGGTGATCCTGAATCATGCGCCGCAGTTTTTCGCCGACGCCGAAAACATCAGTCGGTGCGATATTCCGGCATAAGATAAAAAATTCCTCACCGCCGATCCGGCAAATCTTGTCGGTCTTGCGCCGGTTCTCGGATAACCGATTGGCGATTTCATGTAATACTGAATCACCAATTTCATGGCCGTATTTATCATTGATTAATTTGAAGTGATCGATATCGATGAGTAACACCGCCAGGGTTTCGCCCTGCGTCAGCATAATCGGCATTTGTTTGTTCATCAGTAACTGGAACTCGCGGCGATTGCTCAAACCGGTCAGTGGATCGGTAATGGCCTGGGTCTGTAAGACCTGATTGATTTTTTCCAGTTCGAAGGATTTATTGATCAGATGCTGGTTGGCTTCGCGCAATTTGTTGTCGGCGTATTCGATTTTGCCTTGCAGGGCACGGTTGGCGTCGTTGAGCTGATCCCGCATCAGATTGAATTGCTGTGCAATATCACCCAGCTCATCATTGCTTTGCAAGGGGATGGCTTCCGGCAATACACCATTGCCGCCGACATTGCGCGCCAGGGTGGTGGCGATCACCGTCAGTGGCCGCAGAATAAAATAGGAAATTGCGATCAACTCGATCAACAGGATAAAGCTGATCGCACCCAGTCGGCGCAATACCAGTTGTTTACCGTGCTCCTCGATCTTGGAAACGGTCGGTGCGGTATCGATGCCGACGAACACTTTACCGATTATGGCACCATTGATTTGAATATTTTCTTCAAAGCGCCGTAGTGTAGTGAGATCGGTACCGGCATTTTTGGCGCTGGCCATCTCATTGCCTTTGGCGCTGACTACGCGCAGGTAATTTACCTGGGGTATCTGTATCGTGTCGTCGAGGAATAATTGAATCGCGTGGTAATCATAACCCACCACACTGTTGGCCAATGAACGCGACAGGATTTTAGCTACCTGGGTACCGTGTTGATTGATCTCGGCATTGATCTGCGAGGCCTGTTCGCGTTGCAGCAATACCGTACTGAGGATCACGCTGACCACCAGGCCGCTGAGCAACACCAGAATGACTTTGACACGGACACCAAAGCGCAACGGCTTACGCCTGCGTAACTTAGCTCGCATTGCATCAGGCATGTGGGGGGGGCGCCTTTGAATCCATATATTATTTAGTCTTCCCCGTTATATCGGCACAAGAAATAGGGACTTTAGACCTACTTATATAGAGGTCTTAGGGCGGTGAATCGCTGATTTTGCCTTCGTCACCCTGCATAAGTTTTTGAATATTCGAACGATGCCGCCAGTAGAGTATTGCCGTCATCGCGATCGTGATCACAATTAACGCAGGCTGTGGCCCGATTAACCACCAGATGTAGAGTGGTGCCAACAAGGTGGCAATTAACGCGGCCAGTGAGGAGATGCGAAATACCTTGGCCATGATTAACCAGGTCAGCGCCGTCGCCACACCCACCGACCAGTGCCAGCCAAACAAGACTCCCAGCATCGTCGCGACACCCTTGCCACCCTGAAAACGAAAGAACACGGGGAACAAATGTCCCAGGAAGGCGGCGAGTCCGACCAGACCAAGCGCCAGCGGCGTCAGGTGCAATAAGTACGCGGCAAAGGCGGGAATAAATCCCTTCAGCATGTCACCCAACAAGGTAATGGCAGCGGCTTTCTTGCCACCCAAACGCAACACATTCGTCGCGCCGGGATTCCCGGATCCCTGCGTGCGTGGATCCGGCAGCCCCATCAATTTGCAGACGATAATCGCGCTGGACACGGAACCAAGCAGATAGGCAATCAGAATTAATAACAACGCAGTAATATTCATATGGGCTGTGGGTGATTAAGGGTGTGACGCATTATAGTCAGAAATTTTGTTATAGTCGCGGCAGACAAGGCCAAGGATCAGTTGGATGGACATTATTTTTATTCGTGAGCTGCGCATAGAAACCGTCATCGGCGTGTATGACTGGGAGCGCCGCATCCGGCAGCCGGTGATTTTCGATCTGGAAATGGGTTTTGATATCCGCAAGGCCGCCAGCAGCGACGCCATCGATGACACGCTTAATTATAAAGCCGTGGCCAAACGCATCAGCGCGTTTGTCGAAGCCAGTCAGTATCAGTTGGTGGAAAGTCTGGCCGAACAGGTCGCGCAACTGGTGTTGACGGAATTTCCGGTGCCGTGGCTGCGGTTGCGGGTCAACAAGATCGGCGCGGTGCGTGGCGCCAAAGACGTCGGAGTTCTGATCGAGCGTGGCACATCTGGCGCAGGCTGATTGCAGCGCAATGGTGACTCTATATATAAGTGTCGGCAGCAATATCGATCCGGAAACTCATCTGCGTCGCGGTGTGCAGCAGCTACGCCAGGTGTTTGGTGAGGTGCAATGCTCACCGGTGTATCGCAGTGCCGCGATTGGTTTTACAGGGGATGACTTTTTGAATCTGGTGGTGCGTGCGCAGACCAGCCAATCGATAGCGGAAGTGCATGATTGCCTGCATGGTATTGAAAATGCCAACGGGCGTCAGCGTGATAGCGAAAAGTTCGACTCGCGCACGCTGGATCTGGATTTATTATTATTCGATGACGTGGTAAGTGACGCTGAAGGTATCCAGTTACCGCGCGATGAAATTACCGAACATGCCTGCGTCCTCAAACCGTTAGTCGATCTTGCCCCGGCGCTGCTTCATCCCGTCCAACAAAAATCCATGTTGCAGCTTTGGCAGGGATTCCCGCAAGCCAGCCAGCCGTTGCAAAA
>JAHECZ010000052.1 GCA_024641475.1 Gammaproteobacteria bacterium
GTGTTGTCTTCATCAAAGAAACACCATAGCAATTTCGCAAACACTTCCGGTGCGATGACGGTGTGGCGATTGCCGGTTTGTTGCATGACCTGACGCAGGTTGCGGCGCAGATCATCGTTGCCGGTCAGATCAAATATAATATCGACCTTGTCTCCCAGAGTGGCGATCTCGACAGCGTCTTGAAAAACTGGAACACCGTTTTGCTGGAAACCCAACGCCACCGGAGAATCCAGGTGTCGATGCGCGACGCCGACGATCTCGATCGGCATGCCACCTTCCTGAATCTTTTCGAGCATGTGTTCTGCAAAGGCCTGCCCAACATTGCCCAACCCTAAAATTGCAATTTTGATCTTGCTAGTCATACCAGACTCCTTTTTATTCGGATGCTATTCAACCGCCCGCAACATCAGGCGCGCCGGCGTAAAGCCATGTATAGGTTGTAGCGGCTGTGTGGTAACCGACTTTAGAGTACGGGAATAAAAACCCCGGAGATTCCGGGGCTGGTTCAGGCCAGAGAGAGAAGCAAGTTATTTAGTAACGAGGCCTTTTTCGATTGCAAAGGCGGTCAAAGCGGCGGTGTTATGGAAATCCAGTTTGCGCATCAGGTTGGACCGATGCTTTTCCACGGTTTTAATGCTAATGCTCAGGTAAGTGGCAATATTCTTGTTAAGGTTGCCTTCGGCGATCAGTTTCAAAATGATTTTTTCACGATGTGTCAGCATTTCCAGCGGTGATTTGACCTGTACACCGCTACCATCCAGAAATCCACCGACGATCTGATCGGAGATGCTGGGACTGAGGAAGGTTTTACCCTCGGTGACCATCTTGATGGCCATTTTTAATTCGGAGTGGGTAGCATCTTTTAATACATAACCATCGGCACCGGCTGCCAGTGAGGCACGAATATACTCTTCGGTTTTATGTACCGTCAGCACGATGATTTTGATATCCGGGTGACGTTTTTTAATTTCACGAGTTGCTTCCATACCATTCATATCCGGCATGGACAGATCCATTAATACCAGCTTTGGTTTGTATGTGCCAACCATGTGGATAGCATCTTTGCCATTATCGGCTTCGCCAAGTATCCGGATGTTCGGATCCAGCGCCAATAGTGCGCGCAACCCTTCGCGCACAATCGTATGATCCTCGACAATCATCAGTGTAATTTCATCCTGATCCTGTCTTTCAGGCAGATGACCCAAATGGAATGTCGGTTTGAAATTTTCTGGACTGATTGCCATGGCGATAAATAATCACTCGTTTAAGTTTTGCTCGATACAACATTTACGTGCAGAACATAACTGCCTGCCACGCCAATCCAGTATAATCAGCCTTCCTTATTTCTAACTTACCGAATAATTAAGGAATGATTAACTGCCGTGTAACGACGGCATATTGTTGATTTTGATCACACATACCATGCGGCTTTTAGTCTGTATTAACTTACCCTGCCTGGTGACCTGAGGCTGAAACTTTTCATAACAAAAAGCCAGAACCACACATCATGCCTGGGCTGGGCTTTGCTTAATTAAATCTTAATATTCAATTAATTTATACTTTTTGTCGGCTACGGATATACCCCCGCCAAGGGATACGTAGTTCACCCTACATTTTTTTACTACACACGTCCTTAAACTACCTGCACACCCAATTTCATTCGTCGTGACGAATAGTTAAGGAAATGTAACGATGTTTTTGCAGGAAAATATTCAATTCCGCCCTACAGGGCAGACACGTGGCTTTACGCTGTTAGAGCTATTGGTGGTTATGGTCATCATCGGCTTGTTAGCCAGTTATGTCGGGCCACGTTATTTTGCGCAAGTGGGCAAATCCGAAATCAAAACTGCCAAGGCGCAAATCGATGCACTGGAAAAAGCCCTGGAACAATATCGTCTCGATGTCGGCCATTTTCCCTCTACTGAACAGAATCTTGCCGCGTTAATGGTTCGGCCCAGCGATGAACCGCGCTGGGATGGTCCTTATCTGAAAAAAAATGTGCCGATGGATCCCTGGGGTCACGCTTACGTTTACAAAATTCCCGGCGAGCATGGTGATTATGATCTGCTTTCCTACGGCAATGACGGCAAGTCTGGCGGGACTGGTGAAGCCACGGATATCGGTAACTGGTAACTATGCACTTTGAATTAAAAGCCATTCGTGACGGTGAAGGCGTGTTAGCGCTGGCTATTGAAGCCGCTGACGAAGCCGAGGCGATTCGTCAGGCCAAATCGCAGGGTTTATCCATTCTGACGATTAAGGCGAAAAAATCCTGGCAGGGCCTGAATTTCAGACCGCGCAAACGCTTTGCGCTCGCACTATTCAGCCAGGAATTGCTGGCGCTGTTAAACGCAGGGTTATCATTGGTCGAAGCCATCGAAGCACTGGCGGAAAAGGAACATCAGCCGGACATCCAGAAATTATTAAAACAACTCATTGCCACTCTCTATGAGGGTCGTACGCTTTCATACGCGCTGCAACAGTTTCCCGTTTATTTTCCGATTTTATATGTTGCCACGGTGCGCGCCAGTGAAACCACCGGTGATCTCGCCGTCGCTCTGGCGCGTTATGTTGCCTATCAGGAACAAATGGATTCTGTACGCAAAAAAATTATCAGCGCCTCCATCTATCCGGTATTGCTATTGGTGGCGGGTGGACTGGTGACTTTATTTCTGATCGGTTACGTCGTTCCCAAATTCAGTCTGGTGTATGACCAGATGGGCCGTGATTTGCCTTTGTTCTCCCGCCTGCTTATGAGTATGGGCCACACGCTGCGCAATAATGGAATTCTCATAGCCAGCATTGCGACAATGATCCTTGCTGGCAGTGGCTATGCGCTGACGCGCCCGGCAACCAAGTTACGCGTAATGCAAAAAATCTGGCAGATCCCCGCCGTGGGTAGCCGCATGAAAATTTATCAACTCGCGCGTTTTTATCGCACTCTCGGCATGTTGCTGCAAGGTGGCACCGCTATCGTCACTGCGTTGAAAATGACGGCGGATCTGTTACCGGGCACCTTGCGCAGTCAGTTAATCCTTGCCTCCGACAGTATTCGTGAAGGCGCATCCATTTCACAAGCAATGGAACGTCATGGCCTGACCACCGCCGTGGCGGCACGCATGCTGACTGTGGGTGAACGTACCGGTCAGATGGGTGAGATGATGGATCGCATTGCCGCCTTTCACGATGAAGAGATGGCGCGTTGGGTGGAATGGTTCAGCAAATTATTCGAACCCATTTTAATGGCCGTCATTGGTCTGGTGATCGGCATTATTGTGGTACTGATGTATTTTCCCATTTTTGAATTGGCCGGGAGTATTCAATGACCGCCAGAATCGCGCCCTTGCGCAGCATTGAAATGATTACGCCGGCACAAATTGCCGCTGCACATAAACTTGCGCCACAACATCGGCGTACCGTCATCGATATTCTCGAAGAACATCTGGGCATGTCACCGACGGACTTTACCCATGCCTTAGCACAAACCCTGCATTACCAGGTTTTGTTGATGGCGGATTTACAGCAACTCACACCGGCATTTGATATTTTGCCATTCAGAGATGCCTTCACATTCAAAATCGTATTATTGCGCGATAACGCCAATCGTTTCTTCCTGGCCTTTGGCGATCCCTTCAACACACGCGTGCAGGCCTGGGTAGACGAAACCATCAAACAGCAGTTTGGCTGGCGCCTGATGCATAGCAGTGACATCGACGCCTTCCTGGCACGTCATGAAGAAACCCTGCACGCCATGGACAGCGTGTTATCAACCGGCAGCGGCAATACCGCAGATCAAATTGCCGCCGACGATTTGTCGCTCAAGGTCATTAATGAAAGCACCAGCCCGATCGTCAAACTGGTGCATTCCACTTTATATGATGCGCTTAAAACCGAAGTCAGCGATATCCATCTGGAATCCGGCCCCAAGGGCCTGGTGATTAAATATCGTATCGATGGCGCCTTATCGATGGTGGGTTCGCTGTCCGGCTCGGAAATGGCCGAACAGGTTATCTCGCGCGTCAAGGTATTATCTGAACTGGATATCGCCGAACGACGTGTACCCCAAGACGGTCGTTTCAAAATCAGTATGCGCGGCAGGGAGATCGATTTTCGTGTCTCGATCATGCCGAGTATTTTCGGTGAAGATGCCGTATTACGTATTCTGGACAAACAGGCACTCACCGATCACATCAAAGGTCTGCGTCTGGATTATCTGGGTTTTGATGATCACGCTATTCAGGTGCTGCGACGTCTGGCTTCCGCCCCCTACGGCATGATGCTGGTCACCGGCCCGACCGGTAGCGGTAAAACCACGACGTTGTATGCCGCGATCAGCGAGATCAATACCGGCCAGGACAAGATCGTCACAATTGAAGATCCGGTGGAATATCAATTGCCCGGCGTGTTGCAGATTCCGGTCAACGAGAAAAAAGGCTTAACCTTCGCGCGCGGCTTGCGCTCCATTCTGCGTCATGATCCGGACAAGATCATGGTCGGCGAAATTCGTGACACCGAGACGGCGCAAATCGCGGTGCAGTCCGCACTAACCGGGCATTTGGTATTTACCACGGTACACGCCAACAGTGTCTTCGATGTCATCGGCCGCTTCGTGCACATGGGCGTGTCGCCATCGAGTTTTGTGTCGGCATTGAATGGCATCGTGGCACAACGCCTGATCCGGCAGAACTGTCCACATTGTTCCCAGCCCTATTCACCCGATGCCCAGCTGCTGGCGGATTCGGGTTTATCCATCGATAAAATTGCCGATTTCAAGTTCCGTGCCGGCAGTGGTTGTGGCAATTGTCGTGGTACTGGTTTCAAAGGCCGCCGCGCCATTGCTGAAATTTTGTATCTCAACGACGAAATTCGCGAATTGATTGTCGACGGCGAATCCATCCGCCGTGTTAAAGAAGCGGCGTTTCGCAATGGCACCCGCTTGTTACGCCAGAGCGCGCTGGACATGGTGCAACAGGGACTCACTACCTTACAGGAGATCAATCGTGTCACTTTTGTCTCGTGAGCAAATCCGCATTGCGCTCGCACCACAGCAGGTAACCGTGCTGCAGATGACGCGTGGCTGGTCAAAGTCACGCATGCAAAAGCAACATATCTATCCCTGTGAGTCAGCCCAGCCTGGTGAAGCAAACTGGCAGCCTGCCGTCAACGCCTTGCGCGCCGCCGTCAATGAATTCAAAAATTTACGCGCCGATACGGTCATTGTTCTCTCCAATCACTTTGTGCGTTATGGTCTGGTACCGTATAACGCCAAAGCGAGCAATCCTGCTGAAGAAACAGCACTGGTACAACATCACTTCAGCACCATTTATGGTGCCATCTCTGCACAGTGGGCCTTGCGTGTCAGTGAAGATGCGCACAGCGATCCCCGCGTTGCCAGCGGCATCGATCAGACATTGCTCGATGCCATCCATGCGCTTTTTACCGACTCCAAACTGCGGCTGGTATCGATCCAGCCTTATTTAATGGCCGCTTTTAATCAGTGGCGGCATCGCTTCGACCAATCCGCCTGGTTCGCGTTAATGGAACCCGGTCGCATGTGTCTGGCCTTATTGCAGGATAATAACTGGCAGACGTTAACATCACTCAAACTTGGTGATGACAGCTTTGACGATCTGGCTATTTTTTTACAACGCGAAAAATTATTAACCGGCAATGGCATCCACAAAGATGACATTCCGTTGTTTGTGTTTGCCCCGGGTTACACCGCACCCAATCCCATCCTGACCCAATTGCCGACCCTGCAATTAATCCAGCCCGCAGCGATTCGCGGTTGCGAAGCACCGGTCAGTGCACCATCAGCCATGGCTATGGCGGGATAAGTATCATGCAGCCACTCTTACTCGATTATCAGGTTCCACCGCGTGTCGCCAGCCGACTGGAACGAAGTATTTTGCTACTGGCAGTCGTGTGTGTTGCCATCCTGGTTTGGCAATACCAGCTCACACTCAGTGACATTGAGCAAATCGAACACGCCCAGGCCAGGCTTAAATCATCCGTCAAACGTACGGTGAACGATCAACGGCTCGCCGGTTTGACAACACAACAGTTACAGGAAGAAATCAAACAGGCCAATGAAGTTTTAAACCAGCTTGCCTTACCCTGGGAACCTTTGTTCCGCGATATTGAAACCTCGCAACAATCCCGTATCGCCTTGTTGACGATTGAACCGGATGCCCAGAAACACGCCTTACGCATCAGCGGCGAGGCGCGCAACCTGCCAGCGCTACTGAATTACGTCGAATATTTGCAAAAGAAAACTTCTTTACGCAATGTGTATATTCAAAGTCATCAGGTCGACCAGCAGTCCGCCGAAAAACCGGTGCATTTCACCATCACCGCCACCTGGGTGATGCAATCATGACAATCTTACAACTGGGCCTTGCTCGCCCGATGTCGTTGACATCATTCCGTCGCCGCTTTGCCTTAGTTAGTCGGGAAGGCTTGTTTGGCGGCGCTTTGATTATCCTGGGAATTGGTTTTGCCACGATGATCCTGTACCCCGTCAATCAGCAACGTGCGCAGGCACAAGCGCAACTGCAGCAGCAGACTGCCAGAGCGAATCAGCCAGCAGTCAAATCAGCGCACAGCACTCCTGCGGAACAATTAATTGAGTTCTACCAGTTCTTTCCATCGCAAAACAGTGTGCCGCAGCATCTCGATAAAATTTATCGGGCTGCCCAGGTCCATGGCATTCAACTGGCGCAAGCCAACTATGCACCCTCGACGGAAAAACGGGCACGCCTGTTACGTTATCAGATCACCCTGCCAGTGAAAGGCTCTTACGTGCAGCTACGTAAATTTGTCGCCACTGTACTGGCCGCCGTACCGAATGCTTCACTGGATAACATCAATTTTGAACGTCAGAAGATCGGCGATCAGACAATCAATGCCAAGATCAAGCTCACGCTGTATCTGGATACACAAACATGAAACCACAACTCAGACTTAAAAAATGGCACTACCTGGCAGCCGTAACCATCGCTGTACTGGGCTGGATCGTTTTCACTGCACCTACCGCACAATCCGGCTCGCAAGTTGTTGAAGCCGCGGCGCCCAAAACACACGCCGAGTATGCTGCCAATAGCACCGATGAACACATCGACTCATTACAACTCGAACGACTCAAACGTTCACGTGAAAATGCGGACAAGGTTAATCTGTTCCCGGCCAAATCCTGGTACGTTGCACCACCGCCACCGCCACCCGCACCACCACCGGCACCGACTGCACCGCCATTACCGTTTGCCTATATGGGCAAACAACAGGATGCCAATGGCAAGGTCACCTATTTCCTGTCACAAGGTGATCGCGTGCGTCTTGTCACTATGGGTGAAATCCTCGATAGCACTTATTCCGTCGACAGCATCGCCAATGGCCAGATGCAGCTGACTTATATCCCGATGCAATTAAAACAATATTTAAGTACTGGAGAAACACCATGAGTTCGTCACGTAGATATCTGGTTATGTTTTTAGCGGCTTTCATGCTGTTTGGCTGTGCTGCTGAACGCATTCATAAGGAAGGCATTGAGTTGGTCGACAAAGGCCAGCTGGAGGCAGGACTGGATAAATTGCAGGAGGCAAGCAAAAGCGATCCAACCAATTTAAAATTTCGTACGGATCTGATTCAACAGCGCGATCGTATCGTGCAATCTCTGCTTATCACTGCTCATAATGAGCGTCAAACTGGTAACACAGAACAAGCCGCTGCCCTCTATCAACGCATTTTAAAGATTGATGCGGAAAATCCCCGCGCCAAGGCGGGGCTGGCTGCCTTACTCATGGATGCACGCCATGCAGCGGAATTGAAAAAAGCCCAGGAATTTCTCGATAAACATGACATGGAAGAAGCCCAGAATATTATTCGCACCATTTTGCTGGAAAATCCTGACAATTCTGACGCGCACGCCATGCAGCGCAAGATTGACGAACAAATTGCCAAAGCGGCCGTCGCGGGTCCAAGTCTCAGCCCTGAATACAAAAAACCGGTGTCATTGCAATTCCGTGACGCCAATCTGAAAATGGTGATTGAAGCCATCTCGCGCAGCAACAGTATCAACATCCTGCTCGATAAAGACGTGAAGCAGGATTTGAAAACCACGATTTTCGTCAAGGATGCCCCACTGGAAGACACCCTGGATCTGATTTTAATGCAGAACCAGTTAGAGAAAAAAATCCTGTCGGAGAATACTGTGTTTGTGTATCCGAACAATCCGGCCAAACTGAAGGAATATCAGGATCTGAAAATACGTACTTTCCAGTTGACCAATGCCGATGCCAAGGAAATGCAAACGATGTTGAAGACCTTGCTCAAAACCAAGGATCTGTTCGTCGACGAAAAAAATAATTCATTGGTAATGCGTGATACGCCCGATGCGATCCGTTTGGCAGAAAAGTTGATTTCTGCGCAGGACGTTGCTGAACCGGAAGTCATGTTAGAGGTGGAAGTTTTGGAAGTCACTCGTTCTCACCTGACTGAATTGGGTCTTAAATTACCGCAACAAATTGGTTTGTCAGCTAACGGCATACCGCAGTCGATCAAGACGACAACTGTTACAGGTGTCGGAGCGGTTACCGATGTAACACCGGCCCAACCTTTAACCTTAAGTAACTTAGGTCGCCTCAACGGCAGTCTCGTCAATGTCTCCGCGTTATCGGGAAGTGTGGATTTGCGCAGCGAAACAGGCGACACCAACATTCTCGCCAGCCCACGCATCCGCGTCCGCAATCGCGAAAAGGCCAAAATCATGATCGGCGATCGCGTGCCAGTGATCACTTCGGCGCAAACACCGGTTGCCGGTGGCAGTGCCGTATCCACCACCAACGTGCAATATCTGGATGTCGGTTTGAAACTGGATGTCGAACCGAACATCCATCTGGATGACGATGTCGCCATCAAGGTGAATCTTGAAGTCAGCAATATCGTCCGCGAAATTTCCACTGGCCAAACCGTCGCCTATCAAA
Organism: Gammaproteobacteria bacterium; assembly: GCA_024641475.1. Taxonomy (GTDB): domain Bacteria; phylum Pseudomonadota; class Gammaproteobacteria; order UBA6429; family Thiohalophilaceae; genus JACQBC01. Next base: position 8,982 of record JAHECZ010000052.1, read on the forward strand.
TTGGCACACGTACCGCCAATACCGTGTTGCGGTTGAAAGACGGTGAAACCCAGGTGCTGGCCGGTTTGATCAGCGATGAAGATCGCAAAGCCGCACAGAAATTACCAGGTCTGGGCGATCTGCCGATTCTCGGCCGTTTATTCTCCAGTCATAAAGATGACAACAAGAAAACGGAGATCGTGTTATCGATTACGCCACACCTGACCCGCGCCAGCAAACGTGCCGATGCCGCCAATCTGGAATTCTGGTCGGGAACGGATAACAATCTGCGCAGCACACCGATCAGCGTCAAGCCGGATACCACGCACAAATCCGGCAAACATAAAACCGAGCATCGTGAACCCGAAGCGGTTGTTCCACCGAACGCCAATGGGGCACCCACCGGCGCACCCGTCTTGCTTAACCTGCAAGGACCATCGCAGATTAAGGTTGGCGAAGAATTCAAGATTAGTCTTATCGCAGAATCGGTTCAGCCACTTGGCACCTTTTCCTTCCTGCTGGATTTTGATCCGGCGTTGATGAGTCTTGTAAAAGTTGATGAAGGTGATCTGCTCAAACAAGATGGTAAAAAAACCATTCTCACCAATCGTGTCGATAAGCCAGGTCATTTCTTTGCACAGGTATCACGTCTGGGCAAGGTAGGCGCCACCGGCAAAGGTACGATAGCCACGCTTACGTTCAAATCCTTGGCTGCCAAACAACAAATTCCGCTCAATGTGTCCACGGTATTACCGGTGAATGTGGATGGCCGCACCCTGCCTTTCACTTTACCAGCACCTCTGGTTACGTCAGCCGTCGCCGCACAACCATGATGCCACGTTGCTCCTCACACGGTTTCACGTTAATCGAGCTAATGGTGACATTGGCGATCGTCTCGTTATTGTCGACGATCGCGCTGCCCATGGCGGAATTAACCGTGAAACGCAACAAGGAGCAAGAACTGCATCAGGCGTTGCGACAGATCCGTACCGCTATCGATGCATATAAACAGGCCTGGGATGAAGGCCGGGTAGCAGTGGTTTCTGGCAAGACAGGTTATCCTGCCTCGTTACAAATTCTGGTGGATGGCGTTGACGATCCCACTGATGCCACCGGTCATGCCAAAATCTTTTTTTTACGACGTATCCCGCGTGATCCCTTTGATCTGGATAACACGCATAGCGCTGCTGACACCTGGGGCAAGCGCAGTTATGCCAGTCGTGCCGATGATCCGCAGGAAGGCGATGATGTCTACGACGTGTATTCGCGGGCAACCGGCAAAGATATGCGCGGCATACCGTATAAGGAATGGTAACCATGCAACGCCATGCTGCAACACTTAATGGTTTTACCTTGATCGAATTACTCGTGGTAATGACCATCATTGCGTTGCTGTTGACCATTGCAGTGCCACGGTATTTTCACAGTATCGAAAAATCCAAGGAAACCGTGCTGCGCGATAACCTGTCCATCCTGCGCGATGCCCTCGATAAATATTATGGCGATACCGGCAAATATCCGGATGCATTGGCCGATCTGGTGACAAATAAATATTTGCGGCGCATTCCGCCCGACCCGCTCACCCAAAGTGATACGACCTGGATCAGCGTAGCTCCTGCCGATCCGGCACAAGGCGCTGTCTACGATATTAAAAGTGGCGCGCCCGGCAAGGCCCCCGACGGGAGTTTGTATGCCGATTGGTAGCCGCCTTATTCATGCGCGTGGTTTCACCTATCTGGGCGTCATGCTGCTGATGGCCATCATTGGTACCACGCTGGCATCAACGGGTGTCGTCTGGCATACCGTGCAACAAAATGAGCGCGAAGCAGAATTGCTTTATATTGGCGATCAATTCCGTAACGCGATAGGACACTATTACAATCACTCGCCGCAAAAAGAATATCCACAACAACTGACCGACCTGCTACGCGATCCGCGTGATGTCGAAATAACTCATCACCTGCGTAAGCTCTATTACGATCCCATTACGGGCACCCAGGAATGGGGACTGGTTAAGGACGCCAAGGATCACATCGTTGGGGTTTACAGTTTGTCGGAACAACACCCGAAAAAACAAAGTCATTTTTCCCTGATTGATGCGGGTTTTGAAAATCAGGAAAAATATTTGGATTGGAAATTCATTTACCAGCCGAAACTCAAGCGCGGCATGAAGCGCCTGACATTGACGCCACAAGTCGGAACGACAACAGTACCTACGCCATCTGGAAACAAGCCATGATCAAGACATATAAAATCATCCTCAGTGACGCCCATCCCATCTTACGGGTTGGTATACGCGCCCTGCTCGGACATGAGCCTGATTTGCAAGTGGTTGGTGAATGCAGCAATACCGAAGATACGCTGATTATGGCCGATGAAATCAAACCGGACCTGATCATGCTGGAATTGGACTTGCTGTCGGCCCACGGCAGTGATGCCGTCGCTCGCTTGCGTCAACGTCATCCACAAACGCGGATTTTGATTTTGACGCAACACAACAGCGAAGAACATATTCGTGAAGCCCTGCGCGCGGGCGCCAATGGCTATGTGCTCAAGGATGCCGGTGATGATGAACTGGTTATGGCGGTACGCACGGTGCTGTCAGGTAAAACTTTTCTCAGCCCCAGCATCTCGGAAAAAGTCATTCATGTGTTCCTGGTCGGCAATAAAACCAACACCCTGCAAACCCGCTGGGAAACCCTCACCAGCCGTGAACGGGAAATTCTGAAATTAATTGCCGAAGGCTACACCAGCAAATACATCGCCGAACACTATGGCCTGAGTATAAAAACCATCGAAAAACACCGCTCCAATATGATGAAAAAACTCGGCCTGCATAATGTCTCCGCCTTGACGACCTTTGCAATCGGCCAGGGTATCGTCAGAACCAATGTTTCGGCAGGATGACATCAACTAATTCAATCTAACCTGTAAAAAAAACAGCCCCGCTGATTAGCGGGGCTGCGGTTATTCATCGTGTCATTTACTTTGCGTAGTACAGATACAGATAAGGCTGGAACAGGCGTTCAGGTATTAATTTCCTGGTGTAGGGCAGGTGTTGGTAATAACGCCAGCCATCCTTGTCATCATCAGTGATCACACCATCGTGATTCAGATCCAGCGGCCCTTGCAGATAAAAATCCACCTTGGTCTGACCCACAAACCCCTGCCAGATATTCCGCACATGTTTGTAACCATCGGCTGTCAACAGGTTGGCAGCCAACACACTGCGATGACCAGTACGGCACAGTGTATAGATCGGTGTATCTTTATCTGGAATGGCCTGTTCCACTGCCGCGACGAAATCCGCATCAGGTTGATTGGTCTTTGGGCCAGGACCGGTACACGCACCATCGGCACTTATAGTCGCGCAATCTTGCACGATGAACGGATAGGGCAGATTGTAGGCACCCTTGGGATGGCCAGCCAGATGCTCGGGAATGCTGCGCACATCCACGATGACCGGGCGTTTACCTTCACCTTCATGCTCATTCCGATCTTCGTGTTCATCTTCTCCCACCACTGCCTTCAGATAGGCCTCGGCTGCACTGATTTCTGATTCATAGTTGCGTGGTAACTCGTACCGGTTTGATAACAATGGGGTATCAGCAGCGAATGCGGTAGTGACACCAAATGTAGCCAGCAGCAAACCAGCCGCCATGGTTGAGAGTGCATGTGAACGTCGTAGTGTTATTTTCATTTTGATTCCTCCTCGGATTATTTTTACACTATTTAAGGCGTATCACCCCGGCAGGTTCTGAGCATGTGACATGGCAGTCACGCAGCGTGATACGTCGCAGACCATATCACGATGTGATTACCATCACAATTAAGGAAATATTATGATGCGGAAATAAACCGCACTCAATACTCATTCACTATATAAGCAGATATTAACGCATCACAGCAACACGTGTATCTGTTACGCGGGTCGATAATTTTAACGATAACGATAATTCCGATAACCGTAATCGTATCCGCGATAGTGCGGATAACCATGATGCCCATGATAGCCGCGATCATCATAGCCGTACGGCATCACCATACAACCGCTACCGAGCAGTACCACAGCACCGATTACGACAAGAGCCCGCCATTTTTTGATAAGCATGGTTACGATGTTCATATTCCCTCCTGAGCTTGTTAACTGCAGGCGGGATCATGTTATCCAGTGGCTGAACCGGTGATGAATCTAGTTGCTTCTGGCGTAGTTGATAAAACTTACCGCGGAAGCCAGCAAACCCAGCATACCCATATACACCCCGATCTTTAGCAAGACCTGGTAGTCCAGGAAGCTGCCGCCCTGCGCATGTTGCGCAAGGCCCTGCACGCCGTAGTTTTTAATAAAGAAACCTGCCAATGCCAGACCAAAACCGATCATCATCAATATGGCCGCACTATGCCTGGTTTTCCGGTATAGCGTGAATGAACCAAACAAAAATAAAATCATTGTCAGCGCATATACAACTAAAAACAGGTAGCGTTCAAACATACTCATACAGTTCCTTTAAGATTAACTTGTTCAAACGTCCGGCTAAAACAGTATTGTGTAAACCTGCGACTGGCTATTCCTGATCCGGTTTTTTTGTTTTTCTAAACATTCTTGTCCAGTAATTGTCGCCTCGTGGGTCACGGCCACTTTTGTCGTTCGTCCACCAGCGATGCAATGCATTTAACGGTGGCGCCACCACATCCAGAATACCAAAAACAAGACCTACCATCATTTTAGCAAACATACATATCCTCCCTGAGAATTGAGCGACAATGCCGAGAATAATCACAAATACAGGAAAACGCCATGTTTTGTTCCGGTTTTATTGATTTCAGGTCAAATCTGCTACTATTTCTGCATGTGTGGCCGACTCAATATCTATCGTCCAGAACTCATAGACGATTTCCTGCAGGAAATCGATCTGCCCGCTTACCCGCATAATCCGCCACGCTACAATGTCGCCCCGCAATCGCTTCTGCCCATCATCACTACGCCGATCACTTATATCGAGGCACAATGGGGCATTGAATTCGGCAAGTTCCGTCACCCTAATAGCAAGGCAGCGACAATCAAAATTAAACCTTATTTGCAGTCTCTGCTGGAGCATACTCGCTGTCTGATCCCTGCGAACCGGTTCTATGAATGGCCCGACCCCAAACTACGGCCCAAATACCAGGGGGTGAAAACCCGGTTTTGTATTCACACCGCAGATGATGTGTTGCTACTGGCGGGAATCTATAAGCGCAACGCAGAAAAACAATTAACTCAATTCAACATCATCACCACCGACCCGACACCGCAGATAAATGATTTTCACCACCGCATGCCGGTGATCCTTGATCCTCGCACAGCACATCGCTGGCTGACCAGCACGGACAAACAAGAGCTATATACACTGATGGTACCGACAATCCAGCCGTTGATCATTTATCACTGCGATCCCTATGTCGATAATGCCCGGCATGAAGGGCCGCAGTGCATGGAACAAGCAAATACGTAAATGGACTCGCCCTCGTTTGCTGCCTGATTTCATAATACATCTGATGTACGGGTAATAGCCTGAGTTGCGATGACTTGCATATATGTTCCATTTTACTTTGTGGCAGACACCCCAATTAGTATTCGTGCGATTTCTTCAAACCCATGTTCATTGGCATATTGTAATGGCGTACGTTCAAAAGATCCCTGACTGCCACCGAGTTCTACATCCGCACCTGCCTCTTTTAATATCTGCACAACTGCAACATGGCGATTGATAACCGCCAGCATTAGCGCTGTTAACCGATATTTTGCAGTGTGATTCAGATTTGCACCATATCTGACCAAAAGACCCACCATGTTTGCATCACCGCGAACCGCTGCATTCATCAGCGCTGTCTGGCTATATTTATCAAGAGCGTTTATATCTGCACCTGCTTTCAATAGTTCTTCGCTGCGACAGACATTACCCGCTTCTGTTGCTTCTGCCCATTGTTTTTTCATGTGATGCCTCGTCATCGCCTAATGTCAATGTGTCTATTATTTCTAAGCAGGACCGGTCTCATCCCGCGCAGTGGGCAACGCGAACGAATTGTTTGAGCGCGGGCGTAATACTCTTGTCAGACCGCATGGCCACACCCTGCCGGGTTGAATACACGCTCAGTTGAAGCCGGATAGTTACTTAACTTGTTCGCAGGGCGGCGAGGTCGCGCGATTAATTCACCACCGCAATTGGGACATGTTCCTTTAAGGATTGACTCTGCACATGACGCACAAAAAGTACATTCAAACGAACAGATTCGGGCCTCTGCTGTATCGGGTGGCAGGTCTTTGTTACAACATTCGCAGCCTGGTTTTAATAGCAGCATCTAACTCTCCTTCCCAAGGATCGTGTCTATGGTCCGACCAACCGGACCTGATTTGAAACGTGCAAATTTTAATTGAGCAGGTGTCATGGTATTTTGACTCTCTTTAATAACTAATCTGGGCCTTTCATTCTTTCTCAGGGATATTTAGTACGTCCAACGCAAAGTTAAACGGTGCGCCGCGCTTTAGCAGGTCCGAGCAGGGCTGGAATCCCTGCGTTTTTGAACGCCTTGTTATGCATTTTTCATGGACTTAATAAAGAGTATTTTCATAAGCACCATTCCTATTAAAACAGCTACTGAAGAAATTGCCAAAAATGGATCAATTGTTTCTAAAGATACAAATTGTCCATAATAAAGGAATAAACCAACTACAATCCCAATGGTACCAATTTGATGAATGTAGTATTGTGATTTTGCCAGTCTAGTCGTAGTGTTATTGAGCCACAATTTATGACACAGACCATATATAAAAGAGACGACAAAACCAACCAGCATAATATGTGCATGAGTCACTAGATGACCATGATTCTTTGAGGCGGCCATGAAAATGCCAAGTGATAGACCGAGAATGGCATAACCTAAGCTGGTTAATATAAATTTCTTATCCATGATTTCTCCTTTCTTGTATTATTATGCATAAGGATTAAGCCAAGAGACTGCCAAAGCGCGAAACTCTTTGGCAGTCCCGCCCGCGACAGCGGGCAAACTTGGGCGATTTGTTATATCTCTGCGTAATCATCCTTTACTCTATTTTCTTACCACAACCCAATTACTTGGTTCTATTGAACCAGACGAAAACCAACCACGTACTATACGATGTTCTTCATCCACAATTGCAATTGCCTCTTCTAGAGTTAATGTATAATCTCCTGGTCTCGCATATTTCGAACTGCCTTCATGCATTTGTTTTGTGATTTCAACCCATGCCTCACGCTCTTCAAAAATATTCGAATACCCATTGTGCATCTGCCATAAAAAATAGAGTGAAATCGCATGTACCTGATCTGAGGATAGCCCATAATACGCGATAATGGATTCTATCGTAATTGATTTTAAGTAATCCAAATACTCACTGTGGCCATGATGTGGCTTTTTTTCAAAATCTGGAGGAATATATTCGCAGAGATGAGTGTGAACGGTAATATCTCTGACATCAGTCTTGTCTTGTATTCCTTCCACTTCGGCAGTCATGAGGGCTGGCAAGTGAAATAATATTCCCTCTCGATTATTGTAATTCAGAGCATTACCGAAATCATTTATCTTACATTCTTCGGGATATTTACACCAATGATCCTCTATGTCTTTATCACGCGCAATTTTCAGATCAATTTCACCCGCATATTCGTCAATTGCAGTACACTCTCTGGCACCTATACCATTACCTTTTGATACATCTTTAAATGCATCAAAGATTGTTTTTTTGATAAATTCGGTTGT
>JAHECZ010000053.1 GCA_024641475.1 Gammaproteobacteria bacterium
CCGCGCGTATTCGTCATTTTTTGCAACAGGTCCATGTTGAATTTCCAGTGTTATTGGACCCGGGTGGTCATACTGCCACACAATGGCGCGTTTACGTATTTCCTTCCACGTTTGTAATTGGACCTGACGGCAAGATTCACTACGGTGTCAACGCGGCATTGCCGTGGGATTCGCCTGAGGTTCTGCAAAAACTTCGGATATTGCTGGCACACAAAAAACAACCCTAGCAGTCAGCACGATATTTCGTATATTTTATTCAGGAAGATTGCAACAACCCCTGCCGCAAGCCATCGAGTATATATTGCACCGCCAGCGCGGCAAGGATTACACCAAGCAAACGGCTGATCACATTCGCACCAGTCTGCCCCAGAGCGCGCACGATATATCCGGCCAGAACTAACAAGATAAACGTGCAGAGCAATACGGCTGCCAAGACCCCAACCATCAGCCAATGCATCTCCGAATGTGCATGGACACTGGCCATCAATAATACCGTGGTCAATGCACCGGGGCCGGCGATCAACGGGAAGGCTAACGGGAAAACCGAAATGTCCTGTTTGCGTTCGGCTTCGTGTTGTTCGCTGCTGGTAGTAGAACGCAACCCGGAGTGCCGTGCAAACACCATGTCAATCGATAACAGGAATAATAATACTCCACCGGCAATTTTGAAGGCCGGCAAACTGATGCCCATGGATTTCAGCAACAAATCGCCGACGAAATAAAACACGAACAGGATCAGACTGGCGAGCAGGACACCACGCATCGCCATGCGCCGTTGCGTGACGTGATCGGTGTAACCGGTCATGGCCGCAAACAGCCAGGCCACGCCGATGGGATCGACGACAATAAATAACACCACGAAACTGTTGAGCAGGCTTTCCATGCGCGAGTCACCATACCTGAAGGCGAATGACTTGAATAGTCCCGCCATCTTACAAATCCGTTTGTTTCAACCTACAATAGAACGGCATTAACAGCCCTTTGGAGCTCGGCGTGAAACTGACGGTTGACGAATTTCGTCATTGGCCACATAAATCCATTACCCTGCTGGGTATGTCCGGCGTGGGCAAGACACGCCTGGCCGCCACGCTGCGGCGGCAAAACTGGTTTCATTATTCCGGTGATTATCGTATCGGCACGCGTTACCTGGATGAACCCATCCTGGATAACATTAAGCAACAAGCCATGCAGATCCCGTTCTTGCGCGAACTGTTGCGTAATGACTCTATATATATAGAGAACAACATCACGGTGGATAATCTGCAACCCGTTGCAACCTTCCTGGGCAAGCTTGGTAACCCGGAACACGGCGGATTACAGTTACATGAATTCAAACGTCGCCAGAACTTGCACCGCGATGCGGAGATAGCCGCGATGCGCGACGTGCCGGAATTTATCCGCAAGGCACAGGAGATTTACGGTTATAAACATTTCCTCAATGACGCAGGGGGTAGCCTTTGTGAGCTCGATGACGCCAAAACACTGGATATCCTCGCGGCACATACGCTGATACTGTATATCCGTGCCAGCAAGCATGACGAACAGGAATTGATTCGGCGTGCTGAGGCGGATCCCAAGCCACTGTACTATCGCGAAGCATTCCTGGATGAACAGCTGGCGATCTATCTACGCGAGTGCCACGTCGAGTATACCGCGTTGATCGATCCGGATGATTTTGTGCGTTGGGTATTCCCCCGCCTGATCGCCTCGCGCATCCCCCGTTATGAAGCGATTGCCAACGACTACGGCTACAGCATCAGCGCGGAGGAATTATGGCGCGTCAAGGACGAAACCCAATTCCTGCAACTGATTGAAACCGCGTTACAGCGCTAACTTGCGAGATTAACGATGCCACTGGTTGCCTATTCCGATCTCCCCACCTTTGAACGGCTTCGCACTGAAGGCGAGATCGTGTTGCCGCGTGATTATGCGCTGCAACAGGAAATTCGAGAATTACACATCGGTTTGCTCAACATGATGCCGGATGCGGCACTGGAAGCCACTGAACGGCAGTTCTTCCGGTTGATTGGCGAGAGTAACCAGATTGCGCAATTTTACCTGCACCCGTTTTCGTTGCCCGAGTTGCCGCGCAACGCAGAAGGCCGCGCCCATGTCGAAAAGTATTATGAAAGTTTTGATGCCATTCGTGAACAGGGACTGGATGCATTGATTATCACCGGCGCCAATGTGGTTGGTACGGAACTATCGAACCAACCATTCTGGCAACCGTTAATCAAAGTTATTGACTGGGCCCACGCTAACGTCACCTCCACATTGTGCTCATGCCTGGCGACCCATGCCGTCATGGAATTTCGCTATCGACAAAAACGCCGTGCCTTGGGTCTGAAACGTTGGGGTGTTTATCCACATCGGTTGGTGGATCGTACCCATCCACTCGTAGTTGGAGTAAATACCCGCTTTGATGTGCCGCATTCACGTTTCAATCAGATCGACCGTACCCAGTTTGAAGCAGCAGGGTTACATGTCTTAGTTGAAAGTGATTCGGCCGGCGTACACCTTGCCGTCAGTGAGGATTGGTTCCGCCTGATCTTTTTTCAGGGGCACCCGGAATATGACATCATCAGTCTGTTGAAAGAATACAAACGTGAAATACATCGCTTCGTTAAAGGCGAGTGTAGCGACTATCCACCACTGGTGGAAAATTATTTTTCCGAACAGTCTGAAGCGATTCTGGATGAATATCGTGAACGACTGCTTGCCGCACAACAGCAAGGCATTGCGTTACCGGCTTTTCCGGAGAACCTGATCAGTTCCAGACTGGATAACACCTGGCACGATACTGCGGAAGCCGTAATCAATAACTGGATTGGCAAGGTGTATCAACTCACGGACATCGATCGCAAACAGCCATTCCAGGCTGGCATCAATCCGGATGATCCATTGGGTTTGAAACGCTGAATTGCCTTTATACCGTTACCAATTTATCGCGGAAGATAAAATACACCGCACCCAGAATACATAAGCCGGCCCACAGATAATCCAGTTTGAGATTTTCTTTCATATAAAAAACCACAAAAGGCACAAACACCAACAGCGTCACGACTTCCTGCAGAATCTTCAACTGCCCGAGGTTCATTACTTCATGACCAATACGATTTGCCGGGACCTGAATCAGATATTCAAAAAAAGCGATCCCCCAGCTCACCAGCGCAGCAATCATCCAGGGCTTATGACCAAGGTTCTTCAGATGCGCATACCAGGCAAACGTCATGAAGACATTACTCAGACTCAGCAACAATGCGGTTAACAAAATTTTATTCATACTATTTGCTGTCTCTCACTTCGATCCCAAAATAGGCACGTCGCCAATATGTCCACACTGCGAAGCCAGCCCAGCAGGCCGCGATCAAGAACGAGGCAAGCTGCAAGAGCCAAATGATCTGTTTGATAAAATCGGGCTGATCTAATATAGAAACATCCACCGGCAACCCGGCGAGTCGTATCTTCACAGATGCCAGTTCCGCCATCAGGTATTCGCGAATTGCTTGCGAATACATGGAAGCTTGCAACCGATCCAGGGTGTAGACCACACAAGTAAATTGTAATAGATAGTAACTCCAAGTCCTGGCCAGCCACGTACCAACACCCACAGCGACAAACAGAATGATATAAAAATAATGGTACCAGAGAATAGCTGGCATCGTAACGATATGACCAAATAGCGGTACCCGTGTCGTCAATGACATCATTTCAAAGATACCCGACAACACGAGCAAGACAGCCGTGATCTTGAATGTCAATTCGCCCGGTTTTTTAATATGATTTTTCCTCAAGCCCTGCACTAGCTGAGGATCTCCGTGGGTTTGCCATCCAGACTCACTTGATTTTTTTCTTGCCAATATTTTTCGATGCTATCCTGGCCTTTTTTCTCCGCCCAGATATTTAATGCGGAACGCTCAGCAACGAAGTCCATAAAGGGTACCGCCATGCCACAGGAGGTTTGCACCATATCCACGGTGACATCAATGAGCTGCCGTGCGCCGGGTAGCTGGGGGAATAAATCGATCAATGTTGACCATTGTGCATCACGCGGATGAATCACCTGCGCCTGACCATACAGGCGCAAGATCACTGGTTCTCCCTCGAATGCACAAAACATTAAAGTAATTCGATTCAGTTCAAGTAAATGCGCCGCAGTTTCATTGCCACTGCCGGTAACGTTCAGCCACACCACACGGCTGGGGGAAAGCACGCGTAATGAATCCATGCCTTTTGGTGATACATTGACGCGACCATCAGCCGCCGCAGTCCCGACAAAAAAGATTTTTTGCCGAACAATAAAATCCTGGTGTGACTCATTGATTACAGTGCTGCGCTTGCCCATGCTTAATTCCCTCTGCTTGTCGTCTGGTTATTTTTGTTTTAGCAAATCGCGAATCTCGCTCAGCAGCTCCTGATCTTTCGTTAAGGGCGGTGGGGCAGCCGGCACTGCAGGATGCGTCTTGTTTTTGGTCAACCACCCCAGAAATTTCACCATAAACAGAAATAAGGCAAAGGCCACCAGAATAAAATTCACCAGCTCACCAATAAACAAGCCATAGGGAATTTCTTTCGCGCCGATGACCAGTTTCCAACCCAGATACCCTTGGTCGCCGGGGAGCAACAAACCGACCGCAGGCATAATGATATGCTTTACCAGTGAATCGACGATCTTGCCAAAAGCGGCACCGATGATCACACCGATGGCCAGATCGATTACATTACCTTTGAGGGCAAAGGCACGAAATTCCTGCAACATCGATACTGCCATTTGTTTGGATTCAGCCGCAACGTTGTTGATTTTTATTGGCTCCATGAAGGTGTCTCCATAAAATATGAAAATTATACGTATTTGGTATATGACGCTGCTCTATTGAGCCGCATCTTACGGTATCCCGGTCATTTACGGTAGGCATCCCCCGCGCCTGCGCAACAAAAGCAACAGGCATTTATCCGCCCGTCGCCGGTTTTGCTAAGAAGTAAGTTCCGCAGGCGTACACATCTGGGACTGGTCATTATCAAATGCGCTGTCGTTTTCCATGGCGGAGAAATTTACGCGAGTAACGCAGGACCACATGGACTTACGGTCCATATTCGCTTACCAATAGCAACAGCCTGAACCGTGTCATACCATTGAGCGTACACAATGACCACGATGAACTTTGCCTTGCCTGACAAGTCAAATATTCATCCATTAATCGTGCATTCATCCAAATTTGGCAGTATGAATCTACTAAACTGAATAATATAAAACGGGATAAGACCTATGGCTGACATGAAATACCCACAAGCTTTACCCCATTCAAAATGGCATGTTTCCATTTTCCTGGGCCTGGCCGTTCTGTTACTTGGTGGCTGTGCCGCACCGGCCTATCAGGTACAAACAGTCCCCGTGAATCAACCGCCACCGCCAGTGACCGAACTATTTTTCTATCCGACCCGCAATCAATCACCGGCCCGGCAAGAACGGGATCGCTACGAATGTTATCAATGGGCGGTTAAACAATCCGGCTTCGATCCCGGTCAGGCGAACCTGGCACCACATCAACGTGTGGTCGTGACGCCGACCCAACCGCCGGGAACCGATGTGGCCGTTGGCGCAGTCAGTGGCGCAATGATCGGTTCCATCCTGTCACCACGTCACGATAGTGGCCAGGGCATGGTGTTTGGGGCAATCACTGGCGCCATCCTGGGCGCTGCATCAGAAAATGCCAAGCAAGAACAGGCGCAACAACTGCAACAACACTATGACGCCCGCGATGCGCAACACTATGCCCGTACCGAAAAGCAGGCACGTGACTATCGGCGCGCCATGACCGCCTGTCTGGAAGGACGCGGCTATACGGTGCGTTAACAAAAATATTTTTTACCTGGCGAATGTGATTTTTAGGAGAAGCAGGATGAAGCACAATTCAAAAATGGCGGTCGGTCTTGGCGTTGTCTTAATGCTTGGTATGTTATCGGTCAATGCCTACGCTGATCGGGACGATCGTGACAGAAATCACGATCGCCGTGATCGCAATGTACGCCACGAAGAATCGCATCGCGATCAACGACTGGATAATCGTTATAGCCATAACCAGTATTACCCAAACCGGGGTTACGCAATGACACGCCTGCCGCCGCGGCATCAGGAAATCCGTTTCCATAACAGCCGCTATTATTATCAAGGCGGAGTATGGTATCGGCCCGATGGGCCACGCTTCGTCGTCATTGCGCCACCGATTGGTGTTGTTATCTCAACCTTGCCGGCCTTTTATACGACATTATGGCTTGGTGGCATTCCATACTATTACGCTAACGATACCTACTACACGTGGCAACCTGAACTCCATGGTTATCAGGTGACGGCGCCACCGGGTCAACTTGATGAACAATCGCCACCGCCACTGGCCGCTGATGAATTGTTTGTCTATCCCGCCAAAGGTCAGACCGAACAACAACAGGCGGATGACCGTTATGAATGTCATCGCTGGGGAGTCAGTCAAACGCAATATGACCCGACCCAGCCACCGCAAAATCTGGCGGGTAACGCGCTCAATATCAAGCGCGAAGACTATCAACGTGCGATGAAGGCTTGCCTGGAAGGCCGCGGTTATACTGTGCGTTAGCACAGAAAGAAAACTCACCTATCGACAGGGTGTAATACTGACGTTATAGTTTTGCCACTCTATATGTGGACGGTAACGCTGCTTGAGACAAATGATCACTTTGCCACGGGTAGCGCTTCTGCTCCCCCTGTTATATTTTGTTAGTATTTCTCTTCCGGCAATTTCCGCTGAAGGATTAACCCTGGAAAATTATTTTGCGGCGGCGCTGCAACGCAGTGAAACCACCGCAATCCAGCAGGAACAGGTGTATCAGGCAGAAGAACATTACAACCAGGCGAATTCAGCCCTGTTGCCAACCGTCAACGCGATTGGCACGTATACGCGACTGGATCCGCTGCCACCGAGCAGTCCACAAACACCGGGCAATCTCAGCGATCAACGCGTCAGTCGCATTGCAGCAACCCAACCGCTGTTCCGGGGAATGCGCGAATATGCGGCGTTACGTCAAAGCCGGGATTTACTTACTGCCCAGCAACAGGATTACCGCCGTGCCCGGGTCGTATTGTTTACCGATGTTGTGCAAAATTTTTATGCCATTCTGGCACTGGAAAGTGACCTTACCAATTACACCGAGGAAATCCGTCTCAATCAGGAACGTGAAACCGATATTCGTGCGCGGGTGCGCATCGGTCGATCGCGTGCCAGTGAATTACTCAACGTGCAAAGCACCATCAGTACCTTGCGTGCGCAAATTGAACAATTACGCGGACAGTTACAGGTGGCCCGTGAAGCGTTTGCTTTCCAGAGCGGATTGGATGCAAAAACTCCGTTAAACGACACCACCGTTTTACCTGAACAACTGGAACCACTGGAAAGTTTTCTGGCTGGAATCGCACAACGTCCGGATATTCATGCGGCACAGCAACGCCTGGCCGCCAGTTCCGAGGGCATCAGCATCGCCCGTGGCGCGCATTTACCGACATTGGATCTGAATGCCAATTATTATCTGCAACGCCCCGGTTATCTCAATGATTCGAAGTGGGATGTGCAGCTGGCTTTAACGATTCCGCTGTATACAGGTGGCAGTATTCAATCCAAAGTGCGTGAGGCCGGTTCGCAACGCAATCAGGCGGAGCTGACACAAAGTCAGTTATTGCGTCATGCCGATCAGGAAATTCGCGCCTATTACCAGAGCAGCACCGCGGATCTGGTTCAATTGCAAGCGTTGCAAAATGCCACCAGTGCTGCCAAAAAGAGTTACGAGGCACAATTACGCGAATATAAACTTGGACTGGTCACCAATCTGGATGTGATACAAGCCCTAACCAACTATCAACAAAATCAGCGCGCCATGGATCGGGTACATCTTACCGCCAAGAGTGATTATTTACATTTATTAGCCGCCGCCGCACGTCTCCCCGCACTGGGTACCACACCATGAATTTATCTGACATCTCGATTCGCCGACCAGTGTTCGCCTGGATGTTGATGTCCGGGTTGATCGTGTTCGGTTTACTCTCCGCCTCGCGCATGGGCGTCAGTCAGTTACCCGATGTTGATTTTCCGGTGGTCACCATCAATATCACCTATCCGGGTGCCGCACCGGAAGTGGTGGAAGCCAACGTCGTCGATATCCTCGAAGATGCGGTCATGACAGTTGAGGGTGTGCGCAATGTCACGTCGACTACACGCTATGCCGCCGCCACTATTACGGTAGAGTTTGAGTTGACGCGCAATATTGCCGATGCCCTGCAGGAAGTCCAAACCAAGGTCTCGGCTGCCCAACGTTATTTGCCTGCCGATCTGGAACCGCCGGTACTGAGTAAAACCAATCCCGAGGATCAACCGATTCTGTGGATGGCGGTCACCAGCGATCATCACTCCCTGCCCGAATTGATGCGCTATGTGAAAGATTCACTGAAAGATCGTTTCTCGTCGTTACCCGGTGTGGGGGAAATTTTGTTTGGTGGTTATGTTGATCCCAATTTGCGGGTGTGGGTTTCCGGTAAGTCGCTGGACCATTATGACCTGGCGGTGACCGACGTACTTAATGGCATTCGTGCCGAACATGCGGAATTACCGGCAGGACAGATCACCACGGCGCGCAAGGAATATGATGTACGCACGCTGGGTGAAGCGGCCACGCCGGAAGAGTTCGGCAATATCGTGTTGAATCAACGCGGCGGCCAACCGGTGTATTCCCGCATCCTGCTCAAACAGGTCGCCGATATCGAAGATGGCCTGGATGACGTGCGGCGTATTTCGCGTGCCAACGGCATCCGCGCAGTCGGTATCGGTATTCGCAAACAACGTGGCTCCAATACGGTCGCGGTGGCGCACGGCGTCAAGCAACGCATGGCGGAAGTCGCCAAACAATTGCCCAAGGGAATGGATATCGCGGTCAATTTTGACACGACACAATTTATCGAAGACTCGGTGAATGAATTCAAGTTTGCGTTAGTCATGTCAGCGTTGGTCACGTCTTTAGTGTGCTGGCTATTTTTAGGCAGCTGGACGGCCACCCTGAATGTGTTACTGGCAATCCCGACTTCCATTATCGGTACGTTTATCTTTTTATATTTCTTCGGTTTTACGCTGAATACCTTCACCTTGCTGGGATTGAGTCTCGCCATCGGTATCGTTGTCGATGATGCGATCATGGTGCTGGAAAATATTATTCGTCATCAGGAAATGGGCCAGGATCGCATTGAGGCAGCGCTCAATGGCACAAGACAAATCACCTTTGCCGCGCTCGCTGCCACCTTGGCCGTTGTCGCGATATTTTTACCTGTTGCATTTATGACCGGTGTTATCGGTAAATTTTTCTTCCAGTTCGGCATCACGATGACGGCAGCAGTTTTACTATCGTTGCTTGAAGCCCTGACCCTAACCTCAATGCGCGCTTCGCAGTTTGTCGAAATGGGCAGCCGCAATTCACGTGTCGGCCGCGCCGCTAATACGGTATTTATATGGCTGGCAGCTGGTTATCGCCGCATATTAGGATTTACATTACACCATCCCTGGTTGATTATTCTGACTTCACTATTGTTTTTCGGCTTGTCATTTAACGTCTTACGTTTTGTTAACAAAGAATTCATGCCTGTGCAAGACCAAAGCACCTTTATTATCCGCGCGCAGACACCAATCGAATCCTCGATGGAATATACCGATAGTCAGTGTCGTGAGGCAGAAAAAATTCTGTTAGCCCGGCCGGAAGTACGACGTGTCTATGTCGCTGTCGGCGGATTTGGTTCCGGTGGCCAGTCCAACTTGTTCAATATGTTTGTCAGCATGAAACCCAAAGGCGAACGTGGCATCGACCCCAAGGCTGGCCATGAACTCAGTCAACAGGAATTAATGAATGTCGCGCGCAAGGATTTACGTAAATTAAAAATGAAAGTGTCGATCCAGGATTTGTCACAGCGCGGCTTTACCGCCTCGCGTGGCTTTCCGGTGGAATTCACCATTCAGGGGCGTGACTGGAACACCCTTACCGAATACACCAAAACCATCGAGGAAAAACTCGATGCCACTGGTCTGGTCACCGATACCGATGATGACTATCTTCTGGGTAAACCAGAAATCCGCGTGATTCCCGATCGCGCGCGTGCCGCCGAACGTGGTGTCAGTATCCAGTCTATCGCGCAAACGGTCAATGCGATGGTCGGCGGTGTCGTGGCGGCGCAATATTCATCCGGCGGCCATCGTTATGATGTACGCGTGCGCTTGCGCGACAGCGATCTGACTAACGCCGAGCAAATTAATAAATTGTATGTACGTAACAACCGCGGGGAATTAGTGCGGCTGTCTGAGGTCGTGCAAATCAAAGAAGGCAAAAGCTTGGCGCAGATCAATCGCAATAACCGCGAGCGCGCTATCAAGATTTTCGCCAACGTTGCCAGCGGTAAATCCCAACAACAAGCACTCGCAGCGGCACACGCTATCGCTGCAGAGGTCTTGCCACCGGATTATCATGTGGTCTTTACCGGTGGCTCGCAGGCGTTCCAGGAATCATTTACCAGTTTGTGGTTTGTCTTGCTGCTCGGTATTGTGGTTGCTTACATGGTATTGGCATCGCAATTCAACAGTTTCATTCACCCGGTTACCGTTTTGATGGCATTACCATTTAGTGCGTCGGGTGCTTTTCTGACACTCTGGCTGTTTGGCAATTCGCTGAATATTTTCAGTTTCATCGGATTGATTCTGTTGATGGGCATCGTCAAAAAGAATTCCATTCTGCTGGTGGACTTCACCAATCAGGTGCGCGCCCGTGGCAATACTTCAATACGCGATGCTTTACTCGAAGCCTGTCCGATTCGTTTACGACCGATTCTGATGACGTCGTTTGCCACGATTGCCGCTGCCTTACCTTTAGCACTGGCGATAGGTCCCGGTGCCGAGTTACGTGCGCCGATGGCCATCGCCGTAATTGGTGGTGTACTGGTTTCAACCTTGCTGACCTTGCTTGTCATTCCTGCGGTATACGAATTATTAGCCAAGCTGGAACGCAATCCGCCGCACTCCACACATCCAGCCACAACAAAGTAACCTGAACATATTTAGATAGCTGAATTTATTCAAGGTATTCTTAATCCAGGCGCTTGTGGAAGCGTTTTACCGCGATTGTTAACATGATGGCGGCAAACAGGAACAAAGCACCGATATCCGTACCCAAGTGAAATACATCGGCGCCACGTAACACGACACCACGGATCAGTCGCACGAAATGTGTTAACGGCAATAACTCGGCGATGTATTGCGCCGGTTTGGGCATGCCATCAAACGGAAACATAAAACCGGATAGCAAGATCGATGGCAGAAAGAAAAAGAACGTCATCTGCATGGCCTGAAACTGGCTTTTGGCCAGCGTCGAGATCACCAGCCCCAAGGTCAGATTTGCGCCGATAAAGATCAACGCGGCAATATAAATCTGCAAAATACTTCCCGCCACCGGCACTCTGAAAATCAACACCCCCAGCAACATAATCAACGTCACTTGAATCAGTCCGATGACAATGTAGGGAATAATCTTGCCAACCATTAATTCCACGGTACGGATCGGCGTGGTAATCAACATTTCCAGATTGCCGCGTTCACGCTCACGCACGATCGCCACAGCGGTGAACAACACCATGGTCATCGTCAGGATCACACCGATCAATGCCGGTACTACATTCACCGCCGAACGGCGCTCCGGATTGTAATGATTACGTACTTCATAAATAGCCGCTGCTTTGGTTTGATGTGGTTGCGTATCAAAGCGGACATCCAGTGCAGTCAGTTGTCGCGCTGCGCCATACAGCACCGGATCCGAACCATCGACCAGAATTTGGGCGGCTGTACGCGAGGGTCTTTGCACACGCCGATCGAAATCCGCCGGGATGTACAAACCGATAGCAATCTTGCCGTCACGCAACTGGGATTCCAGGGCTTCGGGCGAATTCACGTAACTCACGATATCGATAACTTGCGATGCCTGCGTATCGGCAACGAGTTGGCGTGACAGCGAACTATTGGCCAAATCCGCCACCCCCGCGCGCAAATGTCGCACATCGGTGTTAATCGCATAACCAAACAACATGATCTGTATTAACGGGATGCCGGCGATCATGCCAAAGGTCAACCGATCACGGCTCAGCTGGCGCACCTCTTTTTGCACAATCGCCAACAAACGTGACATGCATTTCATTGCGATTCCCCACTGTAACGGCCCTGGGTTGCCGCGACGAACACGTCTTCCAGATTGGGACGGACCTGGTTGACTTCGGTAATTTTTGCCGAATTTTGAATTAAATCCCGAATATAATTCACCGGATCAACAATATCTTGCTGCAGCAGAATACGGAGACGCAGACCCAATTGCGCGACACTGACAATCCCGGGCTTATCCACTAACTCACGCCGGACACGCTGAGGTTCTTCGGATTCCAATTCAACTACACCGGCATTGATACGCCGTTCGAGTTCACGTGGCGTATCATCAGCAACAATCCGTCCGCGATGCAGAATCGCCAACCGATGGCAGCGTTCCGCTTCGTCCATGTAATGCGTCGAAACCAGAATCGTTGTGCCTTCGGTGGTTAACTCAAACAGCGTTTCCCAGAATTCGCGACGGCTTTGCGGATCGACTGCACTGGTGGGCTCATCCAGAAATAATAATTCCGGCTCATGTAATGTTGCTGCTGCCAGTGATAAACGCTGCCGCTGGCCACCGCTTAATGTCCCGGCACGTTGTGACGTCTGGTCTGTTAAATAATATTTAACCAGCAACTGCTCGATACGGCGTGATTGTTGAACTTTGGGCAAGCAATAAATTTTGGCAATGAATTCGAGGTTTTCATGTACCGTCAGGTCTTCATACAGCGAGAAACGCTGCGTCATGTAACCGATTTTGTGTTTCAGCTCTTCCGCCTGGCGTGGAATGGATAAACCCAACACATCCGCTTCACCTTCGCTGGGTATCAACAAACCGCACAGCATGCGAATGGTGGTGGATTTACCCGAACCATTCGGCCCTAAAAATCCATAGATATGCGCGCGGGGAATGGACAGGTTAATATGATCCACTGCAGTCAACTGCCCGAAGCGGCGGGTGAGGTTATGCGCAACGATCGCCGCCGTGGCGTTCACTACTGCCCCGCGCTGTTCAAATCAAATTTGGCATTGAGCGGCACACCGGCAGGTAACCGACCGACATCACCACTGACGTCGATCTCGGCCAGATAACTCAGGCGACCACGATCATGCTCTGTCAGTGCGAAATAGGGAGTGAACGCGGGATCACTGGCCACCTTGCGCACGACTCCGTTAAAAGGTTTCTCCAACCCATCAACATACACTGTGGCCTTGGTCCCCGGAATAATATGCACCCGCACAGCCTCTGGTACATACACCCGTGCATAGGGTTTATTACCGGCTAATACCACGGCAACCACATTACCGACCGCTGGCCGTTCTCCGATTTTATAAGGCAAGGAGTCAACACGGCCATCTACCGGGGCACGCACCGTTAAACGGTCCAGATTCACCAGCAACCCTCGCCCAGTCGCAGCACTTCTTGCCAGTGATTGTTTGGCTTGCTGCATTTCTTCGCGGGTACTGCCATGTTCCAGTTCATCTAATGATGCCCGCGCCCGATCGCGTTCGGTACGAGCCGTATCACGCGCTGCCTGCGCTTGATCTACGGAATCAGGACTGACCAAGTGTTTATTTACCAAATCCTGTAACCGCTGCACTTCCCGTTCACGCAATACCAACACGTTCTCTGCACCTTGCAAGCGCGCCTTGGCATCCGCCAGACGTTCGATGCGAGTCCCGCGTTGCAGTTCAGCCAGGCGCGCCGCAGCGACGGCTTCGGCCGCCTGGGCTTCATCGAATTGCGCCTGAATCCGTCGCGCATCCAATTGCAGAATCACCTGTCCTTGCTTCACCTGATCGCCTTCCTTTACAGCCAGACTGGCAACGGGTTCATTCGCCTCTGCAACCAGTTCAATACGATCCCATTCCAGTGTGCCAATGACGTGATCGCTGTTACGCCCGCAACCTGACAACACACTGATTACTACGGTAACAATCCATGCGCTACGTAATATATTCACCTGACACTCCTTAATGAGAATTTAAGGCGCGATAAAAATTTTTAACAGTTGAACTACTAGTATGCCATGAATAGCGTGGTGGAAGCAGAACACGGTGGTGATTAAATAGCTGGGCTAATTTGCAATAGGGTGATTTCACTGGGTGCAAGAATCCGCAACGGTGGCCCCCAATAACCAGTGCCACGGCTGACAAAAATCTGTTGCCCAGGGCGGTGTTGATGCAGGCCTGCCAGATAGGGCTGTTGCATCATCACCAGATAGCCAAACGGGAATATCTGTCCGCCATGAGTATGCCCGCTGAGCATCAGATCGCAGCGGTAGGGCTCAGCCCGACTAACGGATTTCGGTTGATGTGACAATACAATGGTGGCCAGCTCAGGATCTGCTGCGGCAAATGCCTTGGCAAAATCCGGTGGCAGTACACCGGCACGTTCACCAACCAGATCATTCACCCCCACCAGATTGAATTGCCGATCGGATGTTCCAAGCCTGACACACTCATTGAGCAACGGCCGGATACCCAGTGAGCGGATGTGATTCAGCGATGCTTGCGCACCATGAAAATATTCGTGGTTACCCAGAATAAAATAACATGGGGCCTTGATATCACGCAGGGGTTCGAGATCGTGAATGATCCGGTGCATAGGCCAGTCGATCAGATCACCGGTAATTACCACCAAATCCGGTGCCAGTTGGTTAGTGCGGGAAACCAGGTCTGCAACAAACTCGTGTTTAATGGTACGACCCACATGGATATCACTGAGTTGCACGATATTATAGCGTTCATATGGGAAATCCTTTAACTTGACCCTCACCCGATTTATTTCCGGCGCCTTGAGTCCTTGCGAAAGTCCACGTAACAGATAACTGATCGCAGCAATCAGCATCGTGATATCAAACAGGATCTTTAGTACACGTCGCCGTCCCTGATCAAATGGCACCCGCTGTGATACCACCATTGTCAGGTCATAGAATGTTGCGACAACAAACAACATAAATGTAACCCCGATAACTGCGCTGGCGATGAAATACAGCGCCAGCGAGTCCGGAATTAGATTAAAAGCATTATCCAGAACAAACAGGAGTTCACCCAACATCAACAGGGCTGGAATAATCCAGGCAACATGATTTGGCAGGGTAGTCAGTTTGCGCAGGAAGCGTCGATAGATGTAGAAATTAGCCACTGCCATGACCAGTAAAAAAACCAGGATAAAAATCAAGAAATGCATCGATCTATCTGTGTACGATTAGGAAATGGTGATTAAAGTGTACCCGCAATTGAAATCATCGTATAACGCTTTATTAATTAACGTGTATACCTATGGTTATAACCATAGTTACAATCCCAACAAAAAAATAGGGGCCGAAAAGGCCCCTATCGTGTTACCAGGTAAAACGACTTACTCAATCGTCTGAACCTGCGGCGTCGTCATTTTCATGTGAACGACTCGTTCTACCACCGCGGGTATGAGTTCCACTGCTCTTGCCATGATTTCCATGAGCAGTCGGAGTCGGAGTCGGAGTCGGAGTCGGAGTCGGAGTCGGAGTCGGAGTCGGAGTCGGAGTCGGAGTCGGAGTCGGAGTCGGAGTCGGTCTAGGTGTTGTTACGGCATCACAGGCACCGTTATAACTGGACTTACTTGGGCTGCCGATATGGCAATTTGAACAGGTGTTCACGTCAATTCCAGCAGGCACAGGACCTTTGCACAAATTGCTATACGCGTTCGCCGTCGCAGCTCCCATCAGGGTTGCCAGTAAGATACTCAACTGTACGAGATTTCTTTTCATATTTCCCTTCATCATGATAAATTTCTCCTTTGATTAAACCTTGATACTGGCGCTTTTACCAGATTTTTCCCTAATGGCATCTCACTGCACTCATTCACTATCATTCTTGCAATACATGGTCTGCCACCATAGAGCTGGAGTGCATCCTAGTTGGACACGTTAAAAAGAACTGCTAACATGATCACACTCTTACTTTAATTTGTCTTTATTGCGCAGATATACGTTGGAATTCATAACTTTGTCACATATTTCCGCAAACCCAACAGAATTATTCAATGAGCAAGTTTGATCGAGCTACTGTTGGCAACAAACAAAACACAAGTCTTACTTAGACAGATAGCAGCCATCCCCCTAGTGTTATTGTGTCGAAACTATCACAGAACTATCTTTTGAATTGATCTGACTTGGATCAGCGTACGGCTCATATATAACGCTCTGTTTAATCATGCATCCAAAACATTTTTGTGATGAAAAAAATAGGGGCCTATGTGGCCCCTATTGTGTTATTGAGTTGAGATTTATTTAAGCATCTTTTCCGGATGCCTGTTCAGCGGCATCATCCTCTGCCTCATGATGTCTCCGGCTATGATGCTTATCATGACCGTGGTGATAATGATGACCATTAGCGCCCGGCGTTGGCGTTGGCGTTGGCGTTGGCGTTGGCGTTGGCGTTGGCGTTGGCGTTGGCGTTGGCGTTGGCGTTGGCG
>JAHECZ010000054.1 GCA_024641475.1 Gammaproteobacteria bacterium
CGCATTCTGCAAGGTCAGGAAATTCCCTATCTGTCTTCCGCATCCAGTGGTGCAGCGACAATTTCGTTTAAAGAAGCGGTCTTGAGCCTGGAAGTGACGCCGCAAATCACACCTGATAGTCGCGTTAATATGGATCTGAAAGTCACCAAGGATGCGCCGGATTTCGGTCGCTTACTCTTTACTGGTTCGGGTCTGGGCGCACCGCCAATCAGTAAACAGGAAGTGAATACTCAGGTATTAGTGGATAACGGTGAAACCATCGTATTAGGCGGTGTGTTCGAACAAACCAAGAGCAGTACGGTAAGTCGCGTCCCGTTTTTCGGTGATATCCCCATCCTGGGCTATCTGTTCCGCAATACGCATGAAGGCGATGATAAATCCGAACTGTTGATCTTTGTCACGCCGAAGATTCTCAAAGACAACATCCAGCTCTAGCAGAGCTACGGGCATAAGGTGAAGCCCGCACAGAGCGTATTTCTGGTGGGACCGATGGGTGCCGGCAAGACATCCATCGGTCGCCAACTTGCCGAATTACTCCATTACCGCTTTCTGGATAGCGATCACGAAATCGAATCCCGTGCCGGAGTAACAATCCCCTGGATTTTCGATGTGGAAGGCGAGGAGGGGTTTCGTCGCCGTGAGCAGGCTATGCTGGAAGAACTCTCGCTCTTGCCCGCCGTCGTGCTGGCTACAGGCGGCGGCGGTGTCATTCGTGAATCAAATCGCCAGACACTGCGGAAAAATGGCATCGTGGTTTACCTCAAGGCCGACATCGAAGCGCTCGTCGCACGAACCCGCCATGACAAGAATCGTCCGCTTCTGCAAACCGCCAATCCCAGCCAAAAGCTGAATCAGTTATTGACCGAACGCGAACCCTGGTACCAGGATGTCGCGGATATCGTCTTTCATACCGGGGAACAGGATGTCAAAACCGCAGCGCGTACACTGCTGGACCAACTCAAGCAGTTCAACAAGTAGGGACACCACCACGGGCCTACTCTATAATGCAGGTGTATCCTGAATCAGGTTATCATCTGTTATGCATACCTTCCGCGTTGAATTAGGCGAACGAAGTTACCCAATCTATATTGGGCCTGGATTACTGGGTCGATCTGAGCTCATTGCATCGCATGTCGCTGGCAGGCAGGTACTGATTGTCAGCAACACAACAGTTGCACCTTTGTATCTGGAAAAAACTCGGCAGGCCTTCAAGAATTTTGATTGTGATGAGGTCATCCTGCCGGATGGCGAGGAATACAAGTCCCTCGAAGTACTTAACCGCATATTTGATCAATTACTGGAAAAGCGCTATGAGCGTCGTTGCACGCTGGTTGCGTTAGGTGGCGGTGTCATCGGTGATATGACCGGATTTGCCGCGGCCTGCTATCAGCGTGGTGTGCCATTTATTCAGATACCAACAACCTTGTTGGCACAGGTGGATTCGTCTGTCGGTGGCAAAACTGGCGTAAATCACCCGCATGGTAAAAATATGATTGGCGCATTTCATCAGCCGAACTGCGTCATAGCCGATACCGATACCTTGGCAACATTGGATGAGCGGCAACTCTCCGCAGGTATTGCAGAGATCATTAAATATGGACTGATTCGCGATCCGGAATTCTGTCTGTGGCTGGAAACCAATATGGAAAAGCTGCTGGCACGCGATAGCGCTGTACTGACCGAAGCGATCACCCGTTCCTGTCAAAACAAGGCTGAAGTTGTGGCCGCTGATGAAAATGAAAGTGGCATACGAGCGACATTGAATTTGGGACACACGTTTGGCCACGCGATTGAAGCCGCCGCCGGTTATGGTAATTGGTTACATGGTGAAGCAGTCGGAACCGGCATGCTCATGGCTGCCGACCTCTCCGTGCGTCTGGGCTGGTTGAGCGCCGATGCCATGCATCGTATCGAGTCATTGCTGGTGCGGGCGCGTTTACCCACTCGTGCACCTGCGCACATGGATTATGCGACGTTCATGAAATATATGAGTATCGATAAAAAAGTTCAGCAAGGACGCATTCGTCTGGTCCTTCTCAAAAAGATTGGTGAAGCAGTCATTACCGCTGACTATGATGCGACGCTGCTGAAAGCGACCATTGACGAACATCACGCCCTTAGCAATAGCTGATATGAGCACTTCGCTTGCCGTATACGCCGCCAGCGAGAATAATTCGCGTGGACGTCATCATGTTGAGCCTGTCCCACAATACCGGGGTGAATATCAACGTGATCGCGATCGAATCGTGCATTCCGCGGCGTTTCGGCGTTTGGAATATAAAACCCAGGTGTTCGTCAATCATGAAGGCGACATGTTTCGTACCCGCTTGACGCATTCCCTGGAAGTGGCACAAATTGCCCGCTCGATTGCCCGTGTCCTGCAACTCAATGAAGATTTGGCAGAGACAATCGCGTTGGCCCATGATCTTGGCCACACGCCGTTTGGCCATGCCGGACAGGATGCGCTCAACGATTGCATGCGTGATTACGGCGGATTTGAGCATAATCTGCAATCATTGCGTGTGGTGGATGAACTCGAAGAGCGCTACGCGGAATTTCCCGGTTTAAATCTTACTTATGAAGCGCGGGAAGGCATTCTGAAACATTGTTCGATCAACAAGGCACGTGAGTTGGGCGATGTCGCAGAACGGTTCTTGCAGAACCGTCAGCCCACGCTGGAAGCCCAGATGGTTAATCTTGCCGATGAAATTGCATACAACAATCATGATGTTGATGATGGTTTGAGAGCGGGATTGCTGTCTTTGGAACAGCTCGAAAGCGTCGAATTGATTAGGGTACACTTGCATGAAGTGAGAAAGCGTTATGCCGCGTTGAGCGGGCGCAAACTCATATATGAAACGATTCGCCGCATGATTAACACCTTGATTGTCGATTTGGTGGAAACCAGTCAAGCACGGATTCGTGAAGTGAGCCCGCAAAATATTGATGAGGTGCGTAGTCAGTCACTGGCCTTAATCGGTTTTAGTGCGGCAATGCGTGAGCGTAGCCTGGAACTTAAACGGTTTCTACGTACCAATCTGTATCGCCACTATCGGGTGCACCGCATGACTGCCAAGGCGGATCGGATGCTGAAGGAATTATTTCATGCCTACATGAGCGATATCCGCCTGTTGCCACCAGAGCATCAGCAGTATGCACATCAGGATGAAGCGGCCATCGGTAGCAGCGGCCGTGCCCGTGCTGTGGCAGATTATATCGCCGGCATGACCGATCGATTTGCAATTGCGGAGTACCGGCGTATTTTTGATCCGCGGGAATTAACATGATGTGGATAGATCCGGCAATTGAGCCTGGACGATAACGGACAGAGTAACGCATGCGTGTCTATCTGCAAGCAACATTTGAGGTGGACAAACCACCGCGGTATTATCAGTTGCTATTGCAGGAAGATCTCATTGAAGGATGGACGCTGGTGCGGGAATGGGGTCAACAAGGCACGGCCGGACGTGTTAAACGTGATCACTTTGCGAGTTTTGAAGAAGCGCAAAAGGCCTTGTTGCTGGTGCGCGATGCCCAGGTAAAGCGTGGCTATCAGGTCGTATTTATGCGAGGGATGGAACCAACATGAGTGATTACCGGCCGGAAAATCTTGCCCGCCTGGAACCGACGTATTTGTCCAGGCATCACATGCAAACGGCGCCTTTCGCAGCCACACACGACGATCGATTTTTATATCTGGATTCCGCACGTAACGAACGTCTGGCGTTACTCAATCACATGACACAGTTCAGCAACCTGCTGTTGATTGTGATGGGTGAATCTGGAGTCGGTAAGACCAGTTTATTAACCCGTTTTGTGACAACGGCACAAGTGGATTGGCGAGTTTGCCAGATTACCGCTAACACCATGATGGACGCCGAACAAATGTTGTTTGCCGCCGCGCAAGGCTTCGGCCTGCAACAATTACCCAATGATGCCGCGCAACTTCAGGAAATGTTATATGCACGGTTAGCTACACTGCATCGCCAGGAACAAGTTCCAATACTGGTTGTTCATGCAGCTCATACGCTGCCAAAAGAGGCGTTGTTGGCGGTATTTAATCTGGCCGATTCACAAGTGGAACAAGGAAATTTGATCCGAATTGTTTTAAGTTGCGAACCACAAATCGAGAAAATATTGCAGGCCAGGGATATTCGTCCCTTGCGTGAACGTATTACCCATACGATGGAGATACCGGCGCTGGATGAAGCAAGCACAGCAGAGTATCTAAAACACCGCATGGCCGTGGCCGGATTTGATGGCATAACACCATTTACCCCAAAAGTAATTAAAAAGATGTTCAAGGCTTCGCGCGGAATACCGGCACGAATCAATGAACTGGCGCACCAGATTCTCGAGCACGGTGATATGACTGGTTCTGTCGATGAAGTCGAAGCTTCGAAAGAGCCTGATGGTCGCAGCTATAAGACAATGGTGCTAATCTCGTTGGCTGCAGTAATTGCGGTTATTGTCTTTGTGTATCAGGATAAAATTAATGCCATATTCGAAGTGAATACCGCAGTAGCGCCAGTGGATTCAAGTCCGGCAACTTCCCCAATAGCTTCCGGGACACAAGAAAAAATCATTCCGTTAACCCCGGCCACTGTGCCGCCTACGGTGACAGTACCTGTTGTTGCTGTTGCACCGAATAAACCTGCCGATTCGATTGCAACACCTGTAGTAACCACCGGCGCGGCAGTTCCCGCTGCTGCGGTGAATTCACCTGAGCCACCACCAGCGATAACTATTGATGTCCGTTCGCTGGAACCGGCAACAGTGCAACCCAGTAACACCGTCCAAAGTTTAACAATTTTCGGTCAGGGCTATACCCCAGAGAGCAAGGTAAGTGTCGCCTGGAGTGGGCATGAAAAATTATTAGCATCTGATCAAGTAAAATTTGTTAACGAGAATGAGTTACGCATAACCATCAATACGGGTGTGAAACCTGACAAATGGTCTGTGCAGGTCAATGATCCGCGCTATGGCAAGTCCAAGCGATTTGAATTTGACGTTGGTACGGTAAGACCGGTAAATAAAGCGGCGGAATCTGTAACCGCAGAGAAACCGCTTGCTGGTGTGCATGACACTAATTGGATCAGGCAGCAATCACCGCAGCACTATACATTGCAATTATTTGGCACGCGGACGCAAGCGGCAGCACAAGCGTTTATCCAGCAACATCACCTGCAGGGTGATTTGGCTGTCTTCCATACGAAGAAGCAAGGTAGCGATTGGTTTGGGGTAGTGATGGGTAGTTATCCGGATCAACACGCCGCGCAACAGGCAAGTGCAAAATTACCTGCGGTGATACAAAAAGCCAAACCATGGGCGCGACGTTTTGATGCGGTAATTGCCGAAATGCAGGTTGTCAAACTGGCTCCGACAAAACCGAGCGGCAAACCAGCCACGGTAAAACCCGGTACACCAATACCGGTGACTGCGCCAGTCGCGGCAAAACCTGCGGCAAGCACCGAGCACGAAGCATGGTTGTGGAGCCAGGATCCGCGTCAGTTGACGCTGCAATTACTGGTCTCGCAATCCGTTGATAACGTGGAACGATTCATCAATCAGCATGACGAGTTACGCGCCAAGGCGGTGTATTTTCGTACGCATAACAAGGATCGTGAGCTATACACGGTGGTGCTGGGTGTGTATACAACACCGCAACAAGCAGAGGCCGCTGCGGCCAGGTTGCCTGACACGTTGCGTAAAATAAAACCGCATATTCGCAGCTTTGCCAGTATCCATGCCGAACTGGATCGTGCCGGCAAGCCAACTCGCTAGTTCCATACTGCCACTAATCTGGTTGTGGCCACATTGATCACGCAAGTGGTGATTTACTGCAGGGTGGATTCTTGCTTTGGAAACTCGACGCTGATACAAAATTCACTACTGACCGGATCATCGTACAAAGTAATCTGTGCGTTGTGTAAAGAGGCAATTTGCTTAATGATAGAGAGACCTAGCCCGGAGCCGGTCAAGTGCTGACTTTCCTCACCGCGGTAGAATCGCTCGAAGACACGTTCACGTGATGCCACTGGAATGCCGGGACCGGAGTTGCACACTTGCAGCAGTGGCCCGGAATTTTCCATAGTAAGGCTGACATTCACTTTGCCATCAGCCGGTGTGTAGCGAACGGCATTATCGATTAGATTACGAATCAGGATTTTTAATCCGGCCGGGTTGCCATGTAATATCACTTGCTCAGGTGCATGCAATCCAATATCAATGCGTTTGCTATAGGCGGCAGGTACCAGATCGGCAATGGTTTCTGCAGCGATGAAATCCAGTTTCACATTCTCATACTGTCGCATGATCACACCCGGATCGTAACGGGCCAGTGTTAACAACTGTTGCACCAGATGCGAAGTACGATTCACCCCTTCTTCAATCTTTTGCAAGGCATGGCGTTTGGCCTCGGTATCATCACTGCGCAAAGCAACCTGTGCCTGGGTTTTGATGCTGGCTAACGGCGTCTGCAGTTCATGTGCGGCGTCAGAGGTGAAACGACGTTCACGTTCAAAGGCGGTTTTCAGTTTTGCAAAGAGTGCATTCAGTGCGGTGACTAGCGGGCTGATCTCGCGTGGAATCGGATGGTTGACAGCTACGGGGTCGAGGTGTTGTGGCGACAGTTTACTGACGATATTGGCGATACGAATCACCGGCAACAAACTCCGGCCGATGGTTAACCAGATGGCCAGCAATGAAAGCGGTAAGGCAAAGGTGAGTGGCAGTACTACATCTAACGTGGTGTCACGGATAAGCTCATTGCGCACATCGTAACGCTCGGCAGTGTAAATTCGGCGATTGTTTTCTTCAATCAGTAAAAAAACGCGCCAGTGATAACCACCAAAATCCTTATCACTATATCCTGGTGCGTCAGCCATGCGCGCATCCGGCGCAGTAAAGGATCGCAAAATCAGCTTATCGTCATACCAGATCTGAAATGCAATTTTCTTGTCGTAGTTATGACTATAAATTTTCTGTCGCAGGATCTGTTCATCACTGGTGTAAGGATTAATTCTGTCGAATTGGGATACGATGGCGGCAGCTTGAAATAACTGCGCATCGAATAATTCGGCGACATTTTCTTGTGTCGAATAATAGGTCAGGCCGCTACTGACCAGCCAGATAATGCAAAAGAATAGCGAAAGCCACAGGATCAGTGTACGACGTATGGAGACCATTGCTCAGGGTTTATCGATGATATAACCGACACCACGAATGTTACGTATCAGGGTATTGCCCAGTTTACGGCGCAGGTGATGGATATGGACTTCGATAGTATTGCTGTCGATATCCTTGGCCCAGCCATATAAACCATCTTCCAGACGCTGGCGGGACAGCACTCTACCGCGTGCTTCGAGCAGCATTTGCAATACTTGAAATTCACCGGGAGAAAGTTCAACCGATTTGCCACTGAGGCTGACACCGTGTGCCGCCGGATCCAGGACCAGATTTTCATGCACCAGTGTCGGCTGAGTGCGGCCATGACTACGGCGTAATAATGCACGGATACGTGCCAGTAATTCATCCAGATCAAAAGGTTTGACCAGGTAATCATCTGCACCACAATCCAGACCTTTGACACGATTTTCCACCGTGTCCATGGCGGTGAGAATCAGCACCGGCATGGTGGCATTGCTGGCGCGTAATTCACGCAGAATATCCAGCCCGGGACGGCCCGGTAAATTTAAATCCAGCACCAGCAGATCAAATTCCGCTGACTTCAAGGCAGCGGTGGCTTGCAAGCCATCGGTTACCCAGTCGATCGTGTAACCATCCTGATGCAATCCGGCAGTAATGCCGTCGCCTAAAATTGGATCGTCTTCAACCAGTAAAATACGCATCGGCCATCCTCATCGCAGACACCAAAATTTAACGCTCTGTTTAGCTAAAAAAGTTTCAGCTTTTTTCCCTTGCAACATCGCCAGTGTCGCCAGAATGCCCGCATCGGTACACGTACCTGCCACGACACTGACGGAGCGTGGCGCGCCACGTACCGGCCAACCGTTGCGTGGATTCAGTATATGACTGTAGCGCACACCCTTATGCATAATATAGCGCTGTGTATCGCCACTGGTAGCGATGGCGCCTTGCACCAGTTCAAATTCTTTGGCGGTATTCCGTTTACCACCCTGGGTTCCCAATCGGCGGGGATCTTCCACTCCGACTAGCCAGCCCTGGCCGTTGCGCCTTGGACCAGTAGCCAACAGGTCGCCCCCAAAGTTAATCAACAGGCTGGCCGCAGTATGCCGTTGTAGTATTAAGGCAGTCTTATCGACGGCATATTCTTTGCCGATGCCGCCAAAATCCAGTTCCATGTCCGCTGGCAGTGTCAGCCAGGGTCGCTGCCAGGTGAGCTTGGGCCAGCCGATAAGACCTAACAAGGCCTGTATTTGTTCCTTGGTGGGAAAGGAATTCTTGCCATCAAAACGCCAGACGCGACGCAGAATTCCGGAGGTAATGTCAAATTTGCCGTCACTGAGGAGATAACACTGCGCCGCAAAATCCAGTAGTGCGGCGGTTTCGTCATCGACCGCCACGGGTTCACCTGCAGAATGATTGATCTGGTAGAGGATATTGTCATCGCGATAGCGGCTGAATTTTTGTTCGATGCGTTGCGCTTCCGCGCAGGCTAATTCGGTTAGCTGACGTGCGCTGGCCTCATCGTCAAGGTCACAGAGGACTTCACACGGGCTGGCCATGGCCGTGAAACGGCCTGCCCAATAGTCGCCGTGAGATTCCAGAGTAAATGCTGCCGCCATGGCTGCCACGCTAGCATAGTGCGATTAGAACAAAAAACGGTAATTCAATTGCACCATCGTTGCCTTCACGGTGGGTAATAAATCCTGCTGGCTTTGGATACCAATCACCCGCGAAGGCTGCGCCTGCTGGGTTATGGTTTCGACGCGAATACCGGCTTCGCTGTGTTTGCCCACCAGCCAGCCGAATTTCAATCCCACTGTTTTAGTCGTCATGTCGGCCAGCCGGTAATCGGCGCTGGCATAATCGAGTGTAGCGACTTCCGTGTTCAGTAAACTGGTGTGATAAAAGTCTGCGGCGGTTTGTTTATAACTGCGCAGATGGGGTTCAAGGAAAAAACGCTCGCCCAATTCCAGACGATAATGCATATCCAGCGTATTGGAGCGAATACCCCAGCTATCACTGTAATAACGATAGGACAGTCGCAGTACATCACTGCCAAATTGATGCGACCAACGGCTGTAGAGTGCTGTGCGGTTGCGACTATCGGGGCGCTTTTCATAGATATACGGTGAATCAGGGGCGACCGCAGTAATCAATGCGCCGGTATTATCAACGACGCTCAATAATTTATAGGGATCATTGAGGTAACCGCTTTCCTTGCCATAGTTGAAATTCAGCTGGATCAAATCCTTGCGGCCCATCACCTGGGTGACGCCCAGCAGTAAATCAACGACACGTTTATTGACATGGAAACTGGTTTCACCACCACCGCCGCCTTCGTCTTCGCCACCGCCGCCACCACCACCTGTGCTGGCGGGTACCACAGCAAAGGCAACCGGTTTGCCGCCAAGGGGTTGCACACTGTCGCCACTAAAGGAAGCACCAGTGGTAAGCGTGGTATTTTTATTGTTGAAGTCAAAATTGTACGTTGCAGATGCGCCGAGCGATTGATAATCCGTTTCGGTGGAAAAACTCAATCCGTAAATACTGTGCCTGGCGTCACCGGCAGGTTGTTCCCATTCGGCATTGATCGCATAACGGGTGTCGTGAAAGTTTGGATCCAGCGGGACGGTATTGGCAGCAATAGGGTAACTACTGCTCCCCGACGGACCGGAAAAAGTCTGGGGGCTATTTGTCGGTATGGCGCCATTCGGTGAGGCACCGCTTAACGTATCGACCACCAGTTTCAACGTAAAGAATTTATCGTCGCCCTTGTCTTCACGCATACGGATAACCGGTTCGAGCACACTGACACGGCCATTTTCCTGATACGACATCACCGCCGTATCAATTTCCCAGGGATTACTTTCGGCATTGGCCGTGCCGATATGCGTAACATGACCGAGCAAGGTCGCGGTGGCCATCGCCAGGGTTTTGCGAATCGGTTTGGGCTTTGTCTTTAGTTGCATCCGCAACCTCCCCCGCCGACGCCGGCACCACCACGGGAAGCTTCTTTACTGAAATAAGTATGTTCATCCAATGCGGCATCAAGCGGATACGGTTCCAGCTGCATTTTCTTTTGCGCAAGAATATCGCGTTCCCACGGTTGGACCGGCTGGAAACTGCACGCACTCAGTGCCAGTAGTGCCAGCAGCACACTGGTTTTATAGATTGACCTCAACAACACGGTATTTCCCCCGGCGATATTTCTGATTATTTGGCTAATAAACTTTTAATGGCGGCTTCCATAGCGGCGGTATCTTTTTCCTTGAATCCCAGATGGGTACTGTGCAGCTTGCCCTGCCTGTCGATCAGATAAGAACTGGGCATGGCCTGTACTTTGAATTTTTCGGCACTCAAGCCTTCCGGATCATAGGCAACGGTAAAATTGGCGGGATACTCCGTGAGAAACTGTTTGGCCAGATTGACTTCCTTATCAAGATTGATCGCGACGATTTTCAAGCCGTCCTTGCTGTAACGCTGGTGCATGTCGTTCATCCAGGGAAAAGATTTACGGCAAGGCACACACCACGATGCCCAGAAATCCAGGTACACCACCTGGCCGCGCAATTCATTCAAATGCAGACCACCTTGCTTGGTTTGCAGCGACAGATTGGGTAGATCATCCGCATGGGCGACGGTAAAAATGCCCAGACTGAAAAATAAGACGAGCCAGGGTTGCCAGGATCTGTGGCGAGTCATCACGTGCTACTCCTAAATTAAACAACAGTGCATCTTCATAGCACGTACAGAGCTGTAAAAACGTTCCCAATCTAGCAAAATTTCCTTAAACCGATATTAAACCCTCAGCGCCAGCAACTGGCTGATTTCTATTTGGCCATGTCATTGATAACCGATTTTGATATCCCTATAAATCAATAGCTTAAATATTTACGCGAAGCGAATCCCTCTCACTGGAGTCATTGAGCCACACATACACTGCCTGTATACTCCTTGGCCCTTTTGCCTGGACTTGGGAGGAGAGCTGGTCCCGACCGGGGCCCTCCGCTGTATGGGTCATATCACACAAGATTTAGAAGAACGCGGCCTTTATCGGCCCGAATTTGAGCGCGATAATTGCGGCTTTGGATTGATTGCCCACATGGATGGTAAAGCCAGCCATTGGGTGGTTGATACGGCAATTCGTTCGTTAGCATGTTTAACCCATCGCGGCGCCGTCGCGGCCGATGGTAAGACCGGTGATGGCTGCGGCTTGCTGATGAAAACCCCTGAAGGGTTTTTCCGTAAGGTTGCAAAAACACTCAATATCGATCTGGCGGATCGTTTTGCCGCCGGCATGTTGTTTTTAAATACCGATGCCACGCTTGCCAACAAAGCGCGCGACATTCTCGCTGCAGAAATCAGCCGCGAAGGGTTAACGGTGGCGGGCTGGCGTGAAGTCCCGACCGATGCGAGTGCCTGTGGTAGCGAAGCCTTAAAGACGTTACCGCAAGTCATGCAGTTGTTCGTCAATGCGCCCAACACGATGACGGCGGCCGATTTTGATCGCCACTTATATATTGCCCGCCGTCGCGCCGAAAAGCGCATCGAGCCGGGTGATGACATGTTTTACATCACCAGTTTCAGTGCCGGGGTTGTTTGCTACAAAGGGCTGGTGATGCCCGCCAACCTGCCGATCTTTTATAAAGACCTCAATGACCCCACGATGGAATCGGCCTTGTGCGTATTTCATCAACGCTTCTCCACCAACACCTGGCCGCAATGGCGGCTGGCGCAACCGTTCCGCTATTTGGCGCACAACGGTGAAATCAACACGGTGCAGGGCAATCGTTACTGGTCTGTCGCGCGTGGCCATAAATTAGAGACGCCGCAGTTGCCGATGGCCGATGTGCGACCGCTGGTTTCAATGCGTGGCTCGGATTCCTTGTCGCTGGACAACATGCTCGAAGCGCTGCTGGCCGGTGGTATGGATATCTTCCGTGCGATGCGCTTGTTGATTCCACCCGCCTGGCAGAACATCGATACCATGGATGCGGATCTGCGCGCTTTTTACGAATACAACTCCATGCATATGGAACCGTGGGATGGTCCGGCCGGTATTGTGTTGACCGATGGCCGTTACGCGGCGTGCAGCATGGATCGCAATGGTTTGCGTCCAGCACGTTATGTGATCACCCGTGATCGGCATATCACCCTCGCGTCCGAAATCGGCGTGTACGAATACAGACCTGAAGATGTGATCATGAAGGGTCGCTTGCGCCCCGGCCAGATGATCGCCGCCGATACACAAACCGGCGAATTGTTGTTACCCGAAGACATCGACAACCGCTTAAAAGCACGTCAGCCATACAAAAAATGGCTGGCGGAAAATACCGTGCGTGTCGAATCGCGTATGCAGGAAGACGCCGAAGCACCGCTGGAAATGGCGCAGATCAGCACATATCAAAAACTCTATCAGGTCAGTTTTGAAGAACGCGATCAAATCATTCGTGTGCTCGCCGAGGGCGGCATGGAAGCGGTGGGCTCGATGGGTGATGACACCCCATTCCCGGTTTTGTCGCGTCACATCCGTTCACCGTTTGATAATTTCCGCCAACAATTCGCCCAGGTCACCAATCCGCCGATTGATCCGATCCGCGAACAGATCGTCATGTCGCTGGAAACCTGTCTGGGTCGTGAGCGCAACATGTTTGCCGAATCACCCGATCATGCGCGTCGACTGATCATCGATTCACCGGTGTTATCAACCAGCAAGTTCAAACAGTTGCTGGCGCGCAAGGAAGACGATTACCGTCATCACATCATTGAATTGCAATATCCGGAAACCGGCACGCTCAAGGCAGCCATCGAAGCGATTACCGAACAGGCCGTCAATGCGGTCAAACAAGGCGCCGTGATTCTGGTGTTGAGTGATCGCAACATCCAAAAAGATCAGATACCGGTACATGCATTGTTTGCTACCGGTGCCGTGCATCATTGCCTGATCAACGCAGGCTTGCGTTGTGATGCCAATATCATCGTGGAAACCGGTACGGCGCGCGACCCGCATCACTTTGCGGTATTGATCGGTTATGGCGCAACCGCCGTGTATCCGTATCTCGCGCTGGGTGTGATTAACGATATGCAACGCAGCGGTGAAATCAGCGAGAAAGATACTGCCAAGTTATTCAAGAACTACATTAAGGGTATTGATAAGGGTTTATATAAGATCACCTCGAAGATGGGTATCTCTACTATTTCTTCCTATCGCGGTTCGCAATTATTTGAATCCGTTGGTTTACATCAGGAAGTGGTGGATCTGTGCTTTAGTGGTACGACGAATCGCGTTTCCGGCATTGCCTTTGAAGATTTCGAACACGATCAACGTCAACTAGCGCGACTGGCGTGGAATGCCCGCAAGACGATCGCACAAGGCGGATTACTGAAATATATTCATGGCGGTGAAGATCACGCTTATAACCCGGATGTGGTGGGTACCCTGCAAGCCGCGGTGAAATCCGGTGACTACGCCAAATATAAAGAGTATTCCAGTCTGGTGAATGGCCGACACCCGTTGAACCTGCGTGACATGTTAGTGCTGCGCAAGGACGTCAAGCCGGTTGCATTAGATGACGTGGAATCGATTGAAGCCATCACCTTGCGATTTGATTCGGCGGCGATGTCGCTGGGTGCGTTATCACCCGAGGCGCATCAAACCCTCGCCGAAGCCATGAATCGACTCGGTGGGCGATCCAATTCCGGCGAAGGCGGTGAAGATCCGGCGCGTTATAAAGCGATAACCCGTTCCAAGATTAAACAGGTGGCCTCCGGACGTTTTGGTGTGACCCCGGCGTATTTGCGTAGCGCCGAAGTCATGCAGATTAAAGTCGCCCAGGGTGCCAAGCCCGGTGAAGGCGGGCAATTGCCCGGCCATAAAGTCAATGACGTGATCGCAAAACTGCGGTATTGCAAAACCGGTGTCGGTTTGATTTCACCGCCGCCGCATCACGATATTTATTCCATTGAAGATCTGGCGCAATTGATCTTTGATTTGAAACAGATCAATCCGGCCGCACTGGTGTCGGTGAAACTGGTTGCCGAAGCCGGCGTCGGTACGATCGCCGCCGGTGTTGCCAAAGCCTACGCGGATTTGATTACCATTTCCGGTTATGACGGTGGTACCGGGGCGTCACCGTTAACATCGGTGAAGTACGCCGGCAGTCCCTGGGAATTAGGTCTGACCGAAGCGCATCAAATTTTGCGCGCCAATGATCTGCGCGACAAGGTGCGTCTGCAAACCGACGGCGGTTTAAAAACCGGTCTGGATGTGATTAAGGCGGCGATCCTTGGCGCTGAAAGTTTTGGCTTTGGAACCGCCCCGATGATCGCGATGGGCTGTAAATATCTGCGCATTTGTCACTTGAATAATTGCGCCACCGGTGTTGCTACGCAGGATGATCGATTACGCAAGGATCATTATCGCGGCGAAGTGCAATGGGTCATGAATTATTTCCAATTCGTTGCGCAGGAAGTGCGTGAATTACTCGCGCAACTGGGTTGTCGCAAACTCACCGATATCATCGGTCGGACCGATCTGTTGCAACGCTTTGAAGGTTTGACCAGGAAACAACAGCGCCTGGATTTATCACCGTTGCTGGGTGTGGGCGCCGTACCGAGTGACAAACCGCAATTTTGTCTGTCACCCAAAAATGCGCCGTTTGACAAAGGTGAACTGGCCGAACAAATGGTGCGCGATTGCCTGAGCGCGATTGAAAACAAAACCGGTGGTGAATTTAGTTATGCGGTGCGCAATATTCATCGGTCCATCGGCGCACGCCTCTCCGGTGAAATCGCAATACGTCATGATAACCTCGGCATGGAAGACAAACCCATCGTATTACGTCTGAGCGGTACGGCTGGACAAAGTTTCGGTGTGTGGAATGCCGGTGGTCTGCACATGTATCTCGAAGGCGATGCCAATGATTATGTCGGCAAGGGCATGGCCGGTGGCAAGCTCGTATTGTATCCATCGAAGAAAAGCCAATTTGCTTCATATGAAACCACCATTATCGGTAATACCTGTTTATATGGCGCCACTGGCGGCAAATTGTTTGCAGCCGGTCTGGCGGGTGAACGCTTTGGTGTGCGCAACTCCGGGGCGACTGCCGTGGTGGAAGGCACCGGTGATCACGCCTGCGAATACATGACCGGTGGGGTTGTCGCGGTACTGGGCAATACCGGTGTGAATTTCGGTGCCGGCATGACCGGTGGCTTTGCGTTTGTCTATGACGAATGCCATTGCCTAGCAGATAACTACAATCATGATGTCGAGATCGTGCGGATTGCTGCGCAAAATATGGAAGAACATCGTGTCTATCTGCGCGAACTAATCCAGGAATATACTCGCGAAACCGGCAGCGTGCGTGGCAAATTTATCCTCGATAATTTCGCTGATGAGATTGGCAAATTCTGGTTGATCAAACCCAAGGCGGCGTCGATGGAATCCTTACTCGAGGATCTGCGTCGTGCCGCAGCCTAGTCGTAAACCTTGCAAGTGAAACTCATGGCCAAGAAAAACAATTTTGAATTTATCCAGGTGGCGCGACTTGATCCGGCGAAAAAGGCGGCGGGTGTTCGCGTGCAGGAATACCGCGAGATTTATGCCCAGTTCGATGCCAATGGCGCAAGCCAACAGGCGACGCGTTGTCTGGAATGCGGTAATCCGTATTGCGAATGGAAGTGCCCGGTACATAACTACATTCCCAACTGGCTCAAGCTGATTAGCGAAGGCAATTTATTCGAAGCGGCGGAATTGTCGCATCGCACCAATTCCCTGCCGGAGATCTGTGGCCGTGTCTGTCCACAGGATCGTTTATGCGAAGGTGCCTGCACATTAAATGACGGTTTTGGTGCGGTCACGATTGGTGCAGTGGAACGCTATATTTCTGATACCGCGTTTGCCCAAGGCTGGCGACCGGATATGACCAAAGTCAAAGACACCGGCAAGAAGGTGGCGGTGATCGGCGCGGGCCCGGCAGGATTGGGTTGTGCTGATGTGCTGGCGCGCAATGGTGTGAAAGCCGTGGTATACGATCGCTACGAAGAGATCGGTGGTCTGCTGATGTTCGGTATCCCTGAATTCAAACTCGAAAAAGAAATTGTCAAACGGCGCCGCAAGATCCTCGAAGAGATGGGCGTGGAATTTGTATTGAACACCGAGATTGGCAAAGACATCGCGTTCGAGAAATTACTCAATGACTATGACGCGGTGTTCCTCGGCATGGGTACTTACAATTATATGAAAGGTGAATTTCCTGGTGAAGATTTACCCGGAGTGCACGAAGCCTTGCCCTATCTGATTTCCAATGTACGCAATTGTTATAATTTATTAAAAAACAAAACCGATTTCCTCAGTATGCAAGCTCAGCGCGTGGTGGTGCTCGGTGGCGGTGATACCGCAATGGATTGTAACCGCACCGCAATTCGGCAGAATGCCAAAGCG
>JAHECZ010000055.1 GCA_024641475.1 Gammaproteobacteria bacterium
ATGCCAGGATTCGCCCCGGTAGGATTGTCCGGTGTTTTTGCCACCGCAGGATGCAAATTGGTTTGCGTAGGACACTGCACTAAAAAAGATTGTCCTAACGCTGGAAATGTAAACGCCAAACACACTAACGCAAGTGAACCGCGTTGAAAAAATTGAGTACTAAACATATGCCCTCCGCCCGAGTCTAACGAGGCCAAACTGCCTCCGAATCCATACAGTGAAACTGAACAACGTTGCACACCTGCAGGGTTTCATCTTGCTTATTCATTACCCGGTGCAGTGTGTAAAACGGTTGCGGCATTACGCCACATACTCAATTCACCACGCTCGCAGGATAATGAGCGGGAACTTTTTACGCTGTGGGGTGTAGTACGTATCTTCTTGCTAGGGGGTGAGGTAGGTGTCGTCCGTGTTCGACATATTGCCGAACCAGGCACGCAGCGTGATTTTATTGCAGAGCAAGCATCTCATAATGAATACTTAATCTATTCTTAAGTTTTGGCACTTTTCGTCCGGCAGCTTTGGGGTTATCCTGCACGCCTACCCTACCTGACGGATCCAGTTGTCACCATGAGAATCACACCCTATCTGTGCCTTGTTCTGGCCTTGCTGTTCACTCATCACGCGATGGCGGATGGGCTCAATGCGAGCGACGAGGTTATCCTGTTTCCCGCTTCGGCGGCCTATAACCCGACCGATAAGACCTGGGAAGTGCCGGTGCATGGCTGGGTATTTGATCGTGATACCGATTCGTTGTGGCGCAAGTTCACTATCAAGGGCATGGGGAAACTCTTTGGCCTGGATGATGATAAAGACCTGGAGAATAACCGCTTGTTTGCGGAGCGCGCACGGATGTTTGTGGTGGATAACCTGCGTGATAAAAAATTACAGGTGCGTATCGCCAATCAGACAGCTCAATGCAATGTATCGGAACCTAACGGCCATTTCACCGCAAGCATCAAACTCACCGCGGCGCAGTTACCCGCAAAAAATCTGCCGCGCTGGCTGCCGCTGGAATTGATCACTCCGGACTCAGACAAGCGCTCGATCCACGGCGAAATTCAACTGCTACGCGAGCAGGGGCTATCCATCATTACTGATGTGGACGACACCATCAAGATCAGTAACGTGCTGGATAAAAAAGAATTACTGCGTAATACTTTTGTGCGCGAGTTCGAAGCGGTGCCCGGCATGAGCAGCATCTATTATGAATGGTATCAGCAAGGCGCCGATTTTCATTACATCTCCGCTTCACCCTGGCAGTTATATCCGGCCTTGAGCACCTTCCTCGAACATACCGGTTTTCCGCACGGCAGCTTTGCGATGAAACAATTCCGTATCAAGGATGAATCCGTGCAGAATCTGTTTGCCTCGGCCTACGAATATAAACTGCCGATCATCAGCGACATGATACGCCGTTACCCGCAACGCAAATTTATTCTGGTGGGTGATTCAGGGGAAAAAGATCCGGAGGTCTACACCGAAATATTGCGACGTTTCCCGGCGCAAGTGCACCATATCTACATCCGCAATGTCACCGACGAACCGTTTTTGAGCCAGCGCTATCTGGAAGTACTCAAGGGTCTGGATGAAGATAAACTGACGGTATTCGACGACGCCCGCGAACTCTTTCAGGTCAAACTGCACTAGGCATTATTCTGCGATCAGCTGTTCGACCCGCCAGTGAGTCGCGCTGGCATCCTGCTGCAGTAAATCCGCCAGGTAAGGCAGCAATTCCTGTAGCTGCGTATCCACTTGCCAGGGTGGACGCAGAATAATCACGCCTGAGCCTTTCATGCCCGGCAGGCCGGCGTAACTCTGCACTTGCAGTTCACAACACAGCACATCGCGCAGTGCTGACTTACGCAGTGCCTGGATAAAATTATCATGTGCACTGGCCGTGAGCAGTGGATACCACACCATTGCCACGCCACCAGGCCAGCGTTGCTGAATTAATTCCAGCGCCGTCACCACCTGCGCATAATCGCTTTTCAGTTCATACGCCGGATCGATCAACACCAGACCACGCGACTGTTTAACCGGTAGTAACGCGCGCAACATCTCATAACCGTCGCGTTGATGGATCGCAATACGTTTGTCCTGCTGCAGCTGTTGTCGCAACAAGGGAATTTCCTGGGGATGCAATTCGGCCAGGATCATGGCGTCCTGCTCGCGCAGCAACTCACGTGCGAGCAGCGGTGATCCCGGATAAAACCGCAGGGTGTTACCTGGGTGGTTACACTTATATATATAGGCGAGGTATCCGGCCAGCATCGCCGGAGGACTGGACTCGGCCAAAAGACGGCTAACCCCTTGCTCAAACTCACAATTTTTCTGTGCCAGCGGATCATGCAGATCATACAATGCGCGGCCGGCATGGGTCTCCAGATAACACAGGGCAGTCGGTTTTCGTTGCAGCGCTTGCAACAACAGGGCTAAA
The DNA here is from genome assembly GCA_024641475.1 of Gammaproteobacteria bacterium. Taxonomy (GTDB): domain Bacteria; phylum Pseudomonadota; class Gammaproteobacteria; order UBA6429; family Thiohalophilaceae; genus JACQBC01. Next base: position 2,441 of record JAHECZ010000055.1, read on the forward strand.
ACCGTGTGTTTATGCACATCGGCAAAATTCCCGGCATGGTATATATGTTGATAACTTAACAAGCTGATTCCTGTTTCACTTTTCGTGTATTCTATTTCGCATGATTATACCGCGTTACAACATCGCCCCTTCACACATCCCCCATGCCGGCCAGGGTGTGTTTCTCGCCGCGCCGGTCACTCGCGGTAGTGTACTGGTAGCGCCGGATCGCATCCAGCAAACCCTGAGTCATGAACAATTTCTGCAATTACCCGGCGGTTCCGAAGAAATCAATTCCAGTGTCCGCTGGTTTGAACGTTACTATACCGTCTGTCCGGAATGGAGCGATGAGTGTTACATCAATCATGCGTTTAGACCCACCGGCTTATGGCATCTAGGCTTTGTGTTTGCGATGGATAATTTACCGGTCGGCTGCGAAATCACCATGGATTATCGCTATATTCTCGGCGACCATTGCCAACCCGCTTTTGTCGACAGTCTGACGCAACAACCTATCATCGGCCTGCCCTGGTCACAAGTGATTGCCGAAACAACGCAGCAATTACTCGCGTTGTTACCCGCGCCCGCCGCTGCCTGATATGCCAACTCTGCCGTCCGTCGTGGACGAATTGTTATTGCGTTCATCTGATTTTGTCATTGCCCAAAAACCCAGTGGCATGTTGACTGTGCCGTCACACCAGGGCCGTGCCGATCCGCGCCGGGTGTTGGGCATCGAATTACAGGAACAATTAGGTACCGCAATTTTTCCGGTCCACCGTCTGGATGTCGAGGTCAACGGCCTGGTGTTGTTTGCATTAACACGCGAAGCACACCGTAGTGCCAATCACTGGTTTGAACATCAACAGGTACACAAAACTTATCGCGCCTGGACATCGACGCAAAGTTTTGATCACCTGCCAGCCTCGGTCACGACTTCGCGCAGTCCATTGAGTTTACAGGCAGATGCGCAGTTTGAATGGCACAGCCGCATTGCCCGCAACAAACGCCGCGCTTTTGTCAGTCCACAGGGCAAACCCAGTATCACGCGCGCCACGTTTTTGGAGCGGGACTCACACACGGGCTATCTGCAATGGAATCTGCAACCACACACTGGCCGGCCACATCAATTACGTGTCGAACTGAGTCAACACGGTTTTCCAATCATCGGTGATACTTTATATGGCTCGAACTATCAGTGCGCCAATAACAGTATTGCGCTGGTCGCCTGGCGGCTGGATTTCACAAATATCCCGATGAATCAACGGTTTGGCTTACCCGAGACGGTAACCATCGAACCGCGCTGTCCTGTCTGCACGCTAACCACAGCAACACAGTAAGTTATTATGTTGGAATTTCAATTTGGTAACAGGCGTGCTACGCTTTTGTCCCGTATCCAAACACGACGATGTTATGGCACCATTACCGCACCACCTGCAACCTGTCGTCGAATCGTTATGTCATGATGGATGTCGTACTGTCCGCGAACACATCACCGCAATCGAACAAGGTTTGGATATTCCCCAGTTAGTCCATCTCAACGGCGCCGAAACATCCCAGGTACTCGAAGAACTCAAAACGATCATGGCCGTTTACGATCGCTGCACCGTTTAAATACCGCTTCGCACTATAAATTACTTATTATTCGTCGGAATGATATCAGCGACAGCGCGACATTATAAATATTTCTTCCAATCCACATTCTTGTCGCCATAGACCAAAAAATGTGGATTCAGCAACGACGCCTTGGTGTTGTAACGCAATGGCTGCAACTGTAAATCCGTTAGCATGCCGCCGGCTTCTTCGACAACACACTGCGCCGCCGCGGTATCCCATTCCGAGGTCGGACCCAGCCGCGGATAAATATCGGCGTGGCCTTCGGCGATCAAACATGACTTGAGCGCGCTGCCCATGATCAGTAATTCGTGTTCACCCACTTTGGCCAGGAATTGCTGCACCGCGTCACTTTTGTGAGAGCGACTGCTGGCAACGATCATCGGGGAGCGATGCTTTGCCGCCACGTGGATCTGCCGCGGCGCTTCACTGACATGTTGTTTAAATGCCCCCAGACCACGCGCGGCATAATAGGCGAGATCATACGCGGGTGAATACACCACGCCGAGGATCGCTTCGTGCTGATGAATTAACGCGATGTTGACACTGAACTCCGGCGTATTATTCACGAATTCCCGCGTACCATCGAGCGGATCGACCAGCCAATAGGTTTCCCAACGGGCGCGATCCTCAAACGCGATGGCGGCAGACTCTTCGGACAGCACCGGATATTCCGGCGCGATTTCTTCCAGACCATCGTCGATCACAGCGTGAGCGGCCATGTCTGCTTCGGTCAAGGGTGAATGATCTTTTTTATCCTGAACAGAAAAACCATCGGCATAGATTCGCATAATGCGCGTCCCGGCGGCACGCGCGATGGCCACGCAACCTTCCATTAACGATGCCAATTCCATCGTTGTCATGGCGACTCCGCTTGTAAATAATGTTGCACCATGAATAACGCCGCGATGCTGCGTGCCTCACTGATGTGGTGTTGCATAATGAAATCGGCAATATCCGCCAGCGGCACTGGCACAACCTGCAACGGCTCGGGCTCATCACCTTCCGCCGTCGCTGCATAAAGATCACGTGCCAGTACCACATGGGAACGTTGATTCGAATAACCGGGAGCCAATGTCAGCGTGGTTAAATGCGTTAATGTGCGCGCCGCATAGCCGACTTCTTCCTGAATCTCGCGATTGGCCGCGACCAGAATATCCTCGCCGGGTTCGATACTGCCTTTGGGTAACCCCAATTCGTAGCGCTCCATACCGGCAGCATACTCGCGAATCAACAAGACCGTATTGTCATTGCGAATCGGCACAATCAGTACCGCACCTTGCGGTGCGCCACGCAAGCGTTCATATTGCACCGCGGCGCCATTGGCAAATTCCAGATCCACCGCTTCGATTTCAAATACCCGCGTGCGCGCCAGAGTACGGGTTCGCAAGATACGGGGGGATTGTGACATAACTCTATTCTGCCAGTATCGGACCTAAAAAACCACGCGGTCGGGTAAAGACCAGGCGCCATACGCTTGGCGTTTTGCGGTGCGGCGCTTAGACTATGGCGATGCTTAATTGGCCTGACATCCACACTGTACTCCTTGATATGGACGGCACGCTGCTGGACCTGCATTTTGACAACTATTTCTGGCGCGAACATGTGCCACAGCGTTTTGCTGAAAAGCATTCCCTGCCAATTGCTGAAGCCAAGACCACCTTGCAAGGCTATTACCAGCGCAAGGAAGGCACGATTGATTGGTATTGCGTCGATTACTGGACGCGTGAATTGGGCCTGGACATTGCGCAACTCAAGGCCGAGGTGGATCACCTGATTGCAATCCATCCACATGTCATTGAGTTCCTGGATCAAATGCGGCGACTCAACAAGTTCGTCTGCCTGGTAACCAACGCGCATCAGAAAAGTCTGATGCTGAAACTCAATAAAACCGCGCTGCACAATCATCTGGATAAAATTATCTGTGCGCACGATTTTGGTATCCCCAAGGAACACCCGGAATTCTGGCAGCGCCTGCAACTCAAACAACCGTTCGATAAACGCCACAGCATTTTGATCGATGATAGCCTGCCAGTGCTGCGTTCAGCACAACGCTATGGCATTCAATACCTGCTGGCGATTCGTCAACCCGATAGCCGCAATCCACCCAAAGAAGTGGAAGACTTTGCCGCGATTCAAAGCTTTCTCGACATCATGCCTCACCATGATATGCCGGCCTAATCCCGGGGTCTCCCCATGAAAATCAATTTCGCCGAAGTCCGCAAAAGTCCGGAATACATGTCCGCCAAGATCCGCCTGGCGCTGTGTTTGACCGCGACTGTCTTTATCGGCCTGGCGATGCGTAGCGGTTATTACGCCCCACGCTGGGACGAGTATTTCCAGTTATTCTTCGCCTTTTTCGGTTATTCAATGCTGGTACTGATAAGCGTGCTGTATTGGCCACGTGTCAGCTGGCGCAGTTACCTGGTCATTGCCTTTGACATTACTGGTGTCAGCGTTTGTATGCTATTTACTGATGACGGTCCATTCAGTCCTTTCTTTTTTTTATTTACCTGGAACCATATCAGCTACGCAGTACGCTATGGCCGCAACCATCTGCTCGTCTCAGTCGCATTGAGCATCATTGCGTTTGGAATCGTACTGCTGCGTACTGACACCTGGTATTCACATGTCTACGATGTGATCGCTTATTTGATATTCATGACAGTTTTACCCTATTACTTTGATACCTTGCTGAAGCACTTGAATCGTGCCCGCGATGAAGCCAACCGTGCCAATCGTGCCAAGAGCGAATTTCTCGCGGCCATGAGTCATGAAATCCGTACACCGATGAGCGGCATCGTTGGTATCACCAGTTTGCTGAAACAAACCTCGCTGAACACCGAGCAACGCGAATACATTGATGCTTTACAGGAATCTTCCAGTGCGTTGCATGCCTTGATCGATGACGTGCTGGATCTTTCCAAAATTGAAGCAGAAAAGTATCAAATTTCTGCATACGAATTCAATTTGCCGCACTTGGTTCACGGTGTCGCACAAATGTTTACCGCCAGTGCCAACAGTAAGAATGTTGAATTGTTTTTCTATTGTGATCCCACTCTCCCGCAGCTTGTGATTGGCGACAGTAAACGACTGCGGCAGATTCTGTTGAATCTGGTCAGCAATGCCGTCAAATTTACCCCCAGTGGTGAAATCTGCATTGATGTCACGCGGGCAGTAACGCAGCCAGGCGGGCAACTCATCCAGATTCGTTTTGCGATTCGCGATACCGGACCGGGCATTGACCAGGAACAACAGCAACACATCTTCGAACCGTTTTATCAGATTATTGATCGTGAACGCCGCCAACCCGACAGCGGGACTGGCCTGGGCACGACAATTTCTGCCCAATTGGTAAAATTAATGCATGGTCAGATTGGTATGCAAAGTGCGCCCGGGGAAGGCAGCACGTTCTGGTTTGAGTTACCACTTCGACCGATTGCCAGCTCAACTATTACTCTTGCACAGTCCGTTAACTCGACACCGCTGTTGATTCTGGAAACCCAGCCAACTCACCGTGCAATACTCAATGCCTATTGCAGCGCATCAGGTTGTCAGCCCCGCTTTGTTGATTCAGCCACGGAATTGCTTGCTGAACTGGACACCCATGCTGCTGCATCACCCATCCTGATTCTTTTGAGTGAATTAAGTTGCAAACATGATTGCCGTGTACTTGCCGCAGAAATTCGGCAACGTCACCTGCCGCTAGTCAAAATTGGCTGGATTATGCGTTTGTCTCAATTACAACATCTCAGCGATACAGATCGAACTCTTTTCGATCAACTTCTGGTTATGCCCATTACCCAGGAACGACTCCATGTGACATTACGCGAGCTGGCGGGTTTGTCCAATCCTGTCACCACAGCCACAACCACCGATGCGTCCTTACCGATAAAAAGTTTGCACATTCTGGTGGCTGAAGATAGTCCGATTAACGCCAAAGTCATCACGACATTTCTGAAACAAGATGGTCATGTCGTCGAACATGTCGATAATGGCAAATTAGCGTTACAAACATTGCAGCAAAGCCGTTTTGATTTGGTCTTGATGGATATGCGTATGCCCGAATTGGATGGACCGGAAGTTGCTCGCCGCTGGCGTGATCAGGAAAACCCGCACAGCCACTTGCCGATCATTGCACTCACGGCCAATGCGACTCCCGAAGATCGTGAGTTGTGCATACAAACCGGGATGGATGATTTTCTCAGTAAGCCTGCCAGTCAGGAGCAAATCCGCGCGATGCTCCGGCGCTATGCTGACAAAAACATCTAACAGCAAATTTATTAATTGACTTCGATCCAGAAGGTTACCGGTCCATCGTTGATCAATGCCACCTGCATATCGGCTCCAAATTGTCCTGTCGCAATGTTGTTATGGCGCAAACGTGCGGACTGTACGCAATGATCAAATAATTGCCGACCTGTTTCCGGTGACGCACCTGCCGAGAAACCGGGACGCATTCCTTTTTTGGTATCAGCGACCAGGGTAAATTGCGGTACCAGCAAGACACCACCATTTACCTCCACGACACTGCGATTCATCTTGCCAGCATCATCGGCAAATACCCGATAACTCAGCAACCGCTCAATCAAGCGCTCGGCACTGGCGTGAGTATCGGTTTTGGCGACACCCACCAATACCAGAATACCTTGGTTGATTTCACCGATGATGACATTGTCGACGCTGACACTGGCCTGTGTCACGCGCTGGAGTAAACCAATCATTCGATTCTTTTTAACATCTGATCCGTGGCCGTCACTAACGCTTCGGTAATTCCCGGCTCGGCGGCAGAATGGCCTGCATCGGCAATAACGTGCAATTCACTCAACGGCCAGGCCTGATGCAATGCCCAGGCACTTTCCATCGGACAGATGATATCGTAACGCCCTTGCACGATCGTACCGGGAATGTCTGCCAGTTGCCCGGCATCATTCAGTAACTGATTTTCCGCCAGAAACGATTGGTGCATAAAATAATGACATTCGATACGCGCCAGGCTCAATGCGGTGTGCGGATTGGCAAAATGATCCACGACATGTTTATTGCCGCGCAACGTCGCGGTACGGCCCTCCCAGATCGACCAGGCCTTGGCGGCTTGCATGCGTTGCAATTCATCCTGACAAGTCAGTCGTTGATAATAGGCCGAGACCATCTGTGCCTGTTCATGCGGCGGGATCACTCTGGCAAAATCCTGCCAGTACTCCGGAAAAATCCGGCTGGCGCCGCCTTCCTGATAAAACCAATCGATCTCGCGTTGCCGACATAAAAATATGCCGCGCAGGATTAACCCCAATACCTGTTGCGGATGCTTTTGTGCATAGGCCAATGCCAATGTCGAACCCCACGATCCACCAAACACGACCCATTGATCGATCTGCAAATGCTGTCGCAGCGCTTCGATATCCGCCACCAGATCCCAGGTGGTGTTATGGCTCAATTCCGCATGCGGTGTGGATTTACCGCAGCCACGTTGATCAAACAAAATGATGCGATAACGTTGCGGATCAAAAAAGCGCCGATGATACTCTTCGCAACCCGCACCCGGACCGCCGTGTAAAAACACCACGGGCACTCCGGCGGGAATGCCGCACTCCTCAACATATAAAACATGTGGCGTTGTGACCGGCAGCGTAAAGTGCCGATAAGGTTGAATGGCCGGATACAGAGGACGCATGCTCAATCCTTAACGAGTTCGCCTTTGAAACCTATCAATGCAGCAATACCTATCGATAGAAAAGCCAGCAAGACCAGCGCGGGACCCAGCGGTAACAACGAATAGGCCCAGGCTTGACCAAAGCCGCCCAGATACATCATGCCGGAATGCAGCACGGCACCAACAATAAACAGCCAGCTGATGATTTGCTTATACACGCGCGCGATAGCGATAAACCCCAAGGTGAGACCGGCGATAATATTTAACACCGCTTCAAGATTGCCATGGGCATGAATGCTACGCGGATTGCTGAGATCCGCACGCGTGTTATACGCATTGTTCAACGCCAGCAATCCGTCAGTATTGGCCTTGGCCAGTGTATCGGCGGGAACTTTATCCAGATTCTCTTCAAACTGATTCGTCTGGATTTGTTGCAGACGTCCAAGTGGTGCCTGTTTGGCCGCCGTGGTTTTTTCCACATCGGGAAACACCTTGACCACCATGTAAGGACCAACTGCGGCAGTTAACACCAGATATAAAAACCCAAAGGCCACGTTCTTTTTACCGATCATTGTTTCCTCCTGAATCACATGATGAAACCCGCATGACTATACACCATGCAGCGGCAAGAATATTAGCGGAAAAGAATACTGACTTAGACTGCTGTAGCGGTTTCTTCCTTGTCCACCGGTTCCAAACGATAACCCTGATGATAAATCGCGCTCAAGCGCCAGCCGGTTTCGACACCCAGGTCCAGCTTTTTCCGGACCCGGCTGATGTGTGTATCGACAGTGCGGGTTGTAAAATCGGTGCCATGGCCCCACACGGCGGACAGAATATGGCCACGCGACAATAAGCGTCCGGCATTGCGAAACAAAAATACCACCAGCTCATATTCTTTCTGCGTCAGTTTCAAGGCTTCGGTATCTTTAAGCACCATGTGTGCGGTGGTGTTAATACGAAATGGTGGATAATCCAGCACTTCGCGCGACAAGGGGGCGGAGGTATGACTGCGGCGTGTCACCGCGGCAATCCGTGCCAGCAAAACTTTTTCCCGAATGGGTTTGGTGATGTAGTCGTCGGCACCTAAATTCAGAATGCGCGCAATGTCCTCTTCGGAATCACGCTGCGTCACAAAGATGACCGGGGTGGTGTGATCATTCTGATCGATCAGCCATTTGAGCACGGCTTCCCCATCCATATCCGGCATAACCCAATCGAGGATATATAAATCGAAACTGTCCTTGCGCAGCGCGTTGGTGAAATCCACGCCGGAAATAAAATGCACCACGTCATAGCCGCGCGCCTTTAACCAAACCGTCATGGCCTGGGCCAGGTGGATATCGTCATCAACTAAAGCGATGCGCAATGCGGGCGTCCTTTTAAAATGTTGCGGTGACTATTCTGACACAAGCAGATCAATTGCGCCAAGCGACTCCGTCTAAAATCAGGATTCGTGTAAAAAAGCTTCCACCAATTCACGTTGCGCCATCGTATCGTTGTAGCCAAGACGAATTAATTCCCGACAATATTCCTTTTCAAACAGCAGATAGCTGGCCAATGCCGAGCCTTCCTTGCGCATGGCACCGATTCCCTTCAGCAAATAGCGAATTGTGCGTGGTAAATGTTTGACATAGCCACGCGCCAGGCTGCCTATATCAACACTCGGAGCAATGACATAGGCCTTGACCTTGCGCAGCGGAATGTCACCTTGATTGATTTTGTGCGAGGCAAGCATGTCGATGGTTTTGTTGATGCGCTCCAGTCTTTCCAGATCCGCCTCGAGACTATCGAGAAAAATACTGTCGAGAATATGCCCGGCAATTTGCGCCATGCTCGGATAGACATCGCTGCGAATACGGCTTTGCCGCTCACTGGCGTGTTCATTACCGATCACCAGAATACGCTCTGCACCAAGATGCAATGCCGCGCTCAACGGCGCTATCTGGCGCATCGAACCATCTCCAAAATATTCCCGATTCAATTTCACTGCCTGAAATAAAAATGGAATCGCCGAAGAAGCCATCAGATGATCCACATTGACATCCATTTTACAGCCCAGCCGCCGCACGCGATTCCAGGCCGGCGTTTGCTCATCCGCCTGAAAGAAGGTCACCGACTGTCCGGAGGAATAACCTGATGCGGTGACACAAACCGCATGCAGAAATTTCTTGTCGACCATTTCGCTAATGCGCGCGCAATCGATGCGCTGCAAGAGTAATTCGCGTAAAGGGGTGCGATCCAGCAAGGCAGTCGGATTGCGTTTACCCAAACCACCCACCAGCATGGTGGCAACCCATTGCAAAGCGGTTTGCAGAATATGTCCGGGATCGGAATAAAACACCTGGGAGACATGAAAATTACCCCACACCCGCAGCATTTGCGCCATCGCGTGACTGTAATTATCCGCCATGGTTGCTAATGACACGGCATTGATCGCACCAGCGGAGGTGCCACACACAACTTGAAAGGGTGAGGGTGCGCCTTTGGGAATAAATTCTGCAAACGCCTTCAGCACGCCGATTTGATATGCCGCGCGCGCGCCACCACCCATCATGATTAAACCGCGTCTGATTGCTGCCATGCGTGTGTTCCTTATTTCCGTATAGTTAGCGGCTTTACCACCTCAAAAGTAAAGTGGGGATAATCCTGGCATATCCATGTCTATCCCGTAATTGAAATGTGGTTACACAGCCAACATCAATGTCCGTGCAACCCAGGCATCGATCGCGGCACGTGCCGCCACGGGTTGCTCGGTCAATAACCAATGATCGGCATCGATGAGTTGAACTTCACCGTGTCGCAGCATGGCCAGGATGCGGTGATTATGTGCCACATCACTGGTGCTGGCGCCTTTGGACAATAAAACCAGCACCGGAATGTCAATATTATCCAGCGCGATCAGCGGCCGGGTAACTTCATACAGATCCTGCAAATAATTTACCAACGGCATGAATTCCAGATCGGCAAAGGGATCCATGTATAGACTGGCAATGGCTTTGTCGGGATTGGCTTGCAGATAAGCACGCGTTGTCAGATCGAGTTGATACAAACTACGATACCGATAATTACGGCGGCGTATCCCCAGGCGATGCAAAGCCCGTAACACGGCAATAAACAAGCGCAGCGGTCGACGCCAGCGCGCCACGGTTTTGAGTGTGCCGGAAAGTGCCTCTGGAAACACCGGGTCGATCAAAATCAACGCTCGCGCTGCGTGTTGCGCGTTACTGGCATATTCCAGGGCAACCTGCGCACCCATGCTGTGACCAAGAATCACTCCAGGTATTTTTTCCTGCACCAGTACAGCGTTGAGATCCGCACACCAGTCATTCCGGCTAAAAGCGCGGTAAGTCAGCGAACGTCCATGGCCGCGTTGATCCAGCGCCAGGAGCGTACAGCGCTCCCGCAATGATGTTTGACTCATCCATTCATAAAAGCGCGTCGCGTTACTGGCGACGCCATGCAGACACACGACGGCATAATCCGCTTGTGGCGCTGCCAGACATTGATACACGATACGCGTACCCGCACGCGTCACACTGCGTGTTTCACCCGGCTCCTGCGAAAGAATATCGATACTATTATCCTTGCTGGCGATTTAATTTTTAATAATTAAATCGTTATGTACTTCTTTCACACCTTCTACCGCACTGGCCAATTCCGTGGCGCGGGTTTTTTCCTGATCGGTGTTTACAAAACCACTTAACTGTACAAAACCCTTGAAAGTGTTGACCTTGATGTTAAAAGCCGACGTCACCGCATCGTCGATCAGCTTTGCCTTGATCTTGGTCGTGATCAAACTGCTATCCAGAAATTCGCCGGTACTTTCTTCTTTGGCGGTACTGGCACAAGCCGTCAGCAACAGCGGGATAAACAGCATTGCAAGAAATTGATTGCGCGCACTCATTTTAACTAATACTCCCGGGTCGCAAAGATTTGTGAAAAATCCCGGAATGATTTGAATTCCAGGGCATTCGCGGATGGATCGAGGAAAAACATCGTGGCTTGTTCCCCTACTTCTCCGGCAAAACGGATATACGGTTCTATAACAAATTGCATATTCTGATTACGCAAGCGCTGTGCCAATGCCTGCCAATCATCCCATGTCAGTATCACACCATAATGTGGCACCGGCACATCATGACCATCCACCGGATTGGAGTGCGTTACAGGTCGTGAAACCTGTAAATGCGCCACGATCTGATGGCCATACAAATCAAAATCGATCCAGGTCGGTGCACTACGACCTTCCCGGCAACCCAATACCCCGGCATAAAATTGCCGGGCAAGTTGCAGATCATGTACCGGAAATGCCAAGTGAAACGGAGTTAACATCCTGGTGCTCACAAATTCTGCTTGGCAATATCAACCCAGGATTTTTGCGCGCGCCGGTAGTACTTTGGCGCACGCGCAGCACGCCGTACGACTTCATCGAAAGTACGCGCCGCTTCATCCAAATCATTCAATGATTTTAGCAATAAAGCATAGCGAACCCGGGCTTCTTCACCCGGGAAAGATTCGGTTAACACTTTATATTCCTGCAATGCGCCGCTGGTATCACCCAAGGCTTCGAGGGTTCGGGCATAAAGCAGATGTCCATCGGCTGATTTGAAGTTCGGATTGTGCTGGATTAAATCAGCCAGGGTTTGTTTGGCCTTGGCATACTCCTGCATACCAAAATAGGCCTGCGCCAGTTTGTGCAGTAGCTCCGGATTATGTTCCTCGATTTTCAAACAGGAATGATACAGCTCGATAGCCTCCTGAAACTGACCGGCATTAACACAGGCATTGGCCAGGGCGGCGCGGTTCTCCAGAGTATTGGCCACTTCCAATTGTTGACGCATCTGCCGCACATCACGCTGAGGATCAATGGCGCGAATCAGGCCATGTTTGGCGCGGTTAAGTTGCCGGTGATGACGCAGGCCGGGAAGGACTTCGATAATAAAATACGCTGCCATGCCAATGACCGGCACCAGCAAGATAAGAAAAATCCAGCGGTAATCTCGCCCATTGCGCAGAGCATGAACTACACAAAACAATTGCAGGGCAAGCGACAAAATAGCAAGAACTGGCATTATTCAACTCCGATTTCCAATCGATAATTCTAGACTTTGCACCGACGGCGTAGCGTTAAGAACCGCACAGTTTATAACGTTAAATTCGTTGCCGTGATCACGATCGCTGCGGAATCTGTGCAAGTTGCCTCTGGGCCATCTACACTTTTGATTGGAAAACCAACACCTTGAGCCGATGCAACCCTTAACCGCCCATAACCTTGTCGATGACGTCAGCGCGCTGGTCTCGTTACCAGAGGTCGTCGAGCGCCTGAATGCGACCATCAACGACCCCGAGTCAGGGGCAGCTGAAATTGCTAACATAATCTCGCAAGACCCCGGTCTGGCGACCCGACTGCTGAAAATCGCCAATAGCCCGTTATATGGCAGTTCCCGCCAAATCGATAGCATTTTACGCGCCGTCACCCTGTTGGGCACCAAACAGATCCGTGATTTAGCCTACTCGGCCATTGCCAGCAAAATGTTCTCTGGCATGCCCAGCGAGATTATCTCGGTGGAAGATTTCTGGCATCACAGTCTCTACTGTGGCTTATTGGCCCGAACCCTGGCGCAACTGACCGGCGGCGTAACCAGCCCGGACACCCTGTTAACTGCCGGGTTATTACACGATCTGGGGCAACTCATCCTGTTCCATCGCACTCCGCAACACGCGCACCAGGCCATCCTGCTGACCATTCAGGGCGAGGCCAATAAAGATATGGTGGCGGCAGAACATGAAGTGCTGGGCTTCGATCATACGGAAGTCGGTGCGGAACTGGCCCAACAGTGGCATCTGCCACCGGTCTTACGCGAATGCATCGCTTTTCATCATGCCCCGGAAAAAGCCAAACAATTTCCAATGGAAGTGGCGATTGTCTATATCGCCAATATCATCGCCAGCCTGCCTTACAGCGATACTCCGGATAACAATGACCTGGCGCGTATCAATCCTGCAGCACTCAAACTGACGGGGCTAACCATCGCTCAGCTCAGTGAGGCGGCACGCCAGGCCCAGGCGCAGATCACGGAAACGCAGCGGACCTTGTTCGGCTAAAAATATCGCTATTATTTTTTAAGCTTGCGACGGCGGGTACGCACGGCCGCTGCCAATTCCTGCAATAACGGCACACTTTGTTCCCAACTGATGCATGCGTCGGTAATGCTTTTACCGTATTCCAGCGGTTTGCCTGCCACAACGTCCTGTCGACCCGCCTGCAAATGGCTTTCAATCATTGCGCCGATGATGCGCCGATCGCCCGCCGCCAGCTGCTGCGCAACATCATGGCCGACATCGACCTGACGACTGGGTTGCTTGCTGGAATTGGCATGGGAAAAATCGATCATCAGGATGGGCGCAAGTTCCGCCTCTTGTAATTCCTGCGCGGCTTTTTGTACCGAGGCGGCATCATAGTTAGGATTTTTTCCACCGCGCAAAATAATATGACAATCATCATTGCCGGCCGTGGAAAAAATCGCGGAGTGCCCTTCCTTGGTTAATGACAGAAAATGATGTGGGCGGCTGGCGGCACGAATCGCATCCACGGCGATACGCAGCTTGCCATCGGTGCCATTTTTGAAACCTACCGGGCAGGATAAACCCGAGGCCAACTCACGGTGCACCTGGCTTTCGGTCGTGCGTGCGCCGATGGCACCCCAACT
>JAHECZ010000056.1 GCA_024641475.1 Gammaproteobacteria bacterium
GCCATACCAGTGCGCGACACGATGAAACGAACGGACGCAACCAATTATGTTACCGCCACGATCGATCGCAATGCGTTATGGCATGCGCTTACGCCGCAGATGTTTCGTCTTGGTTTGTTGCACGCTGCGCTGGCGAACGCGCTGCAACAAGGGGCGCAGGTGACCGATGAAGCGATGGCGGTAGAGTTAACCGGTCAAAAACCACTGCTGGTTGAAGGCAGTGCGGATAACATCAAGATTACCCGCCGCGAAGATCTGACATTGGCCGCATTTTATTTGCAGCAACAGTTAGTAGACACAGTGCGCACATAACCTTCAATATTGTTAGGTGTGATCGTCGACCGCAGGGGATGCGCTCGCAGAGCCACAGGGATGAATTTATGTGTTCACGCGAAACAATATTGAAGGTTATGTGCATACGAATATATGCAATAATGACCAGGATAATTTCAGGATCAATCTTATGACTTTTCGTATCGGCAATGGCTTCGACGTCCATAAATTTATCGACGACAGCCGTTTGGTTTTAGGTGGCGTTACCATCCCTTTTGACAAAGGCATGGAAGCGCATTCCGATGGCGATGTGGTGATTCATGCCTTATGCGATGCGATTCTCGGCGCACTGGCGCTGGGCGATATTGGCCATCACTTTCCGGACAACGATGCCAGGTACAAGGGAATCGATAGCCGTAAATTATTGCAACACGTGGTGACACTGATGCAACAGCGTAGTTATGTCATCGGTAACGTCGATATCACTATCATTGCGCAAGCGCCTAAAATTTCCCCGCATGTGACGGCGATGCGCACCATACTTGCCGCGGAATTACACACTACCATTGACCAGGTGAGCGTCAAGGCAACGACCACGGAGCGCCTGGGATTCACCGGGCGAGGTGAAGGCATAGCGGTATTAGCGACGGCTTTGCTGCACTCCCAGTAATTTGTCATTACCATGTCGGATGCTCGTTATTCGTTAGACTGGCCAACGGCATACGGCGCGCCATTGGTTATCGGCAAGTTCAAACAGATTCCCGCAGATTTTCAGGTCATCGAACAATTGCCATTTGTGCCCAGCGGACAAGGCGAGCATGTGCTGTTGCAAATCTGCAAACAGGGGATGAATACGCAGGACGTGGCTCGACGTATTGCCCGTTGCGCGCAGCTGAGCGAACGTCAGATCAGTTACGCCGGCCTGAAAGACAAACAGGCAGTTACGACGCAATGGTTCAGTGTACAGGTTCCGATAAAAAAAGCAGCCGATTGGTCAGGGTTGCCATCCGATAATATTCAGCTGTTACAAGCGATCCGCCATGATCGGAAATTACGGCGCGGCGCAGTGGCGACCAATCAATTTATTATTACATTGCGCGAAGTCACAGGCGATAGCGCGGGATTAGCCGATCGCCTGCAACGCATCATGTCGATGGGGGTACCCAATTATTTTGGCGCGCAGCGTTTCGGGCGTGACGCGCAAAATCTGCCGCAAGCCGAACGTTTGTTTGCCAATGCAATCACGCCGCCGCGTTTTGAACGCGGCATGTATCTTTCCGCCGCACGTTCCTGGTTGTTCAATCAGGTCCTGGCAACACGTGTGCAACAGACTAACTGGGATCAACCGCTGACGGGCGAGGTGTTTTGGTTGCAAGGCACCAAGCGTTTTTTTAGTGACGAGCAAGGTGATACCAATTTGTCACAACGCATGGCCAGCGGTGACATCCATGCCACCGGGCCGTTATGGGGCAAGGGTGAATTACTGACGCAAGCAACGGTACGCGAACTTGAAATGCACGTGATCAACAACCATGCCGGGTTTGCGCAAGGGTTGGCGGCAGCAGGCCTGGAACAGGATCGCCGCGCCTTGCGGGTTATGCCGTTACAGTTTGAACATGCGCATGATCCAATTGCCAAAACCCTGACGGTGAGATTTGAATTACCGGCCGGTGCCTATGCGACGGCGGTGTTGCGGGAATTTGCGCTGCTGGGGGATACGACCGCCGAACCGGAGTCGGAATGAAATTGGAGAGATCAACCAGCACGGCCCAAACACTTCGCGTATCGACTCGACTTCCTGTCTCGACGATACGCGCGCAACGTCCATGTCGCGCTGACGCTCTTTGGTCCGTGCCAGTCGATCTGTTTTTTATATATTTTGCCTTCGCAACAACACATACAACGCGCCACTCCCGCCATCATTCGGCCGGGCGGAACAGAAGGCGAGCACGTCGTTGCGTTGTTGCAACCAATGACTTACCAGACCTTTAAGTACCGGTTGTTTATTGATCGATCCCAATCCTTTGCCATGAATGATGCGCACGCAGCGCTTGCCGTGGTTGCGACAATCACTGAGAAATTGCGCTATAGCGCTACGCGCCTGATCACGGGTGAGTCGATGCAGATCCAGTTCGGCGTCGATACGGATCTGGCCACGGCGTAATTTTCGTAGCAGCGAGGCCTGGATACCATCCCGCGCAAAGACGGATTCTTCCCCGGTTTGGATATCCGCCGGATCGATGGGATCGGATAACAACGACTGCATGATCGCCGCTTCATCACGCAAGCGCGAACGCGGGATGGGTGCAACACGTTTGCGCTGGGGTTTGATTTTATCCTGTGGCATCGGCCGAGCACCGGCCACCGCCTGACGAAACAAAGCCTTGTCTGCATCGTCGATTTTATCTTTAGCCATACGGATTTGCTGGTAACAGTGGTCGTGTGATTCAACGCGAATTCCAGTATAGTACGTGACTGCGGCACGTTGATGAAGGCACCGATGCACATCCTGCTAAGTAATGATGATGGATATGAAGCCCCCGGGATTGTTTGTCTGGCGCAGGCGCTGGCCGCCATCGCCCAACTCACCGTGGTCGCGCCCGACCGCAATCGCAGCGGTGCCAGTAATTCCCTGACATTAGAAAATCCCATCCGTGCCCATACCATGGCCAATGGCGTGATTCGCGTCGATGGTACACCGACCGATTGCGTGCATTTAGCCATCACCGGCCTGTTGTCACAGGAGCCCGATATGGTTATTTCCGGTATCAACGCCGGTGCCAATCTCGGTGACGATGTCATTTATTCCGGTACGGTGGCGGCCGCGATGGAAGGCCGGTTTTTGGGCTTACCCGCTATCGCCGTTTCGATGGTTGGCCATGCTCCGGTGCATTACGATACCGCGGCGCAGTGTGTGGTGCGGCTGGTGCAACGTCTGGTCACTCAACCGTTACCGCTCGATACCATTCTGAACGTCAATGTACCCGATCGTCCGTATGAGCAACTCGCGGGTTATCAAACCACCCGACTGGGACACCGGCACAAGGCCGAGCCGGTGGTGAGATCCAAGGATCCACGCGGCCGGGATATCTATTGGGTTGGCCCTGCCGGTGAAGAAGCCGATGCCGGTCCAGGCACGGATTTTCATGCGGTTCGTCATGGCTTTGTCTCCGTCACACCACTGCAAGTGGATTTAACGCGTTATGCGGCGATGCAAGATGTGCAGAGCTGGTTATCCGGAGTTCAGTAACGATGCGCAATGACACCCAGGGTATCGGCATGACGTCACAGCGTACCCGTGATCGCTTAATTAACCGCTTGCGTGAAAACGGCATTCGCGATGAGCGTGTATTGGCGGTATTACGATCCACGCCACGCCATCTATTTATGGATGAGGCAATGGCGACGCGCGCCTATGAAGACACCGCGTTACCGATTGGCTTTGGACAAACCATTTCCCAGCCTTACATTGTCGCGCGCATGACCGAAGCGCTGTTGCAAAAGGACATACCCAGGCGGGTGTTGGAAATTGGTACAGGTTCGGGTTATCAGACGGCGGTATTGGCGCAAT
Organism: Gammaproteobacteria bacterium; assembly: GCA_024641475.1. Classification (GTDB taxonomy): domain Bacteria; phylum Pseudomonadota; class Gammaproteobacteria; order UBA6429; family Thiohalophilaceae; genus JACQBC01. Next base: position 3,845 of record JAHECZ010000056.1, read on the forward strand.
TGGTTGAACAGGTATTCACCGTTGAACGTGTGGGCGCATTACTCAGTCAGGCGCGGCAACGTTTAAGTGCACTGGAATTGCGCAATATTCAATTTCGTCTGGGCGATGGTTATGAAGGTTGGCCGAAAAATGCACCGTATGATGCCATTTTGGTCACCGCCGCACCGGAAAGCATTCCAGAACAACTGTTATCACAGTTGGGCGAAGGCGGCCGCATGATTATACCGGTGGGGCTAACTCAGGCACAGCGTTTACAAATCATCACGCGCCAGGCAGACGAATATGTTAATGAGGCGCTCGATTCGGTCAGTTTCGTGCCCTTGATCAAAGGCGTGCAATAATTCATGCCGACGAGCATGTCATGCGACAACGCGTAACACTCACATTCGCCATGGTGATGCTAACCTGGTTGTTCAGCGGATGTAGCCAGGGCAGTAATCCGTATAGCTATGGTTACTATTCCGGGAAACCGCTACCCAAGACCACAAACATCGCGACGGTAAGTGATGTTGCTCCAGACTCGACATCGATACCGGATTATCACACTGTCAGTAAAGGTGAAACCTTGTATTCCATTGCCTTTGCCTATGGCCAGGATGTGCGCGATGTGGCGGTGTGGAATCGAATCCGTCCACCCTATACGATTTACCCCAAGCAGCAACTGCGCGTGGTGCCACCAATCCAAACCAGCACACCTGAAGCAGAGAAAAAAGCCACGCAGGCACCCATATCGAGCCGCAATAAATCATCGAATGCCAAATCATCAACCACATCGTCAACGAGCCGAAGTGTTAACACAGCTGACACAAAAATCAGTTGGCAATGGCCGGTGAATGGTAAGATAATCGGCAGCTATTCGGCGACGGATACAGGCAAGAAAGGTGTTGATCTCGCCGGAGATCGGGGCCAATCAGTGTTTGCCGCCGCCGAGGGACGAGTTGTCTATAGCGGTAGTGGTCTGCGTGGTTATGGCAATCTGGTTATCATCAAGCATAACGAGACCTTCTACAGCGCCTATGCCCACAACGAACGAGTCCGAGTTCAGGAAGATGCGAAGGTAAAGAAAGGCCAGCATATTGCCGATATGGGAAGTAGTGGTACCAATACGGTTATGTTGCACTTTGAAGTTCGTCGTGACGGCAAACCGGTTGATCCGTTACAGTATTTGCCGAAACGACGCTAAAGCCCAGCAGGTGAATGGAGTATGAGGGAGCAAGGCGAACGCAACGAAGCTGAAGTTGAGGATGTTGCCGAACCGCAGGACAACGAGGAAATCGACGTTGGCGGTGAGGACATTGCAACAGATGATCTGGACGCACTCGAAGCCGAGGTAGCCGAACTCGTTGTAGAAGAAGAAGTCAGCGTATTCCAGCCGGGTGAAGTACCGGATGGTCAACTCGACGCCACACGTTTGTATTTAAGCGAGATCGGTTTTTCCCCGCTGCTGACCGCCGAAGAAGAAGTTTATTATTCGCGCCTGGCCCAAAAGGGTGAAGAATCCGGGCGCAAGAAAATGATCGAAAGTAATTTACGTCTGGTGGTCAAAATCGCCCGGCGCTATCTCAATCGCGGCCTGGCGCTGCTGGATCTGATTGAAGAAGGCAATCTCGGTTTGATCCGCGCCGTGGAAAAATTTGATCCCGAGCGCGGCTTTCGTTTTTCGACCTATGCGACCTGGTGGATACGCCAGACCATCGAACGGGCCATCATGAACCAGACCCGCACGATTCGCTTGCCAATTCACGTGGTCAAAGAAATTAACATCTATCTACGCGCCGCCCGCCATCTGTCCCAGACTCAGGATCACGAACCCAGCCCCGAAGAAATTGCCGAAAAACTCGATAAACCTATCGAAGACGTCAAACGCATGCTGGGGTTGAATGAACGCATCGCCTCAGTGGATAGTCCTCTGGGTCGTGACGCGGAAAACTCGCTACTGGATGCCATTCCCGATGAAAACAATGTCGATCCGGTGTTACTGCTGCAGGATGACGATGTCCGCGGCAATATCGAGCAGTGGCTGGGGCAGCTCAGTGAAAAACAACGGGAAGTCGTCGAGCGCCGCTTTGGCTTGCATGGCTACGATGTCTCGACGCTGGAAGAAGTCGGTAACAGCATCGGTGTAACCCGTGAGCGGGTACGGCAGATCCAGATCGAAGCCCTGCGCAAGTTACGCGAAATCCTTGAGAAAGAAGGCTATTCCGGAGATGCTTTACTCCGCTAATTTTTGAGAAGTCGTTGCCCGAAAGTTTCAAACGCTATTCGTATCGACTCGGCAGTCGCTTCACGCATCCCTGCGTTCTCGCGACACTTGTACTTCCTGTACGTCGTCCTGTCTCGACGATTCGCGCGCAACATCCCTGTTGCGCTGGCGCTTATTGAAACCCCCGGTCAACTCGCTAATCTCTATGTATGTAATCTGGTTCAATCTGCAGCAGCGCCGCCACCACATTGCGCCCCTCGGCAGCCAGGATATTGAAGGTCCGGCAGGCGGCCCCGGTATCCATGACTTCCACCCCAATGCCGGCCTGATAACAGGCGGACAAAACCGCGGGTTGCGGAAACGCCAGGCGGCTACCTGTACCCAACAGGACCACTTCCGGGCGCAGCGACAGCACCTGTTGCCAGTGTTCGGTTTGCAAATCAGCCAGAATCTGCGGCGGCCAATCGGTTATCAAATGTGTCGGGCTGACAATCAGGCTGCGGCTGAGGGTTGCCACCCCGTCAACCGGCGTCACCGCTGCCGTGACTGCCTGGCCCAGGCGTAGTCGGATTTGGCCCGGGGCATAGGCGCTTATCGTGTGGCTGCTGGTGGTGTCGCGGCTGACTTTCATGATTTGGCCAGGATCAGTTGGTTTTTGCGGTTTCAGATTGACAGGGACTTGAGGTTGTCGCTAATGTTAGCAGCTTTCTACCTGCGGGCACTAACGTACTGAATCTTAACTGCAAAGTGGTTACCTCATGTTTTCCCCTACACGAGATTTCCTGGCACCGGCGCGACAGGTTGGTGTGGGCCAGAATATGTCATTTTGCATGTGGATAGACGAGCGGCTAGGCTTTGCGGTAGTCGAAAATGACGAACATCACGCCCAGACAGGACGTGCCAGAGATGACAGCGTGAATAAAGGTGACGTGTGAAACCAATTCTTAAATCCCAGAAACTGGCTAGTGTGTGTTACGACATTCGTGGACCGGTATTGGCGCGCGCGCGCCAGATGGAAGAAGAAGGTCATCGCATTATTAAATTGAATATCGGTAATCCGGCACCGTTTGGTTTTGATGCCCCCGAGGAAATTCAGCAAGATGTCATTTATAACCTGCCCAATGCCTCAGGTTATTCCGATTCCAAAGGGTTGTTTGCCGCACGCAAGGCCATCATGCACGACACCCAGTCGAAAAATATCAGCGGTGTTGGCCTGGAAGATATTTTTATCGGTAACGGCGCATCTGAATTGATTGTGTTGGCGATGCAAGGCCTGCTTAACAATGGTGATGAAGTATTGGTGCCCGCCCCGGATTATCCATTGTGGACCGCAGCGGTGAGTCTTGCCGGTGGCAAGGCGCGGCATTATCGTTGTGACGAGGCCAATGGCTGGCTGCCGGATCTGGCGGATATCAAATCCAAGATCAATGATCGCACCCGCGCACTCGTTATTATTAACCCCAATAATCCAACCGGCGCCTTGTATCCGGACGACATGCTGCGCGAATTTATCGAACTGGCGCGGCAGCATCATCTGATTATTTATTCCGATGAGATCTACGACAAAGTCTTGTTCGACGGCAATACGCACACCGCGATTGCCTCGTTAGCCGATGATGTGTTGTTCGTAACGTTTAACGGCTTGTCGAAAAATTATCGTGCCTGCGGTTATCGTGCCGGCTGGATGGTGATCTCCGGTGATAAAAGTCAGGCGCAGGATTATATGGAAGGGTTGGGCATTCTGGCTTCGATGCGTTTGTGTTCCAATGTGCCGGGACAGTTTGCCATTCAAACTGCGCTGGGCGGTCATCAAAGTATTAATGAACTGGTAGCCGAAGGTGGACGCCTGCGACGTCAACGTGATCTGGCCTATAACTTACTCACGGCAATACCGGGGGTGAGTTGTGTCAAACCCAAGGCCGCGTTGTATTTGTTCCCACAGTTGGATCCGAAGATTTATCCAATCCGTAGTGATCAGGAATTTGTACTGGAATTACTTGAAGAAGAAAAAGTATTGGTGGTGCAGGGTAGCGGTTTTAACTGGCCGGACATGCAGCACTTCCGTGTGGTGTTTTTACCCAACAGTGATGATCTGCAGGAAGCCATCGGCCGTATCGCCCGCTTCCTCGAGCATTATCGCAAGCGGCATGCATAATTTATTTCAATTTAGAGAATCAAAGAGACAATGACAACAATGAAACCGGTAAATGTGGGATTGCTTGGGCTGGGCACCGTCGGTGGCGGTACTGTGAATGTGCTCAAGCGCAATGGCAAGGAAATTGCGCGACGTGCCGGTCGTGGTATTGAGATTACCCATGCTTCCGCGCGCGATCTGAAAAAAGCCCGCATCTGCGATACCCAGGGCATCAAACTCACCAGCAAACCGCAGGACGTGGTTGATGATCCCAATGTGGAGATCATTGTTGAATTGATGGGTGGTACGACACTGGCGCACGAGATGGTGTTGCGCGCGATCAATAATGGCAAACACGTGGTCACCGCCAACAAGGCATTGATCGCCAAACACGGCAATGAAATATTCGCCGCCGCCACACGCAAAGGCGTGATGGTCGCCTTCGAAGCCGCGGTAGCCGGGGGTATTCCTATTATAAAGGCGATCCGCGAAGGCCTGGCCGGCAATCATATCCAATGGGCTGCCGGTATTATCAATGGCACCAGCAACTTTATTTTGACCGAGATGCGCGACAAGGGCCGCGACTTTGCCGATGTGTTGGCCGAAGCACAACAATTGGGTTACGCCGAAGCCGATCCGACTTTTGATATCGAAGGTATCGATGCCGGGCACAAACTCACCATCATCGCGTCGATCGCCTTTGGTATCCCATTGCAATTCGAGGCGATGTACACCGAAGGTATTTCCAAAATTACCCGTGATGATGTGGCCTATGCCGAAGAACTGGGTTATCGCATCAAATTATTGGGTATCACCAAGCGTCTGGAGAAAGGCGTCGAATTGCGCGTGCATCCGACCATGATTCCGGAACGGCGCTTGATCGCCAATGTCGATGGCGTGATGAATGCGGTTTTGGTGAATGGTGATGCCGTCGGACCAACACTTTATTATGGTGCGGGCGCTGGTGCGGAACCGACCGCGTCTGCTGTGGTAGCGGATCTGGTTGATGTCGTGCGTGCACTGACTTCTGATTCAGAAAATCGTGTGCCACATCTGGCGTTTCAGGCTGGTGCCTTATCTGATTTACCGATTCTGTCGATCGATGATGTCGAGACCGCGTATTATCTGCGTATGCAAGCATTGGATAAACCCGGTGTGTTGGCCGACATCACGCGCATTCTCGCCGATCAACAGATCAGTATCGAAGCGATCATTCAGAAAGAACCGACACCGGCAATGCAATCGGTCAGTGTGATCATGTTAACCCATAAGGTACAGGAACGTCGCATGAATGCCGCGATTCAACGTATCGAAGCGCTGGGCAGCATCAATGGTGCCGTGACCCGCATCCGTGTGGAATCATTGGGCAGCAAATAATTTTTAGTAACAGCAAGTATTGGAGAGCACTATGACATTTCGTCCTCGTTATACCGGCCTGATTGATCGTTACCGGGATCGTTTACCCGTTCATGACGACACGCGCATCATCAGTCTGGGTGAAGGCAACACGCCGTTGATTCGTCTGAACAACATTCCGCGCCTCATCAAACAGAATGTTGATATCTATGTCAAATACGAAGGCTTGAATCCGACCGGTTCTTTCAAGGATCGCGGCATGACGATGGCGGTGACCAAAGCCGTGGAAGAGGGCAGTCGTGCGATCATTTGCGCCTCGACAGGTAACACTTCTGCGGCCGCAGCCGCGTATGCATCACGTGCCGGTATCACCGCGTTTGTGTTGATTCCCGAAGGCAAAATTGCCTTGGGCAAACTGGCGCAGGCGATGATCCACGGTGCTGTGGTAATTCAGATCAAAGGCAACTTTGATGAAGGTATGGAATTGGTCAAACAAATCGGCAAGGAAACACCGATCACGATCGTGAATTCAATCAATCCGTATCGCCTGCAAGGACAAAAGACCGCGGCGTTTGAAATCCTCGAAGAACTCAGTGGCGCGCCCGATTTTCACTGCATCCCCGTCGGTAATGCCGGTAACATCACCGCGCACTGGATGGGTTACAAGGAATATCACGAGCATGGCATTGTGAATAATCTGCCCCGCATGGTCGGTTATCAGGCCAGCGGCGCTGCGCCATTTATGCGCGGCAAGATGGTCGATAATCCCGACACCATTGCCACCGCGATCCGCATCGGTCATCCACAAAGTTGGGACAAGGCCTGGGTGGTGCAAAAAGAATCCAATGGCTGGTTCGATGAGTGCACCGACGCTGAATTGCTCGCCGCGCAAAAAATGCTGACCGAACACGAAGGCGTGTTTTGCGAACCGGCTTCGGCAATTTCATTAGCTGGCGCGATGAAAGACATTGCCTCGGGCAAGATACCGCAAGGCAGCAAGATCGTCTGTACGCTCACCGGTCACGGCCTGAAAGATCCCGACACCGCGATCAAACAAAGCACCCGCGGTGTGCTGACCACCGACGCCAAATTAGACAGCGTCAAACGTGCGATTCTGGATAATTTGAAATAACAATTGGTCGGTAATTTCATCGCTCATACAAGGATGTTGTATGAAAGTGAAGGAACTCATCAAGCAGTTGGAAAATGACGGCTGGCTGCAAGTACGTATGAAAGGCAGTCACCGTCAATATCGCCACCCGGTTAAACCTGGAACGGTCACGGTGGCCGGTAAACCCAGTGGTGATATTCCTCCCGGAACTTTGGCGAGCATTTTTAAACAAGCTGGGCTAAAATGACCATGAGGGCATTACCAATGAAATATATGGTCGTTATTGAAAAAGGTGCAACAGGCTATGGTGCGCATGTGCCGGATTTGCCTGGGTGCATTGCCGTCGGCGACACCAAAGAAGAAGTCATCCAGCTAATTCGTGAGGCGGTTGAATTTCATATCGATGGATTGCGTGAGGCAGGTGAACCAGTTCCGGCGCCATCCTCAGTGAGTGAAATTATTGAAGTCAATGCCGCTTGATTACGTTGGTTAGCTCGCTATCAACGTTGACATGCCATCGCACTGTATCCTCTACTTACCCAGGTTGTTCGATTTAGATCCGCAATACCTCCGTCAAAACGATCTTGAATCTCCGCCAGCACTAACAACATTGGTGTCACGTGCAGAATCCACGCGTCTCGATGTTGCCTGTTCACCGTTACATACTGTCGCACAACTCGTCGGTTATGGCATACAGTCAGCTGCCGAGATACCGATGGCACGGTTACGTCTGCCTGCGGAGTCATCTGCGCAAGCGGGGACACTGTGGTGTGCCGATCCGGTAGGCATGCAGGTGGATCGCGATAGCGCGGTGATGCTGCCGCCGGATGTGTTGCAGATCAGCGCTGCTGAGGCGCAACAATTAATCGCTGCTCTCAATCAGCATTTTGTCGAAGATGGCTTGCGCTTCGTGATGCACACACCACAACACTGGTTGTTGCACAGTGCCACGCCATTACAAGTCCAAACAACCGAGCTTCCCGATGTGATCGGTCAGGACGTCCGCAATTATTTACCACGCGGTGAAGCGGCGCTTCACTGGCGGCGCATTGCCAATGAAATAGAAATGTTGCTATTCAATCATCCTGTCAATCAACAACGTGAAGCACAACAGCAATGGCCGATCACAGGTGTGTGGTTGTGGGGAGGCGGGGCAGTACCCAATACGGTCCAATCAAATCTGGACAGGGTGTATACTGATGATGACACCGCAGCAACGATAGCATGCGCCGTATCATTGCCAACGCAGAAACTACCGGCGAATTTACACCGGTTCGACTGGTCGGCCAGGCAAGCCATTGCGATACTGTTGTTACAGCCATTCGATGTCCAGCAACTGATTCAATTGGAAGCGCATTGGTTTGCGCCATTAGTAACCGCGTTACGCGAGGGAAAATTGCAACAGTTAACCTTGCATACTCGTGCACAGCTATTCGTGATCACGCGACGTAGTATACGGCGCTGGTGGCGACGCCGACATCCGCTGACGCATTGGTGTCAGCATGACTGAAGTGTTAACGCCGAATGCCGCACCCATCGTGCGCCGCGCAATCCCAGTCACAACGGACAGTTTGCCGGCGACACTGCATCCGATCCTCAAGCGAGTGTATCTGGCGCGGCAAATCACCCAGGCCACCGATCTGGAACGTTCGCTCAGCGCCTTATTACCGTATCAGGATCTTAAAGGTATCGATACGGCGGTAACGATACTCACGCAGGCATTGGCGCAACAGCAACGTATCTTAATCGTCGCGGATTTTGACGCCGATGGTGCTACCAGTTGCGCGGTGGCATTGCGCGCACTGCGTGCCCTGGGTGCACGCCATGTCGATTTCATCGTGCCCAATCGTTTTGAATACGGTTACGGCCTGACACCGGAAATCGTGCAGGTCGCATTGAGTAAACAACCACAAATAATTATTACCGTCGATAACGGCATCAGCAGTGTCGATGGCGTGGCCTTCGCCAAGTCGCACGGGATTCAGGTCGTGATCACCGATCATCATTTACCCGGTGAACAGTTGCCGGCGGCCGATGCGATCGTCAATCCCAATCAACCCGGTTGTTTTTTCAAAAGTAAATCCATCGCCGGTGTCGGAGTGATTTTTTATGTGATGCTGGCCTTGCGTGCGCAATTGCGCGAAATAAACTGGTTTGCCCGCCAACCGATCACCGAACCCAATCTGGCGACGCTGCTGGATTTGGTGGCGTTAGGCACCGTGGCCGATGTGGTGTCGCTGGATCACAATAATCGTATTCTGGTTGCACAAGGTCTGGCACGACTGCGGGCGCGGCAGGCCTGCCCAGGCATTCTGGCGTTATTGAAAATTGCCGGACGTGACGCCGAACGCATGAGCACGATGGATTTTGGTTTTTGTGTGGCGCCACGACTCAATGCTGCTGGACGCCTCGATGACATGAGCATTGGCATTCAATGTCTGTTAACCGATGATCCGGCGAATGCGGCACAATTGGCCAGTCAACTCGATCAACTCAATCGCGAACGCCGTAACATCGAAGCCACCATGCGGGATGAAGCCATTGCCAGTTTGCAACAGTTGCACGATCTGGATGATCTCAGTCGCATACCGTTTGGTCTGTGTTTGTTCGATGCCAACTGGCACGAAGGGGTGATCGGTATCGTCGCCGGTCGACTGAAAGAACGGCTGCATCGGCCGGTGATCGTGTTTGCCCCCGGTAAAGACGGCTTGATCAAAGGTTCGGCGCGCTCCATTGCCGGCTTGCATATTCGCGATGTGCTCGATGAAATCGCCGCGTTACATCCGGCGTTATTACACAAGTTCGGCGGTCATGCAATGGCAGCGGGTTTAACACTCAAACAAAGCGACTTTGTCGCATTTCAACAGGCTTTTGATACGCGGGTGCGCGCCCATATCACCGATGCGGAGTTACAACGCATTTTACTCAGCGACGGGGATCTGAATGCCAATGATCTGACGCTGGATCTCGCCGAGTTATTGCGCAACGCCGGGCCTTGGGGCCAGGGTTTTCCCGAACCACGTTTCGATGGCTTGTTCGATGTGGTTAACGCCCGCATCGTCGGCACGCATCATTTGAAACTCACCGTGCGACCCAAGGGCGCACAACGCGTCATCGATGCGATTTATTTTAATATACCGGATTCGCTGGCGATTGATAGTTTGCAACAGGTACAGCTGGTGTATCGCCTGGATGTGAATGAATATCAGGGGCAGCGGACTTTGCAGTTGATGGTGGAATACCTTCATGTGGTAATGTAATTGGCTGGTTGGGATTCATCTGCTTTTCGTATCGACGCCACATCCTTGTGTTGACGATACTCGCGCGACGGTCGCTCCGCGCATCCATGCGCTCTCACGACACTCGTACTTCCTTGTACGTCGTCCATGTCGCGCTGTCGCTGCTGAATCCCAACCAGCCAATTGCTTTTAAATTAATAATAGGAAATTGAAAAACCCTCGAAGAGTGCAGTATCATACGCGCCTTAACTGGAGTCCTCACCCCCATGCTCGAAACCGGTCTTATCGTGGCACGTCTCAAAGACATGCAAAATCGCAGCAATTCTCTCCGGGGGTATCTTTGACTATGACACCAAAAGCGAACGGCTTGACGAAGTAACCCGCGAACTGTCCGATCCCAAAATCTGGGACAACCCGCAACGCGCCCAGGAATTGGGCAAAGAACGTGTCGAACTCGACCGTACCGTCAGCATGCTCAATCGCCTCAAGCAGGGATTGACCGATGCCACTGAATTGATCCAGATGGCCGTCGATGATCAGGACGAATCCACGCTTAATGCGGTGGTGGCGGATATGGATAAACAGGAACAACAGCTCGCCAAGCTGGAATTCGCCCGCATGTTTTCCAATCCAATGGATCCGAACAATGCCTTTCTGGATATTCAGTCCGGCTCGGGCGGCACCGAGGCACAGGATTGGGCCAATATGATTTTGCGTATGTATCTGCGCTGGGGCGATCAGCACGGTTATAGCCCCGAATTACTCGAATGTTCCCCCGGAGAAGTTGCCGGCATCAAAAGTGCCACCGTGAAATTTACCGGCGAGTATGCGTTTGGCTGGTTACGCACCGAAATCGGCGTGCACCGGCTGGTACGCAAATCGCCGTTTGATTCGGGTAACCGTCGCCATACCTCGTTTGCGTCGGTGTTTGTGTCGCCCGAAGTGGATGATTCCATCGAGATCGACATCAACCCGGCGGATCTGCGCGTGGATACCTATCGGGCCAGCGGTGCCGGTGGTCAGCACGTGAATCGTACCGAATCGGCGATCCGCATTACCCACGAACCCAGCGGGATCGTGGTACAGTGTCAGAGTCAACGGTCGCAACATCAGAACCGCGATTTCGCCATGAAACAATTGAAATCCAAGTTGTATGAAATGGAAATGCTCAAGCGCAACGCGGCAAGTCAGGCCATGGAAGATGCCAAGTCGGATATCGGCTGGGGCAGCCAGATTCGATCTTATGTACTGGATCAATCGCGCATCAAGGATCTGCGCACCGGGGTGGAGAATACCAACACCCAGGCGGTGCTGGATGGCGACCTGGATGAATTTATCGAAGCCAGCCTAAAAAGCGGACTGTAATTAAATGTAGGTTGGGGTGCGCGTAGCAAACCCCAACGCAATCAATAAACGACAAAACGAGCAACAACATGACCGACGATACCACCCAGCCAACCGTTGAAGACGAAAACACCCTGATCGCGCAACGCCGCGAAAAGCTCAAACAGATCCGTGAGCGCGGCATTGCCTATCCAAACGATTTTCGTCGCAACACCATGATGGCCGAGTTGCACGCCGAATATGCCGACAAGCCCACCGAATACTTTGACAGTCATGCGCTGCGCGTGGCGGTGGCCGGTCGCATGATGAGTCGGCGCATCATGGGTAAAGCCAGCTTTGCGCATTTGCAGGACATGTCGGGCAAGATGCAGTTGTATGTGATGCGCGATACCATCGGCGAAGCATTGTATAACGAAGAATTCAAGCGCTGGGATATCGGCGATATCCTCGGTGCCGAAGGCGTATTGTTCAAAACCAAAACCGGCGAATTATCGATCAAGGTTGATACCATCCGGTTGCTGACCAAATCTCTGCGACCGTTACCGGAAAAATGGCATGGCCTGACTGATACCGAAGTGCGCTATCGGCGCCGCTACGTTGATCTGATTATGAACGAACCGGCGCGCAAGGTATTTCGCACCCGCACACTGATCGTCAATTACATCCGGCAATATCTGAATGCGCGCGGTTTTCTGGAAGTGGAAACCCCGATGATGCAGGTGATCCCCGGTGGCGCCACCGCCAAACCATTCAAGACCTTTCACAATGCGCTCGACATGGATCTGTTTTTACGCATCGCCCCGGAACTATATTTAAAGCGTCTGGTCGTCGGCGGTTTTGAACGCGTGTTTGAAATCAACCGCAACTTCCGCAACGAAGGCTTGTCGACCCGGCATAACCCGGAATTCACCATGCTGGAATTCTACGAGGCCTATGCCAATTACGAAGACTTGATGGACCTGACCGAAGACATGCTGCGCAATATCGCCAAGGATGTGATCGGTACCACGCAGATCAGCTATCAAGGCGATAGCTACGACTTTGGCAAACCGTTTAC
>JAHECZ010000014.1 GCA_024641475.1 Gammaproteobacteria bacterium
TGTAGCCATATCTCAGCATCAGGCGCTCTTCATGACTGAAATGCCAGACAGTACAGTTGATCAGTTCTTCCAGCACCGCCGCCAGATACTCCGGGGCATCCCCTTGTGTGACTGAATGATTTAAAATATTAAACAAATCCACGAGCCGGCGGTGATCTTCATCGATCTCGTCGATCCCCACGCTGAGTATCCGATCCCAGACCAAATCTCTCATAAGTAATTCTCCTGTTGAGGCGACATCAGGCCGTTAATGTGACAGGTCGTTTCACTACCAATTTAGTTTACTCCCGAAATAAACAAGATCCTAAATAATGATGAACTGAATGAAAATAGCTGTCAGTGAGGAATAGTTTCTAATATATTAATATATTGCTCACCGGCACCTGTTTTTAGTGAAACGAGTGTCCTTGACGTGTGGATTATCCGGTAAAAATCTGTATATACTGCCGGTACTTCCGATGCAACAGGAGTACTGCTATGCCGGATAATCTCGCTGCCCACAAAGGCCCGCAATTTACTCGCATGCTGGTATATGGTGCGCTTAGTCTGGTCCTCTATTTTATTCTTTATCTCTTTGAAGACGAAATCCTGGCCTTCACTTCCCAAGGCCGTTGGTTTTTTATCGCTCCGGTCATTCTTGCTTTTGTATTTTCTTTTGCGCATGGCAATTTCACCTCTTATTTCTGGGATACTTTGGGTATAAAAGCCAAAAAATAATAAAGGAGCTACAGCGTGGAAATTGCCAGTCATTTTATTGATTTGAATACCCTCGACGTTACCTACCTGTTGGTGGTGGGATTTATTGGCGGCTTGGTCAGTGGCTTCATCGGCAGTGGTGGTGCGTTTGTTTTAACCCCGGCCATGATGAGCATGGGTGTGCCAGGTATTATCGCGGTGGCCTCGAATATGTGTCACAAATTTCCCAAGGCATTGGTGGGTGCGATCAAACGTGCCCGCTATGGTCAGGTGGATGTGAAACTTGGTCTGGTGATGGGTGTATCGGCCGAAGCGGGCGTGTTATATGGCGCGCATATTCAGGAAGGCATCAAACGCACTTTCGGCGATGCCGGGTCTAACCTGTATGTGAGTGTCGCGTTTGTCGTGGTACTGGCGATCGTAGGATCGTATGTATTGTGGGATGCCGTGCGCATGCGCAGTGGCCAGGCCGGAGAAGAAAAGACTGCACGTTTGGCGCGTTGGGTACAATCGGTGCAGATTCCCGGTACCATGATGTATTTCAAAAGTTTGGGTACACGCGTTTCGGTGTTGTTCACCATTCCATTAGGATTTGCCACGGGTATGCTTGCTGCCACCATTGCGGTGGGTGGTTTTATTGGTGTACCGGGTATGCATTACGTGCTGGGTGCAACCAGCCTGATGTCATCTGCCACCGAGTTGGTGGTGGCATTTGTGATGGGCGTCGGTGGTACGATGAAATTCGCCTGGAGCGGGATGGTGGATATCCGTCTGGCCATGATCATTCTGGCGGGTTCCTTGTTTGGTATTCAGCTTGGTGCCATCGGTACGACTTATGTTAAACCCCACATGATCAAACTTGTGATGGGTGTGATTATGGTCATGGTGTTGTTGTCACGCGCCATTATCATTCCGGTGTATCTGGCGGATCTCGATATCATCGATAAACTCAATCCACATATCGCCGGTGGTTTAAAGAATGTCAGTTTCGTTGTACTGATTGGTGCACTGGCTGTCGGCGCCGCGATCATTTTTGCCTCGCTGTGGCGTGGAATTCGTTTGCACCGGCAAGAATTGGAAGTCTCTGTGGTGCAAGGCCATGCAATCCAGGCCGATACAGTGGGCTTCCCGACCAGTCCACAGTTGTCGCCGATTGGACGATTTGAGCGTTTTCTGGTTGCCACCGATGGTTCAGAGTACAGCGCCGGGGCGGTGCGTGAGGCGTTGCGCATGGCGCAGAAATGTGGCGCACGCGTGCGTGTTATCAGTGTTATCGCCGGGGGTGATGCGGAACTCTATGCGATGGGTGAGCAATTGATTGCGCAGGAACTCAATAAGGCGCGAGAACATCTCGATGCTGTGGCTCGACAAGCGGCCGCAAGCGGGGTGGCTTGCGAGACCGAAGTCGTACAAGCAGGCCATATTCATGAAGAGATTGTGAGCCAGGCGGATCACCTGCAAGCCGATTTGATTATCATGGGTCGGCGTGGTCAACGTGGTCTTGCCCGCGTCATGCTCGGTGATGTGACCGCACGCGTGATTGGTCACGCGCATTGCAATGTGTTGGTGGTGCCACGTGTTGCAGAAATCAGCGGGCGACATTTTATTGTCGCCACGGATGGTTCGCGATTCAGTGATACGGCGGCGGCGACTGCAGGAAATTTGGCCAAGCTTTGCCACACGCCAACAACAGTGGTGTCTGTTCACTCACCCAGCCACAGTGAACAACGCCGCAATGAATCGCAACGTGCGGTAAACCGCATTGCTTCATTTTTGCAACAGCAAGGGGTGGTTGTTACAGGTCAACTCCTGGAAGGCCGCTCTGATGAGAAAATTGTTGATGTTGCCAAAGCACAGAACGCCGACCTGATTGTGGTAGGCAGTCATGGCCGTACCGGGCTAGAGCGTGTGTTGCTGGGCAGTGTAGTCGAACGTATCCTGAATCTAACCAGTTGCGCGGTGTTGGTGGTGCGATCGGCTTAAAATATCAGATAAGTCAAAGCCTATTTGGCCATTACCTTGGTTGCTTTGAGCGGTAATATTTTTACAATATTTCGCCCGGATTTTTTCCTGGCTTTGGTTTCGTCAACGTTAGGGCCGGGAGCGATGTCTTTGGGTTGGGCAAGGGTATAAGCCACTGCCCATCGCCACAGCCAATGTTAAACCAGCCGTTAAGAGTAATTGCTTATACGTAAGTCATTCTCCCTCATGCACGGTTTAACAATTGCGAGTTTATAGAATAAAAACCTTCATTGAATGAAGTGTGCACCAGACATCACGGCGTATCCAGTCATGTTCTGGACTGATTACAAATCTATTGATGTGAATCAATTTTTCATAATAGACCCATGGTAAATCATTGTGGCTCAATTGTTATTTGCTGACCTGAAAATTAGCATGGCCAGGATTGTTGGAACAATTAAGCTATATCAATTGATTCCCCCAGTTTCTGTAAATCAGTATCGCTGATTTCCTTTAAACGTTTTCGTTCGCTACCAATTTCGATGAAAGCATCTTTAATACCTTTGATGTCTTTAATTAAATTAATTATCTCCGGGATAAAGCCGCGGACCTGAGCAACCATGGATCTGCCTTCCTTTAGCACCAGGACGGCTGCAGTGATAATGGTTACCACCTCTTGCAGACCAATCTTTTGGGAAGACACTTCGGCATCAGCTTCAGTTACACCATTTAATAAAGATAGTCGTTTTTTTATTTCATTTTGGATGTGCTCATTATCCGCGCCTATCTCAGTTTCAAATTGGAAAAATATTTCTGACATAAAACCTCCTGTGTTATAAAGATTCATTACCAAGAGTGGCAATGAAAAATGACGCCCAGTAATAAACTGCACGTTTCATTGATGTGGCACTATCCAGATAGTGAATAATTGCTTTCTGCAAAGCGATATCTGGTGACATACCTTCTGCGAGTCCGAAATGGAAATCAAGTGTAATGATTTTGGCAATGCTGCTTTCAACAGGCCATAAACTGGCCAGCAATACCCGTGTGCCTGCAGAAAAAAATGCTGCTTGCAACCCAAATAATTCATCACCGGGTAGTTCATTCATGCCACGACCGGAAATGGCACGTTGACCGGAGCAGCAGGCACTTAGAACGACTATCGATGCGCCCAGTCCGAGGCGGGGTATGTCCATGCCATCTAAAATGGAATCGTATAAATATAGGTTGGCTTCAATGGGTGTGTCACCATTAATATTTTCACCATGCATATTTAAATGCAGGCAGTCATATTTATCCAGCTCGTGAGAATCATGCATGTTTCGCAAATGCTCTTCTGTGCAGGTGTGGTTGAGAAGAATATCGGTATTTACATGATTTGCATTGTATATATTCTTTATGCCGAGAATTTCAGATTCTGCAGTAGTGATAGATGACAAGGATTTGCCAGGTATATGATAATCCTGAATACCCATGGCCAGGACATTTTTGATTGTGAGCTGCGGAAATTTCAGTAAATGTGAGCTGAGATTAGGTATGTAACGTACAGAGAAACGGTAAATCAGAGGTTTGTCTTGCCAATATATTGCGTGTATCGGTATGGTGTGCAATAGACGATGCGGGCAGATGATGAGCCTGGTAATGTTGGCAGGAATCAAATCTTTTAGTGCTTGAGGAAAAATTATTTCTGAGTATTTTTCAATTTCTGATAGATGTCCGCGAGGTGTGTTTGTCGTAAAAGACAGAATATACTGTGAGAATTCTTCTAGTGATGTGCGGGTTTTCGCAGTAACCGATTGCAGAATGGACTTGCTAATATCGCGGCTGAGTAACGTGATGATTAGCTTGTTGAGGCTAATCCAGTAAAAATTAAGGCAGGCTTCATTCTTTTGCAACCCTTGACGAAAATCGGCCAGATTGAAGTCAGTCAAAGTTCTTTTATCAGTTCTATGAATCTGCAGTTGCTCATAAAGCGAGCGCCGTTGCTGTCTTTTTGCGTTAATTATGTCTTTTGGTGTATCGGGCGGAAGTTTTTCAATAAACATTTCAACTTGTCGCAGCTTGTCTTCCAGGGATGTCGACGTAACATCGTCAGTAGCGGCGGTCATAATATTGCCAAGGAATGCGCGAGATTTGGATAATTCTGTATACCGCAACATGGCATCTTCATCATGCAGATTAAAACATGAATACACAGCGTTGGCATATAGGTTGATGCGTGATTTAAGATAGGCGCTTTGCAAATACCCGGAAGAGACTTCGTATCGGTATTGTTCAATTATCGAAATGCCATCCTCACAGGTTTTTCGGCAGTTCTGCCAATCATGTAGTGCTGTATAAGCGCGTGACATTAGCTCATATACGCGTACGTGAATATCACTTTGTCGAATATTACCGAGTTCGGTTAGCGTGGTACGACACAGGGTAATAACTTGTTGGTACTCTTTAAGTGAGTAGAGTATTTCTGACATATTAATACGCACTACTGCCAGGTATTGCGGTATGCCGGCTTGTTTTGACTGGGTTTCCAGTATTCTGGCGTGATTCAGTAAAATGTCATGATTAGCGTCGTTTTTCAAAAGCCTGACTTCTGTCACTAATCTTTCTATGTCCTGACCTAATAACACCGTGTTCATGGGTAGGCGCGTTTCCATAAATTAATATCAAATTGGCAGAGTTACAATTATTTTATGTGATCGCCAAGTGAGCCCTGGATTAGTTTCTTTAATTGGTTGGTGAAGTCGTCACGTTTTCCGTCTCCCTCCAGCGAGATTAATTTGGCGTCAAATTCGTCAATCTTTTCCGGATTTAGAACACGATAAACACGAATCAGTCCCATATATATTTGTCGGTATAAATCTCGTAGCAACAGAGTGTCATGGATATCCACTGTATTAGTTGTCTGCTTATTACTCCAAATGTTGGACAGAGTCGTTTCCAGGCTGTTCGCTAATTCGGAACCACTTGGTTCTGATCTGCCTTGCGTATGTAATGTTTGTAGTGCCTTTTGGTAATATCGTTCTGCTTCGTAATGATCTTCGTTCCCGGAATAGAGATCCGCAAGCTCTACCATGGTTTTAATATATTCAAGTGTTGTAGCGTTAAGGGTTTCCAGCCGCCCCAGCAATTTATTGAGTTGTTTGTCAATACCAAGGCCTTGCGCTACGTTGATTTTGTCAACATTATCTTTGCAACGTTTAAAACTGGCCGTATCTCCCAGTTCGGCAAAAGCCTGTATGGCGATTTGGTACGCTGCTACTGCGCCTTGCCAGTCAGCGAGTGAATCATGGGCGCGGGCAATCCATTCCAGTGTTTCTGCAATCTTTGCTTTAACATTAACCTCTGTATACAGTCCGATCTGAGGCGGCCCTTTGTGCAATAAGGTAATATAATCAGCATGTATGGATGTGAGCTCATCGATGACTTGTCTATTCACATTACCAGGCATGCAAGACATCATACACTGCATTAAACGACTACCAAGTGCAGTAAACTGCTGAATTTTCTGGATATCATCCGCGTTGATCGTCATGGTATTTAATCTCTTTAAAATATTCCCATAGTGCCAAGTCGAGTTTTAGCTATTTCTTCAACACTGGCGTTACCATAGATTGGATCCGGCGTGTTCCAAGTCACTGGCTGAAAACGTTGCATACCAACCAATTGTTGAATTACCTTTTGGAGATCCGGTCCATTCAGGGTTGTTTTCACTATGCCATCAAGTAATGTCGCATGTGGCTCACCTATGAGCCCACGTATCCACTGATTAATGGCAGAAATGTCATGCGCCAAAAGTGGTCTGCCTGTCTTTTTATTATAGTCACTCGAAACATGCTCCATCAGTGAGTGAGCCAGATACGCGTCATCACATAACCCAACCATGCCAAGTTGATCGGGTATAATGTCGAAATCCTGTGCGAAATAATTGCTTATTGCATCAAAAACAGGACCGATATTGTCCAGTGTTCCTTCTTTTTTAGCCTGGGTGTAGGCGTGATCCAGAAGTTGTGGTACAGACTCAATATATTTCATGACAGCTGCATGTGCCATAACTAGCACTTGTTCCGTAGGGGCGGCTCCCTGTGCAGTGGCAATTCGTTTCAGCGCTACCGTAAGGCCGTGATACATATTTTCATGCTGTTGGGCAGCAGCAATTTTTTGTTTTACGATTTCAAGGTTCATAACGTTCCCCCTTATTTATGGGCAGTGCCATATATTGCCTGATGATTCATTCCCTGTATGTTCTAACTATAGATCGTGCTAGTGAGGGCGCAACAATTCATCACTGGTAAAACATTTATTTATGGCACCTAGTTGATTCGAGTCAATTTAACAGGTGTATAGTTATGTGAAACGACATGTTGCTGGCTTCAGCATTACTTTTAATATAATTATTCAATGTCAGGTCATGTATTCCTGCTTCACTACAGTAGGTAGTACCACTGTTTTGTATTGCGTCAAATCAAATTTGTGCAAGCTTAACTATGCGAAAAGTGAACAGTCAAGGCAAGGTCTGCGACTAGCAAAGCCCCCTTGCGGGGGCTTGTCACCTATTAATGATAATTTATATTACTGGCAGTGTCTGATACAGGCTTTGTAGATTTGGACACATTGGCTTGGTAATGGATTACCGCCAGTGCCATGAGTTGCCAGGCAAGCATCTCGATCTGCTTTGCAATCCTTCAGGCACTGAGGGTTTGGTCCTGATCTGGGATGACAATTAGCCGGACGCGGGATTGTACGTGAGTCGGCGGCAGCAGCTAATTCTCTGAAGTGTGCCGAACATGTCGTCAGATCTCCATCATCGTCGTCAAAGATAAAGCTGGCCAATACGGCATCGGGTATATTCGATGGATTCTGGGCAGCTGCACCAAATATTAACGAGGTGGCAATCGCATAAGCGTTACTCTCGGTGTGCGAAGACCGTAACTGATTGATGAGTTCCCAGACAAATCCCGCATATCGCCAGCCGATCATATGAGGATCAGTTTCAGTCACCGGTGCTGGCCAAAGCAATACCGAAGTAGCATCGCGCAAACATGTTGCCGCACCAAATAGTTCGCGTCCAGTACAGGGTTGATGAGTCAACAAAATGGCCATGGCATCACCGAAGCCTTCACTATAGCTGCCATCAAGTATGCCACCGTTTGCATTATCCACGGCATGACCGAATTCATGTGCTACCACGTCTGAATAAGCTGTGTTGGGACAACCACTTCCTGCACGAAAGAAATTAAGATTGCCATTGAAAAATGCATTACAAGATTGGTTAATGGTTGTTAACACCTGCATGTTGGCGAGTGCCAGACCAGGTAAAATTGGTTGTGCAAAGCGATGAACTTTATTCACCCAGAAGAAAGCGCTTGTTTGAGCCAGATCGGCTTCTGCTGTGGGTGCAAAATTCAAATTGACGGTGCTGCTACCAAACCATGGGGACGAAGCTGACAATGCCAGATTTGTGTTCCCGCTGGCCTGAGTTTGTACATTGGCCCATGGTCCAATCAGGTGTGCGTTAACAGGTCCTGCCAAAAAGCTCGGTAAGTTATAATGACCAGCCTGGTCGGTAGTGGTTGCGCCGCCAAAGAACCAGAACCTATTTGAAATGTTGAGTTGTTCTAGAGGATGATTCGCTGTTGCCTGAAACGGTGTGGTTTCCCACAGCGTTGCCGAGACAGTTCCTTGCACGCCATACATTACCAGGTTTTCACTCTGCAGGATGATGGGTTCGCCCAGTGCTGCTACCCAATAGCGAATTGCTAATGGGTTGGCAAGATCAGCATTATCGCGAGCAGTTATCGTCCAGGTTAAGCGGCCGGTATTTTCAGAATCAACCCAGATTTGCAATTGTGCTTCTTCCAGGACTATTTTGTGGCCAGGTGCAAGTTTTTCTATATTGCTGCGCACTACCGTGAGTGCCGTTTCGGCTTTTACTGTCGAAACAGTGCCATCTACTTTTGTCGGTAATAACCGTGTACGTGTCGAGATCACCTGACCATCGATTCGATGTACCATGACAATTTCGCTACCACGCATTAATGGAATTCCACGATAAACAAGCGGGTAGCGGGTCACTAATTGATCAGGTGCTGTAGCTGCGGCGGTTTTTTCATCCTTGTTTGTTGGTGGCGTCACACGTGATGTTTGTGCGGTACCAAGTTCGAACCCTTCTGGGAGAGAGGCCGTAATCATTTTCTTAATTTCAACATTTAGAGCGTCAATATCCATATCAGGTTTCACACCTTGAATCATGCTTCCCTTGCCTGGTACAAACTGGCTTTTAATGCCGGTTCCATCAGCATACGGCACCAGTGGTTTGGATGTTTTTATATACTCTACCTGACTGGCCAGACTATGGATTGGCCAAATTATGGCGAGCAGTAAAAGAATATGATTGCGATAATGTGACATAAAACGCTCCTTGTAATATTTTAGACGGTTTTGGTATGAGCTAATGGCTGGATGTGCCGCTTTTCCGAAATTATTTATATCATGAGGTGATAGACACACCATGGGAATATTCAATAGTGTTTTCGGGAATATTCACTTATTTTATTACTGGGACGGAGTTTAAATCGGATCTAATTAATGAAATCGAATTATTTCTAACAGTAAAAAATTCAGTTAAAGATGGCTATAATAGCTACCATATCTGGAAACAAATCCCTTCCTTTGAATTCAGCTGTGAATTGCAAAGAAATACCAAACAGTGAGAAATATATTGGAGAAGAACCCCTCTTCCATTGACAGAAGAGGGGTTAATGAACGCTCTATCCTTATTGCTTAGCCACCGTAGATCGTAAATTTATCCGTATCGGATCCCTTAGGTTTGTTGGTGCATGTTAGTTTATCACCCGGCATTAGCATGCCACTGGACAATTGAGTTACGCCGTTCACTTTACAGGTCGCGGTGCCAACTGTGCTCATTGCCGTATAAGACAGCGGAGTGGCATTGCACGCGGTCACGGCTGTATTCGTTGCTTGAATAATATTACCGATGAAACTGATCTGCAGGGTTTTATTGGCAGCACCGAAACCATCACCATTGAGGACAATTTGCTTGATGGGATTCAGCGCCTCACAGGTGTTTGCCACTGCCGCCGAGATACGCACACAGATGTTGGCGGGGAGGCTGACATTTTTGCCATCAGAGACTTGATACTGTCGGCATTCCTGTCCGGTGAAAAGTGGATTGGGTGGCGTATAGGTTCCACCCGAACAATCTGCCGCCAGCGTCAACGTGCCGTAATAGGCGTAGGGCCAGTTAACCAGGGAACAGGTCAAGGGGTCGCCATTGGCATCGGCAACAACTGGTGACCAATTGACTGCCACACCCGGCGTTGTATTCACTGTGACGGGTGAGGCGACGGGAGGCGTGTTGCCCACTGGCACAATCGTTCCTTCCAGGTGCACCTGCGTTTGGCCAACGGCGGGATCGCCGTACAATGCATCTAGTTTATAGGTACGGTCAGCCGCCACTGTCCATGATTTTACGCCCGAGCCACCCGTGGTGTCACAAGCTTGCGATGCACAGCCACCAGGATAGACGCGGCCATCGATGGCCATATGTAAAGTATTGATCTCCACCGTGCCAAGACATGCTGCACCTGTACATGAAATATCGTCAAATCGATTTAACGAAGCGTCGGTGGTCGCTACGCCGCCAGCTGAACCCGTCATCGGCGCTGTGGCCAATGTGCCATATACTGGTGGATTCCAGAATGCACTGGTCAGCTCGCCAGGTGTGGCGTTGTTGCCACTTGGACTCTGCTCTTGACCGCCACTGCGTTGGCTCTTGCCAACAACCAAGCCACCATCCGTGCCTGCGGCAATGGGGTAACACAGGATGGCATTATTGAGGAAGCGAATATATGAACCCGTACAGGTGCCCTCGGGATAACCAACCGCGCCCGGATTAAGCGTCAATAGCGTGCCATTGCTGATGGATGCACCATTGGCGATGGACGCAGTAGCAAGAACCATCGTCACTAAGCATGTCCGCCGCACAGAACGCCTTGAAATTGTAGAAAAATGAATCATAAAATCTCCCTGTTAAAATCATCGATTAAACGTCATTACGCCGCTGCCGGAAAAATATTACGATGTACCGACACCCCAAGACCTGAACAAGCCCATGGAATGGAATAAACATTAGCGGAGGAAGATTATTCCCTGGGTGGATTTAATAAAGCTGATTCTGTAGCGGCTAGGTTTTTATGAGGGAAATATTCCGGGCATTGCGACCATGGTGCATAACTTGCAATTTTTCCTTGATTTTATCGCATACAGAATGTTTTCTGTTGATATAGGGTATATTGGAATCAACATTTAATTATAAATGATGAGTATCAATTAATATGAATCCATCAAAAGACGAATTGCTGCAACAGTATTGTCAGTTAAGCGATGACGAATTACTTTCAATATGGAATAAAAATACATTAACGGAGTATGCCCATGCGGTGTTATCTGAAGTCATTGTCAGTCGAGGCATAAATACAACCAAATATCAAGAATCAGGAAAATCAGAACCTGAGTCTGGCATGATCAATGCCGGTCCATTAGTGACGCTTACCACCTATTTTAAAGCCATCGAGGCGCATATCTTACGGACCCGGCTCGAAGCCGAAGATATCCCGGCCTATGTGTTTGACGAACATATCATCACCGCCAATTGGTTCCTGGCGCCGATGATGGGTGGGGTGCGTGTGCAGGTGCCGCAGGCGTTTTTGCCTCAGGCCAGAAAAATATTGCAGGATATGGAAAGCGGTCTTGGATCGATTGAAGATGATGAATGACTATACCGATCAATCACTCGAGGCACAACAACTCCTCAAGCTTGCCCGTTATCGAATGCCGTTTGGAAAGTATAAAGGTGACTTGCTGATCGATTTACCTGAACCGTATGTCGTGTGGTTTGCCAAACAGGGGTTTCCCAAAGGTGAGCTGGGCGCGATGCTGGGTATTCTGTACGAAATCAAACTCAATGGGCTGGAATATTTGTTTGAACCGCTGCGAAAGAATAATTAATTAAATGCCTGTCCGGGGCAGGGAACTGTCGTCGTCCCTGCCCATGGAATTTAATTTATTTTAACGGTAAATAAATATCCGTCTGCAATGCATGTTCTTCCACGTCGGTAATCAAATTCAGATAGTGAAAGAAAGCGGGCGCATCCCGTAGTTCTTCGCCACTTTCCGGCAACCACTTGCCATACAGGTAGTACATTTTATCGCTGACGTTATCGAGACTGCCATGGTGACGGAGTACGGCGCAACGCCCACCGGCGATCTGCCCGGTGATAATGCCTTGTGGATTGGCTGGCACATCCACTTCGATTGATCCGCAGATATCAAAACGAAAGTCATCGCCGGGTTTGGTTTTGGGGTCGTCATAAATGATGCCGAAGGTTCGACTGGTAGATACCGGTGATAGTTTGCTCTGTTTGCGCCATTCGATGAATTTACTGACTGAATCATAGATGCGATCCGGCGCCGCACGGTGTTGCAGTACTGCTACCTTGGTGGGTTTGAATTCGATGAGTTTGATCTCCATAGCGATATTTCCTTCTTCAGTCGGCTGTGCAAATTGATATTTCGAATGCCATTGTGGCCATTCGGGTTGGGCTCGGAATTGCGAGGGGGTTTGGCCAAAGGCGTTTTTAAACGCACGCGAAAATGATTCTGGATTTTCAAACTGCGCTTCCAACGCAATATCGATGATCTTGTCATCCTGATCAAACGCCAGACGATACGAGGCCCGCTTTAATCGCATCAGTTGAATAAACCGACTGACACTGATGCCGGTGTATTCTGAAAACTGGCGATGAAAGTGATATTTGGAGAAATGCGCCACCTGGCTCAATTGCTCCAGCGACAAGTCATCGTCCAGGTGTTGATAGATATAGTCACACACTCGATGTAGCCGCTCTGCATAATTTCTGGCCGTCGTCCCGCTCAATGTCATACCTCCTAACCAGGGGCTATACTGCCCTGAATTCGTCACCGCATCCTGACCGAAATTGCTATTATATTGCAGGTGAACCAGAGTGTACTCCATGCGAAAAACGGCTAATCGACGCGCCGACACGGTGATCGTACTCGACTTTGAAACCACGGGTCTGTCCGCTGCTGGCGGTGATCGGGTCATCGAGGTCGGTGCGGTGCGCATTGAAAAGGGCAAGGTTACCGATCGCTTTCAGAGCCTGATGAATCCGGGTATACGTGTCGATACGTTTATCGAGGACTACACGGGGATCACCAATAAAATGTTAAAAACCGCACCCACCTGCAAAGCAGTGATGACCGAGTTTGCCGATTTCATCGAAGACTTTGATATGGTGGCTCACAATGCGGCGTTTGACAGTCGTTTCCTGGCAGCGGAGTTGCGGCGTATTCGGCGAGCCAGTCGCGGCGAATTCGCCTGCTCCATGTTGATTGCCCGGCGGATGTACCAGGATGTGCCCAATCACAAATTGGGCACGCTGGTAGCGTTCCACCAATTACCGACTGGGGGTGTATTTCACCGTGCCTTGGCCGATGCCGAGATGACGACGCAACTCTGGCTCAAGATGCTCAATGACCTGGAAGACGATTATCAGCTCACTAAAATCCCCTTCGACTTGATGCAGGCCATTGCGCGGGTCCCTAAAAGCAAATTGAGTCAGTTACTCATGGACAAGTTTGAATAGCGATGACACAACAGTACGGCAGAATATTTTTATTGAGTCATCTGCGTGCCTTTACCAGTCTGGCCGGGCATATCCTGGGTTCGTTTCCGCAAATCAATGGCTATTATGAAATGCACATCAGTTATCAGGATGCTACGGCGCTGGATATGCAGCGTAAATATAGCGTGAGAATGACGTGCTGAAAGCAGATAGCCGCTATCTATTCGATAGCTAACGCGCATATTTTAACCTATTCGGATTTTAATACCACAGGATAAAAGAGGTATAATATTGGCTGCCGCGTGAGGGGGTGCGCCAAAATTAACAGTTTCGCGTAACGCATTATTCCACAAGAATTAAAAACAAGGGAAATCCATTTCCCTGTTGATTCGATGCTCAGGTCTTAAACGTTATTGTTGAATTTAATTCGTTATGCATGGTGGTCGCATCAGAATACATCATTTTCTTCGAACCACATGCAGCCAGGATCACGAACGATGCAGCAATTAACAGGATCTTTATTTTCACAATATCACCTCGGTTTAAGTTGGGGTTATACAGCATGCTCCATTGATTAATCCAGATTGGAAGGGCATGTTGATATAAAGCGTAACGCGTGATTATCACGAAAGTATCACTTGGGGAAATCCGGCTGAATCGGTACGGGGATCTGGCTTAGATGTCATCCAGTAGTTTACGCAGTCGGTGCTGCAGTGAGGCAGGTGTTTCTGCTTTACCGGATTGCTTGATGCGCTGGTTTAATTCCCGTTCCATCTGCGCACGGCTAAAGCAACTGCGACAATGCGCCAGGTGATGCTCTATCTTGGCGAGTTTGTGCTGATCATTCAGTTCGCCATTGAGATAGGCATAGAGATGATCAAATGCCTCCAGGCAATCGCTATCTGCTATGTCAGGTTTGTCTGCGTCGTTGCTCATGATCTGCATTCCCTCACGTGTTGCTCGGTTAGTAGTCCCGCGTCCTGGGCGTGATGCCACAGTGCGGTTTGTAATAGTGTGCGGCCGCGATTCATTCTGGAACGAATCGTGCCCGGTGATACATTGAGTGCTTCGGCCGCTTCGTCGTAGGAAAGTCCTTCGATATTAATTAATACAACGGTGATGCGAAAGGCTTCCGGTAATCGTTCAATCGCAGCCATGATATCTTCACCCAACAGGCTATTCACAAATTCCTGTTCCGGGTTGGCCCACCAGTTGAGAAATTCATCGGGTTGTTGAATGAGTACTGAGGTAACGTCGTCGCCTTCACTCGGGTTAGACGCTTCATCAAAGCTTATCTCGACAGGCCGTACCGCTTTTTTGCGATAGTCGCTGATAAAACGGTTATGCAGAATGCGAAATATCCAGGGGCGGAAGCGTTGTTGATCATCCAGTGTGCCAATAGCAGCCCACGCCTTGGTGACCGAGTCAGCCACGAGATCCTCGGCATCGGCATTGTTGCGGGTTAGCCGACGAGCTACCGCATACAGGGAATGGATGTTTGCCTCGATCTGCTGGGTAAACCAGGTTTTTATGTCATTTTGTTCTGGCATGGTGTCATTCCAGGGTTCATATATTAGGTCTATCGTACTAGACGCACAGGGAGGGCCGCCAGGTCCCGAAAATGGAAAAAATTTGCAATTATTTTCGGTGCCTGGCGGTGCTACGGCCCTAGAACGTCAAGGTGCTGGCACCTTCGCTGACCACCCCCAGCATGGCTGTGGACCCGGCCATCACGACGCCATCAATAAAGTCTTCCTTGTCATAGCCACGGACTTTTGCACAAGGTGGACAGACCATTATCGAACCACCACTATCAATGACATTCTGGATCATATCTTTGACCGGCGGATCGAACGGATTCAAGCGGGCCACATCCGCACCACGTTTGCGAACCCAATCCACGCCGGAGCTGACTAAAAACATGGTGACATCATATCCTGAGGCAATTCCGCCATTGGCGACGCTCCAGGCAACCGAGGAACGTTCATCATGGAACCCGTTGGTAACGACAACGACTAATTTTTTTGAATCTGACATTATATTAACCCTCTTCGTGTTAGTTGAAAATTCAATACGTACTTATCGGGTATGACGCAGAGTGGAGGTGATCAGGTCCCGCAATAGTAGCAAATCTTCAAAAAATTGAAGATTAGTGACAAATAATTTGCGAATTGCTATGGCAGGGAATATTCTGACTTTACGTCTTGTACGGTTCTTGGTGCGGCTGTGTCATTCCATCTTTCAGCATGTTTGTGGAATAGAGGGATCGTAGGAGTAGTTAATGAACATACCTGAACCACCACCATCAGCGCCATCACATTTTATGCTTATTGCCAACACCGAGGGCCGTATGTTGTTCGTTGGGCTGATATTGGCGGTGGCGTTAGCAATGTTGCTCGGCATTGGCTGGTATTTGTATCCAAAAGAGGTGCTGGTTTATTCGGTCATGACCAGCCTGAATTTTGTGATTGGGCGCGCCACCGGAATGGCTTTTGGTTATGCGAGTGGCTTTACGCATGTGCAGGTAGTGCCGTTCAATATATTAGTTGAGACGATTCAGGTCATGGTGGTATATCCGTTATTTGTGTTGAGTTGGAAACAATTAATCATACCGCGTCGTCTGCAACCCTATTTCACCCGCATGCACCGTGCGGCGGAGACGCGTCGTAATATGGTGCACAAATTCGGCATCGCCGGCTTGTTTGTCTTCGTGTTTGTGCCATTTTGGATGACTGGTCCGGTGGTCGGCGCCATTATTGGATATCTGATCGGCCTGCGTCCTTGGGTCAACCTTGGCGTAGTATTGGCATCGACTTATCTCGCCATTGGTGTGTGGGCGCTGCTATTGAACGAGTTAAGCATATGGGCAGTGACTTTTAACCACTATGCACCCTATGCGCTGGTCATCGCGATCGCATTAATTATCACTGTAATGCAATTGATTCATAGGCGTCATAATCGCAGCAGCATTGCTCGTACCACGCTGGAGCAGTAAAATCACTTGACGTGCCGGCATGGGTGCATGACTATATTTTAGTGATACGAGACTTTTTATTTTATCGGAAACCCGCAATATATTAAACCGATATACCCAGTGAGCAGATAATGCAACCAATCGTTTCAATATCGAATCTGTCCAAGACCTACACCAGTGGCTATCAAGCCTTGAAGCAAGTGAGTCTGGATATCCAGCCAGGCGAAATTCTGGCATTGCTTGGGCCGAATGGCGCCGGAAAGACTACGCTCATTTCTATTGTCTGCGGGATTGTCAATGCCAGTGCCGGTTCGGTAACCGTTGCTGGTCATGATATCGCAACGGATTATCGAATCACCCGCAGTTTAATCGGGCTGGTACCACAGGAGTTGACGCTCGGCGCTTTCGATAAAGTCTGGAATACCTTGTGTTTTAGTCGCGGGTTGTTTGGCAAAAAACCGGATTCAAATTATCTTGAGCAATTACTTAAGGACTTGTCGTTATGGGACAAGAAAAACAGTGTATTGATGGCTTTGTCGGGCGGAATGAAACGGCGGGTGTTAATCGGCAAGGCACTGGCGCACGAACCAAAAGTGCTGTTTCTGGATGAGCCGACGGCGGGCGTGGATGTGGAATTGCGTAAGGAAATGTGGACTCTGGTGCGGCGCTTACGCGAATCGGGGGTCACGATTATTCTGACGACACATTATATTGAAGAAGCTGAGGCAATCGCGGATCGGGTCGGTATTATAAATCAGGGCGAACTGCTATTGGTGGATGACAAACAGGCCCTGATGCATAAACTGGGTAAACGGCAATTAGTGGTTGAACTTGAATCGGCGCTGGAAGTGTTACCCGAGAGCTTATCACCCTGGAAATTGGAGCTGTCTGCAGATCGCAGTCAGCTTGTCTATACATATGATCCGCATAAATCGAACACGGGTATTGATGGATTGTTGCAGGCTATTCGTGAAGCCGGGTTGTCGATTAAAGATGTCCAAACAACCAAAACATCACTAGAGGAAATATTTGTTAGTTTGGTGAAGAGAAAACCATGAATACTTATGCAATACGAGTAATTTATAAATACGAAATGTTGCGAGCGTTTGAAACGCTGGCACAGAGTTTTGCATCACCTGTACTATCCACTGTGCTGTACTTTGTGGTGTTTGGTTCCGCCATTGGTTCGCGAATTCAGACAGTCGAAGGGGTATCTTACGGGACGTTTATTGTGCCAGGGCTCATGATGCTGGCCATCTTGACGCAGAGTATCGCCAATGCATCTTTTGGTATATTTTTCCCCAAGTTTACCGGGACTATATATGAGGTGCTGTCGGCACCAATTTCTTTTGTAGAAATACTTATTGGTTATGTCGGTGCTGCCGCATCCAAGTCATTGCTCATAGGACTGATTATATTGGCGACAGCGGGATTTTTTGTGCCTCTGCATATCATGCATCCGTTCTGGATGTTGGGCTTTTTAATTCTTACCTGTATTTCATTCAGCCTGTTTGGATTTATCATTGGCCTGTGGGCCACTGATTTTGAAAAATTGCAACTCATTCCCATGTTAGTGGTTACGCCGCTGGTTTTCCTGGGCGGCAGTTTTTACTCAGTCAACATGCTCCCGCCAGCCTGGCAAACCGTGTCGTTGTTTAACCCGGTGGTTTACCTGATTAGCGGGTTTCGCTGGAGTTTTTTTGAAGTTGCCGATGTCAGTGTGGGGGTGAGTCTGACCATGGTTTCACTTTTCCTGTGCGCCTGTCTGCTTATTGTGTGGTGGATGTTTAAGACAGGCTACCGACTCAAACAATAAACGCGAAGTAGCCAGGTTTTCCGTAGTAGAGGTATTTCCGGGCAAACAAGGGTAGAATAGCCAAAAAGGTTATATATTTATTTTAATCACTGTGAATAATTAATAAGGAACCTGTATGTCCTACACCTCAGAAAATCTCGCCGAATTGAATGTCTTGATGCTTTTTAATCTGTCGACCAGCCAGGAAGGGATCAAGATTCATCATACGGCAGAGCCAACCGTAATCGCTGCCGCACAACGCTTGTTTGATAAAGGCTTCACCACCCAGGCCGATGGGGGTTATCTCACCTCACTCGGCAATACGGCAGCCGAACATGCGCAATCTCTGTTTATTATGCTTAATGCCGATAGTGAAGTACATTAAGTAAATAGTAAACGTCGTAACCAGAGAGGAAAAAATCCCCAACTGGTTACGACGGTAATTCTCTGATAATTATTCTTATACCAATAGAATAATAATAATGATAATCAGCAGAATAGTTACTGTATCCGCACGACCACCCGCAGGCAATGAGTTGATGTTTTGTGCAAGTGACTGCGCTTCGGCATCGGTGAGTGATTCCACGCGACCTTGAATATCAGCAGGGTTAACCCCCAGTTCACGGAGTTTGATTTTTACTTCTTCGCGATTTAATGAGTCTTTGATGAGCTTGCGGTTTTGCTCGGCTTGTGACTTCTCGACCAAGGTTTGTGTGTCGACGATTTGTGCATGGGCAGCAGTGGAAAAAAGGCTTGCCGAGAGACAACAAATGCTGAAAATAAATCCAGATGCTTTCAAAAAGCGGTAATATGTTTGCATGCCAAGCCCCTAAAATGGATGTTATACCAATATATTAGTTGTTCTGGCTGTCATTAAGCAACTGCCTCCTGCCGAAATTATGCCTTTCGCATGAAAAAATATGCATGGTATACCATCTATACCGCCAGCAACGATTTGTTAATCATTGGTCTTTTTTTAAACGTCAGTCGTTTTAACCAACGTGCTGCGCACAATATATCGAACAACGCTTTTGAAGTATGTCAGCAGTTTATTAGATTATTAATGTGGAAATAGTGTGTCAGGCTGATTCAGATCAAACCCGAAATATCTGTGCTTGAGTTCTCATTAAAATCGTCTAGCATTAATCATATAACCGATTTTTCAGAAGTGGCGTGACATTATGTCTGATCGATGTCGCGACGAGTCTTGTTGTCTCGATATTTCATATCCTTGTTCGCTATGTATTTGCCGCATGGATTTCGAAAATATATTTACGGAGAGCCGCCATGACAAACTCACCTAAATTAACTGCATATCTACCTGTGCTACCTAAGCCAGCTATTCTGTTTCTATGTGCCATATTTTTAGCTGCCTGTGGTGGCGGTGGTGGTGCAACGCCGAGTGGGCAGGAAAATTCGCCGCAGATTAGCGGTAAACTCAATTACAAGGCGACTCCAGGTGAGATAGTGATGTTGCATGCACAGGATAGTGCAGATCAATCCACTACGATTACCTATCAGTGGAATCAAATGGACGGGGCTCAGGTACTCCTCAGTGATGCCAGGGATCGTAATGCCAGTTTTGTGATGCCACCGATTGGGGAAAACAAGGACCTGACCTTTGTCGTTGATGCGCGCCACGGTGATGGGCATGTGGTGAGCGAAATGCATACGGTGACAGCGACCATGCACATGCAACCCAAACATCAGCCGCCGGCAGTCACTGCTCAATATGTTGTATTTACAGCTGACAAGGATCTCGACAATCGCGTCGATCTGTATCTGGCCATGCTGGATGGATCCGCCGTATATCGCCTGAATGACCCGCTGGTACCCGGTGGCCAAATATTAGAATACAAAATTTCACCGGACCGGCGCTACGTGGCCTATCGGGCGGTTCAGGATACGGATAATGTTGTCGAACTTTATGTCGCGCGTGCAGATGGCAGTGGCGTTGTCAAAGTCTCACCGTCATTGCCTGCCAATGGCGATATCTATGATTTCGCCTGGTCGCCGGACAATTCGCGGCTGGCCTATCGTTCCGATCAGTATACGGATTACATGTATGAACTTTTTACCAGTCGAGTTGATGGTACGTCGAACGCTCGTGTGTCGGGTCCACTTGTTACAGGTGGTAATGTCGAAAGCTATAGCTGGGCGCCGGATGGTTCTCGAATTGCATATACAGCGGATCAAAATACAAATAATGTTACCGAGTTGTTCGCGAGTCGTCCGGACGGTACTGGCAATGTTCGTATTTCAGGACCACTGGTGGCTGGTGGTAGTGTGTACAATTACGTTTGGGCGCCAGACAGTTCTCGTATTGCGTATATAGCCCGGCAATTCACAACCCGTACGGCTGAACTTTTTACGAGTTACCCCGATGGCAGCGGTAATATTCGTGTGTCTCATATATTACCGTCGGATAA
This sequence comes from Gammaproteobacteria bacterium, assembly GCA_024641475.1. Lineage (GTDB taxonomy): Bacteria > Pseudomonadota > Gammaproteobacteria > UBA6429 > Thiohalophilaceae > JACQBC01. The sequence continues at coordinate 20,521 of JAHECZ010000014.1, forward strand.
TGATTTTCTTAACGGTGATATTCAATGGGCACCGGATAGTTCACGCCTTGCATATAGGTCATATTTCGATTATTACTATTCGTCCGGCAGTTATTATGTATATTACTATGCCCAGAATATCTACAGCACACGTCCGGATGGGACGGGAGCGACACAGGTCTCGGCTGTACCCAGAGTGTATAACGAATATCGATATATAGGACAGTATGACTGGGCACCGAACAGTTCTCGCATCGCTTATTCTGCTGAGCAAAATACCGACAATATTGTTGAATTATTTACTAGTGGGCCTGATGGTAGTGGCAATGTCCGTGTCTCTGGCTCTTTAGTGGCTGGTGGTTCGGTGGATTCTTATAATTTCGCCTGGGCACCAGACAGTTCGCGAATCGCGTATCGTGCCGATCAACTCACTGACAATATCTACGAATTATTTACCAGTGATCCAATTGGCAATGGCAATGTGCGCGTCTCAGGTTCACTCGCAACAAATGGGAATGTTTACAATTTCAGTTGGTCACCGGACAGTCGTTATCTGGCTTATATGGCAAATCAATTATCCAATGATGTTTTTGAATTGTATACCGCGGCACCGGATGGTTCGCTCAATCCACGCGTTTCCGGACCGATGCCCTATAACGGTGATGTCCAGGGTTTTGTGTGGTCAGCCGACGCTACACGACTGGTGTATCGTGCCGATCAATTGGTGGATGATCAGTTCGAATTGTTCGTTGCCGCACCGGATGGCAATGCAGTGAATACCAATATCTCCGGAACCATGACAGCCAATGGCGATGTGTTCAGCTTTATGACTCAGTAGAAAGTCAACAAGCTGGCACTTTTATATCATCAGACACCGCGCTCCCTCTGCACCAACAGCAGGGGGCGTGTTTAATGTTATTGATTAAAACGCGGCGTAATAGCCCGCTTCACCACCAAGCGTCAATGAACAACAAAAGATACAACGTTCGGTCTTATAAAACGGGGTGTTGCGGCGGGTAATATTGGCTGACGCCTTGACCATCATATCCAGTAAAATTGACGACTTGCCGAGCTTTAATTCCTGTGCTTTGAGAAACCTTGTCCAATAATCCGTACCAGCCTGAATAATCTGGCAGGCCAGATCAAAATCCTGTTCGGCATATTCAATGCACAGGTTCATGACACTATCACCATTCTTCCCGCGCAACAGGATTTCGACATACTCTGGTTTTGATATTGAAATTGGCATGCCAAACCAACTGTAGCAGGGGGCCTGAATTTACTATAGATTGCCAAGTGCAAATGATCGAGATCATTCCGGATTATTTTTCTTAGTGTGGCAAGTCCGCATCCAGGCAGATTATTCTGGATCTGCTATCAGGACTATCGGTACAGTCGGTCGTGATGGCTTTGTTGCTATTGCGACACATCCATCAGGAAGCTTTTGAACGCTGCCGCGGGGCCCATAGGGAAGTGCTGCTGCGTGAACGACTATTAAAACTGTTCGCTAAATTTTCGGCATGACGCCGCACATGTTCCTGTGTTCCACAGCAACGGCCGACAATACTGGTCGTGTGATTTGCTATCACATAGCGATACCATTTGCCTTGTTTCGCGAGTTCCGGGGCTTTGCCGGGTTGGATTTCAATGACTCGATAAGAATTCTGTGTGGCCATGATATCTCCTGTATTTTCGGATGTTAAGGTAACCAGTGATACACGCCTCAGCTGTTAAATGTAAGTATGCAGTGGCGTCAGTGTTCCATATGATATTTTGCAGCGATTTGAACGTAATATGACAAATCGAAGATGTATACAGGTGTGTGCGAATTCAGGATAAATAATATACCAGCCATGAGACTGAATGTCAAATTATTGACATGGTGTTAAGTGCTGCGCGATTGATTCGTTGTTACAATATTTACATTATAATACTGGTTAACTTTCCGGGTTTATTGGGCAAGCGCTGATATTAATAACTCAATTCTATATGAGTCTAAAATGAAGAGAACAGATAACGATAAGTTTACGCAACTGGCTATCGAAACGCAGCGCGCCCGTGAATTGCGCGATCAAGGTTATCGCGAGCAGGCATTGAAAATGTATCCGCATATTTGCGGTCGCTGTGCCCGTGAGTTTGCGCGTGAGAATCTGCGCGAGTTAACCGTGCATCACCGCGATCACAATCACAGTAATAATCCATCTGATGGCAGCAATTGGGAATTATTGTGTCTTTACTGTCATGATAATGAGCATCAGCGCCAGATCGAAGCGCAACAGGGAAATAGTTCGACAAGCAATAATAAACGTGCGACGGCCACACATAACCCGTTTGCCGATTTAAAAACGATGCTCAGCAATAAGAAGAAGGACTAGAAACACGTTTCAATATATATCATTAATGAATTATTCAGAAAGTAATGCCACTGTCGCTTCTGCCGTATGTTTATCGAGCTTGACCAGTATCACGCAATATTCCGGAGTTTCGTTCAATGGGGTAGGATCATCGGCGCAACTGCACCCGGCAACAATTCCACTATAGTAAATCCCGGCCTTGGCATGGATAAAGCGCGCGTCGTCCGTTATCGCAAGAATTAAAACCGTGTGTTGTGTTTCAGCAACCGCACTGCTTACGGACAACCCCTGCTGCAGCGGGAGTAGAGTGGCATCCAGCTCCTCGATTTCGATTTTGATAATGTTGGAAAACTCTGCAGTTCCCCACGCCTGTAATGCTTTGAAAAATTGAATCATCGATTAATCAGCGGCTATTAAGGCGATGACTATAATAATAAATCTTTTTCGATGGGATGAAACATGCTGGCGGCATGGATCAGTGAATTGGCTGTAAGTGTTGGTACGCCATAGACTTCTGCGCTGATGCCGTAGTCACTTTTGATTTTGTCCATGAGCAAATCAAAATCACCATCACCTGAGAGCAGCACAACGGTATCGATATTTTTTGCTGTTTGCATTACGTCAATCGTAATGCCGACATCCCAATCGCCTTTGGCGGAACCATCGCTGCGCTGGATATAAGGTTTGAGCTTGATAGTGAAACCGATCTGTTTGAGGGCATTCTGAAATTTCTGTTGCTTATCGTCGTCACGCGCAATGGCATAAGCGGTGGCCGCGACGATTTCGCCTTGTGCACTGATGCGCTGCCAGCAAGCCTGATAATTAAACTGACGGCCATAGGCTTGGCGGGTAGTGTAGTAAATATTTTGTACGTCGACGAATATCGCGATTCGATTCATTTGGTATGCGGGATGGCCTCAGCCGATGAATCAGCCGTTTCGCTACCGAATCTGCCCTGTAAATAATCGATAATGGCATTTGATTCCTGCAGCCAACTGACACTACCGTCGGAGGAAGTGACTTTCAGGCAAGGGACCTGAACTTTACCGGTGGCCTGGAGTAATTCATTGCGGGCGGCAATATCATGCTGGGCATCGCGACTCGCAATCGTCAGCGACAGGCGTTTGCAGGTGCGCTGCACCTTGATACAAAACGGACAAGTTTTAAATCGATACAGAACCATTCGCGATGTCGCTGCATCGATGTCCCGTTGGGTAGCCGGATCACGGATGATGCCACGGGGTGTGGTAATCCAATTGGTAAACAACAGCACAGGGCCAAGCAGCAAACGGACTGTCTTGAAAAAATAACGAATGAATAATCTCATGCTAAATGACTTGTTAATTTGGAAACCGGATTGCAGTATACCATCGTCATTCAACGACGTCAGGCCAAATACCCTTTCTGCTGCTATAAATACGATTGTATGTTTCGCGACAATTGCTGGTTTAACAGAGCATATAAATGGAGTAAGTCATGTTTAAGTACCGGTTAAGACTGGTGATTTATGCAGTTTTGTCGATATTGGGCGAGACGGCGCTGGCGACAGGAACATGTCGGGATGTGTCGCTGGGCATACAGATATTGGGATCCGGCGGTCCGGAAATGACGGATCAGCGGGCATCCACGGGCTATCTGATCTGGCGCGATGGACATGCGCGTGTGCTCATTGATATGGGCCCCGGCAGTATGTTGCGCTTCGAACAAACCGGCGCGCAAGTAAACGATCTGCAAGTGATCCTGCTCACACACTTGCATGTCGATCACAGCGCGGATCTGCCAGCCCTGATCAAGGCTGGTTATTTTACCCGGCGCAATGTGGATTTACCGGTCTATGGCCCGACGGGTAATACACTGATGCCCGGCACGACGGCGTTTGTCGCCGACTTGTTTAACAGTGCCAGTGGTGTATTTCGCTATCTGGGCAGTTATCTAAACGGGGAGGACACCTATCGATTGCTGCCTCATGATATTTCTGCTGAAGGAAAACAATCCACAATCGCTGTCAATGATCGCCGTTTCAAAATCACCGCCGTTTCAGTACATCATGGTCCGATACCGGCATTGGCCTGGCGTATCGATTTAGCTGGCCAGGCAATTGTGATCAGTGGCGATATGAATGGTGATAATCATACACTCGAACTATTGGCCACTGGCGCAGATATTCTGATTGCGCATCATGCTATTCCGGAAGATGCGCACGGTACGGCGCGTGACTTGCACATGCCGCCATCGGTGATTGGTACGATTGCCGCCACCGCCAAAGTAAAACAGTTGGTGTTATCGCATCGCATGATGCGTACTCTCGGCAATGAAACAGAATCAGAGAAAATTATTCGGCACCACTATGGTGGTCGTATCGTATTCGGAGATGATTTGCAATGTTTTTCCCTGCAAGCCACTACTGAAAAATAACAATTCAATAAGCATCACAGAGCAGGTGTCGTTTCTCATGGGACCATTGTTGACCAAACAAACACAGACACAGTTACATCATGCCTTGCAAATCCGGTTGTCCCGGCTGGAATGTTCTCTGGACCTGGGTAAAACCAGTTCTGTGATTGAAATTCGCCAACAAGGCTGGGTTTGGCAGGATCAGTTATTTCCTTATTTGGATAAATGCAAAGACCGAACGATTTACTATTGGGCAGACGGGCAATTTCAGCCGGTTGCACGCTTCACTACATCATTGATCAAACTGGTTCCAACCGAATGGGGACCGCCGACGTTTGAAATCGATGGAATCAAGATGCTACCCACCGCACATGTGTCGCCTTATGCGGATGCACAACGCAAGGTTGAGTTGATTCAACCACATGGCAAAGTGATCCTGGATACCTGTGGCGGGTTGGGTTACTTTGCCGCCTGGTGTCTGCAAGGACAGGCCAGGCAAGTTTTGTCCTATGAGAAGAATGTTGAGGTAATTTGGTTGCGCAGTCTTAATCCGTGGTCACCTTCTGCGAATGCTGTACTGACATTAACGCATGCTGATATTACCGAGCAAATTACTACGTTGGCGTCGGCGTCAGTCGATGCCATCTTGCATGATCCACCACGCTTTGGCATTGCCGGTGAATTGTACTCACAGGTTTTTTATAGCGAGTTAGCTCGCGTGTTAATGCGCCAAGGCAAATTGTTTCACTACACCGGCACACCCAACAAGCTTACCAGTGGCCGTGATGTGCCCCAGGAAGTGGCTACTCGTCTGCGTAAAACCGGCTTTACAACAGAGTTTTATGGTGATGGCATTCTGGCAACAAAGTTGTAACTCGGATAGCCCAGCTTAGTCACAATAATAATATGGTATATAGCGATGTTGCCTCTATTTTCGGGTTGGTTAAAGTGTGGCTGGAATAATCCGATACTTTATAAGTATTTACTCCTGGGGTATCTTCGTCTATTCGTGCATGTGGCGAGGCAAGCACCAGACATGCCCAGAACTTGCCTAACAAGATTTATTGGTTGAATCGACTGTCATAACGATGAAAATACATAGCTCCCGGATAGCGATTACTATCGGCTTTGCCGCCATGATGGTGCTACTGATTGTGCTCACTGCAATGTGGCTGGTTACGGTCCGCAATAATAACCAGCAGTTACAGGATTTGGTGGAAGATCATCAGGCTCGTCAGGATGTTTTCATTATGCGCGATTCCGTGCTTAAGCGAGCAATATATTTACACCGCATGATGCTTGCTGATGATGAGTTTGAGCGCGATAAATTACATATTGATTTTATGTTATTGGCGGCAGAATTTGTTACCGCACGCGATCACTTGTTAACAACGCAGATGATCAATAAACAGCGAAATGTCTGGAATGATATCCAATACAAGATTGGCCAAAATTATCTAAAACAAACCAGGGTGGCCGATCTTATCGTGGCTGACAGATTGCAAGAAGCAAAATTGACAATGGTGAATGATGTTATCCCTTTGCAAAATGAAATTCTTATTTCGCTGACAAGGATGCTGGAAGTGGGTGACGATGACGTGCGTGTCAAAATCGCCAACAGCGAAAAAAGCAACCATGCCGCCTACGTGTTGATTGGTATATTGGGATCGATAATATTTGGTATTGGTCTGGCTATTGCGGTGTTGGTTCTGAAACGCACCCAGGCTTACGAACAAATGTTATTGAAAGCCAGGGAGGCAGAGGCAAATGCCAATCAGCAAAAATCCTTGTTTTTGGCCAATATGAGTCACGAGATTCGTACGCCGTTAACCGCAATTATAGGGTTTGCAGGAATATTGTTGGATGAAAGTGTGACTCAGAAAGAACATACGAATGCCGCGCGCACGATCAAGGAAAATGGCAAGCATTTGCTGCATGTCATAAATGAAATATTGGACGTATCAAAAATCGAATCCAATAAACTTTCAATCGAGATATTGAAAACTGATACCAACAAGATATTCGCTGATATCGATTCATTGCTGGGGATGCAGGCCAAGGGGAAAGGCCTGTTATTTTCCATTCAATACACAACGCCTGTGCCAGTGTATATCCAAACCGATCCCACGCGATTAAAGCAGATACTGTTGAATTTATGTAGCAACGCGATCAAATTCACCGAAAAAGGCAGTGTGCAAGTACTGGTGGGTTTTGACCCGGGTGCCGAAACTTTATGTTGCGAAGTTGTAGATACTGGTGTTGGTATTAGTCAGGAGCAAGCGGCGAAATTGTTTTCGCCATTTACACAGGCGGATTCTTCAACGACACGCCGATTCGGTGGAACTGGCTTGGGATTGTACATCTCCAAACAATTGGCCGAAAAGCTCGGCGGCTCTCTTTCGATTGAAAGTGCGCATGGTCTTGGCGCCAGAGTAGTTATGAAAATAAAAACCGGTGTCATTGATAATTCGCAAATGTCTACAGGCCATCAGTCAGCAACACATAAACCGGATATATTTCACTCGATAATAATTCCGAAGTTGCAAGGAAATATTTTGCTCGCCGAAGACAGCGCTGATAATCAATGTCTCATAAAACTCTATATCAACAAAACTGGTGCCAATATTGACACGGCTGATAATGGTAAAATCGCCTTCGATATGGCCTTGTCTAGACATTACGACTTGATATTGATGGATATGCAGATGCCAGTGATGGATGGTGTTACCACGACAGCACAGTTACGCAAAATGAACTACCAGGGGAAAATTGTGGCACTTACTGCCAATGCGACCAAAGAAGACCGGCAACGGTGCTTGCAAGCGGGCTGCGACAGTTTTCTGAGCAAGCCGATTGATCGTGACGTTTTTTATGCGGAGCTGGCGAAATATCTTCAGGTAATATCGCGCAGGGAATTGGCGAATGAGCAAGCCTATCGTGGCATGACCACTGCCGATCCTGCAAGCGATAGTTCACTGCAATTTGATACCAAACTGGACATCGAAGTTGAATTGCTGGATTTGGCAGCGAATTTTATCGCCACCTTGCCTGGCCGCATTCAGGAAATACAAGCAGCTCTGGCTACGCAGCGGTGGCAGGATTTAACCAGCTTATTTCATCAGCTCAAAGGATTGGGAACAAGTTTCGGATTTCCCGAGATAACCAGGATGGCAGGTGATATTGAGCTGCAAATCAAACAGGAACAGTATTCGACGTTGCCAATATTTTTGCCACAATTTATTACGCTCCTGGAAAGTTCAATTCGACGCTTTGAGCTATTTAAGAAATCACAATCTGCTGACCCGTCGGCGGCTCAATAAGCAGAGATAAAATACACTGCTATACTGGCCATATCTATATAGATAATTTGTGGAGTTGGCGTGATTGGAATTGTGGCGCGGTTGTTGTGGTTGATTTGGTGCTGGCTGGAGTTGACTGCGCTCACACTAATTATGTATGCCTTGTCATTTTTGCCACAGTGGCTATTACGCTCCTGGTATTCCAAAGTCTTCCGTTTTTGGTGCTGGCTATTCGTTACTGCCTTGGGTGTGGATTTGCGCTTACATCAAAAGAACACCAAACCACTGCCCAAGCATTATATTCTGATTGCGAATCATCCATCGGCATTCGAAGATGTCGGTATTCCGAGTTTGTTTCCGGTCTATTCCCTGGCCAAGGAACAGGTTAAAGACTGGTGGCTGGTTGGTCGGATTAATATCGCTGCTGGTACGATGTTTGTGCATCGGGAAGATCCGGAATCGCGCAAGGCGGCAACGGCAACGCTCGAAGCCGAGGTGCGCAAAGGGCACAACATCGCACTATATCCCGAGGGAGGGTGTTTTGGTCGGCGTATCCAGTCCAGGTTCCGTTATGGTGCATTCAAGGTCTCACTACTGACTGGCGTGCCGATCCTGCCGGTATTTCTCCACTACGAGTCGCAGGACGATTTTGAGTGGCGCAATCCGCAGACACTCCCGCAGAAAATCTGGCACTTCATCACGACACGCAATAATCGCGCGAATTATTATGTTTACGATGCAATTGAGCCGCAGCATTTCACCACGACTGAAGACTATAATCTCTATGTCTATAACCTGTATCTTCAATGGCAGGCCCGCTACCTGGATTAAGTCCAGCAGACACGGCGTAATATCAGCATCTGAGTCGTGTATAGTATCCTGCTGCAGAACTATTTCGGTATGATACGCACTATGTCGCCATTAACCCGTTTGTTTGCCTATGCCAGGCAATATCGTGGGCAAGTAATCATTGCCACGCTGTATTCCATCCTGAACAAACTCTTTGATGTTTTGCCGGAAATCCTGATCGGCGTGGCCGTCGATGTGGTGGTGAATCAAAAATCCTCGTTTGTCGCCCGTCTGGGTGTGGCTGAGCCTAAGGAACAAATTGTTCTGTTAGCCGTACTGACCGTGGCAATCTGGATCCTGGAATCATTCTTTGAATATTTGTATAACCTCAAATGGCGCAACCTTGCGCAGAATCTGCAACATGATATGCGTATGGAGGCCTATGCGCATGTGCAGCGGCTGGAGCTGGCCTATTTCGAACGCAATCGGACCGGCAACCTGCTGGCCATTCTCAATGAAGATATCAATCAGATGGAACGCTTTCTCAATGGCGGTGCCAATGATCTGATTCAGGTGTTTTTTGGATCATTGATGGTTGGCGGCGTGTTCTTTGTGCTTACCAGTAAGCTGGCCTTCCTGGCGTTAGTCCCGGTGCCTTTTATCCTGTATGGGGCATTCTGGTTTCAATCGCGTTTGGCGCCACGCTACACCGCCGTTCGTGAAGCAGCCGGCGCCCTGGCAACCCGACTTAATAATAATCTCACCGGCATTGCCACCGTGAAGGCCTATACAGCAGAAGATTTTGAAGCGGAACATATTCGTGCTGGTTCCAATGCTTATCGCGCTCGCAATGCCGAAGCCATTCGCTGGTCAGCGGCAATTACGCCGGTTATTCGCATGGCGATTCTGGCTGGATTTACGGTAACGTTGGTGTATGGTGGTTTTCTGGCCTTGAATGGCGAGATCGGGGTGGGCAGTTATTCAGTGCTGGTGTATCTCACCCAGCGGTTATTGTGGCCAATGACGCGTCTGGCGGAGATGACGGATTTATATCAACGCTCGATGGCCTCAATTCAACGCGTCATGGACTTGTTACAGACTCCGGTCACGATCTCTTATGAAGGCAAGTCGCTACCTTTAGCACACGTACGCGGCGAATTACACTTCGATCAAGTGCGTTATACCTATGCCAGCGGTATCAGCCCCGCGATTGATGGTCTGAGTGTACGTATTGCGCCGGGTGAGACGGTGGCATTTGTCGGTAGCACCGGCGGTGGCAAAAGTACCCTGACAAAATTATTGCTGCGTTTTCATGAACCGCAACAAGGTGAGATTCGTCTGGATGGTCAGCCGATCAATTCATTAAAGCTGCAGGATTTACGCCGTGCCATCGGTTATGTCGCACAGGATACTTTTTTGGCGGATGCCAGTGTGGCGGAGAATATTGCTTACGGCACTACCGGAATAGCACGCGACGCGATTGTGGTGGCAGCCAAGGCGGCAGAGGCCGATGAGTTTATTCGCGGCTTGCCGCAAGGATACGATACGCAAGTGGGTGAACGTGGCATGAAACTGTCGGGTGGACAGCGTCAGCGTCTGGCATTAGCGCGTGCAATACTGAAAAATCCGCCCATCTTGATTTTGGACGAAGCGACGTCGGCCGTGGATAACGAGACCGAAGCTGCGATTCAACGCTCTCTGGATCGATTGGTGGTGGGGCGGACCAGTTTGATCATCGCGCATCGTTTATCAACCGTGCGTTATGCACACTGCATTCATGTATTGGATAAGGGCCGGATCGTCGAATCTGGTACGCATGAACAGCTTGTCGAGCGAGGCGGTATCTATGCTGCACTGTGGCGCCTGCAAACGGGGCAGCGGATGAGTGAGGCGGGGGTTAAATAATTTCCGCCATGAAAGCTTCTGTAATTATAATTTGTGCACTGCTGGTATCGTATGCCCCCAATCTGGCTGCCACGCCAGGCGAAGTTCCCGAAGGTGGTCAATTGCGAGATGCGGTTTTATATGGCTTTGCCGGAGATTTTCGGCGGCTGTCCGAATTGTATGGCAAACCATTGATTATCAATGTCTGGGCCAGTTGGTGTGGGCCTTGTCGAGCCGAGATGGGTTCGCTGGATCGGCTGGCTAAAAAATATGATGGCAAACAATTTAATATAATTGGTATCACGACCGATGATGATGCCGATGCCGCATTGCGTTTTATGTTGCAAGCCGATGTGCACTTTGCTAACTATCATGATCATCAGTTGCTCTGGGAAAATATGTTGGGTGCAGACCGGATTCCGTTAACATTACTGATCGATAAGCAGGGACGTGTCCTTAAGAAAATCCATGGCAGTCATGAGTGGGATAGTCCCGAAGCATTGCAACTGATTGGTAACGAATTTGGTCTGAAATTGAAGTGACTTAATACAAGGGTGTGAATCGGTATCTGTCGCAATACCGAGTTACATGAATGATTGCGACGCAGGAGTGTCTATGTCTGTCATTGCAAATATCGCCGTGGGTTTGGTGGCGTTGCTACACGTTTACTTCATGGTCTTGGAAATGTTTTTCTGGGATAAGCCACTGGGTATGCGGGTGTTTTCCTTGCAACCGGAATTTGCCAAGGCTACCAGGGTATTGGCTGCGAATCAGGGATTATATAATGGTTTTCTCGTAGCCGGATTGATTTGGGGACTGACGCAGGGGCCGGCTGGTCATCAAATCCAGATCTTTTTCTTACTCTGCGTCATTGTGGCGGGTATCTTTGGTGCACTGACTGCCAGTCGGCGTATTCTGTGGATACAGGCCATGCCGGCGACATTGGCCTTTGTGTTAGTAACCCTGTCATGATGCGACGGAATAATTTGTTTTAACTTATCTTTTCCGGTGGTTGTTGCAGAGTAACAGGTTCAATCTGTACCACACCATGGTCACTGGTAAACATCAACATCCCTTCCTGTATTGAACATTGCAACTGCATATTACGACTTGCCAGTCCGGCCAGTGTCTGAGTAGTTTCGCCGGGCAGACGCAGTACGGTGAGATTTTTAATGCGTGCCAGTTCCGTCTGGTTTTGAGTCCACCAGGGTTCGGCACCCCGACCATAATTTATCACCACGACATGGCGGGCGCGGCCACTGGCCTTGCGGATCTGGCGCTCATCAGGTTGGCCGACTTCGATCCAGCGTTCAACATTGCCGGTGAGATCTTTTTGCCACAGGGCAGGCTCGTCTTCACTGGAGATGCCTTTGCCAAATTGCAGTGACTCATTCGCATAGCGCGCAAAAGCAAGTAACCGAATCATTACGCGTTCATCCGTCTCCGATGGGTGACGCGCAATGGTCAGTGCATGAGTCTGATAGTACTGACGATCCATATCAGCGATATCCAGATTGATTTTATAAATAGTGGCGGTTAATGCCATAATTACTTGCTCGCAACGTTGATGCGGGTTGCCTTGCATTCCACCATTTGACCGGCACGGATTTTGGCGGTTTTACGCATCTCAAGTTGACCATCAACGCGCACTTCGCCGGCGGCAACCATCGCCTTGCCCTGGCCGCCGCTGTCCGCCAGGCCAACAAGCTTGAGTAAATGGCATAGTTCGACATACTCGGTAGTTAATTCAAAAAGGATGGTTTGCATAGGTATGCATTATCTATCATGATAATGGCCAGCAGGTAGTATTTTTTCCGGCTATGCGACGCGGCTTGCCGGTCAATCGGCGCTAGAGTCGATACCTGTAATGCAACGATAAGGAGAGGCCATGAAAAAACTGAAACATGAGGCAGAATTATTTAAGGAAGCGTTGCTGGCCGGGATGAAATATGGTGAAGAACGCGGGGCGGTTATTTTTGAAGCAACCGATTCCCAAAGTGAAAAAATACTGTATGTCTACCGGTTGCTGGTACACGACAAAATCATCCAGCCTTTGCCTGAAGATCAGGTATCACAACAATCCATGCGGCACAAACTGGCATTATGGTATGCCAAGCAATTACCCAAAGATCACCCGTTATTAAAATAATACGGCGTTGTGAAAAATAATTTCCTCCTAAAGTATCGTCGTGGATTATTTGTTGAATTGTTGCTGACAGTGCAACTACTGACATTTCCTGCTATCAGTGTCGCGGATGATACCGATTCTGGCGATACGTCAACAACTGTTGAGGAGGAATCTCCGGATGTTCTTACCGGTGATGCGGACAGTGGCACCTACAGTGATTCTCCGTTCTTTGAAGTTCTCGATACACCACAACAGATTGTGTCGCGCTATCTGGAATCGGTAGTCCGGAGTACCGATGAATTTTTTTCTAATGAAAAAACCAGTTATGTTTCAACGGGCAGTTCGATGCGTTTAACGCTGGATTCGATTTTGTACGAGGGTGGAAAAATCGGCTATGCCGGAAATCTCAGTCTCAAGATCCGCTTGCCAGCTACACAAGGCAAGTTAAAGTTGCTGGTCGAAAGTGATCCGCAGGAAACACAAAATGTTCTGGATCGGCGCACGGAACCATCGCCACAACAAGCTGTTGACCAAAAAAAATATTATGCGGGGTTGCTTGGAAGTTTTGGCCGTGATGTTGGCTGGCAATTTGAACCTTCTGCCGGCGTGCATTTAGGCTCTCCGATTGAGGTATTCGCGCGATTTCGCGCGGTAAAACATCTCAATTACCCGAGCTGGGGAATAACTCTGAATAATTCCCTGTATTGGTACAATGTCACGGGAACCGGCAATGATTCGACACTGGAATTTAATTATACATTCGACAACAGACTGTTGGCACGTTCCAGCAGCTTTGCCCGGTGGAGTCATCAAACAGATTATTTTAGTTTAAGTCAGGTATTTTCCTTGATTCACACACTCAGTACGCGGCGTGCGGTGACGTATTCGGCTGGTGTTTATGGCATCAGTGAGCCCACGGTGTATGCGACTGACTATGTGCTGTCAGCGCAATATCGACAGGCATTGCGACTTAAGAATTTCTTTTTTGAGGTAAATCCGTCATTACGCTTCCGCCAGGCGAATGATTTCAAAAATGAATATTCGTTATTGTTGCGTGTGGAATGGATATTTCAGGAGTGATGTTTACACGTATAACACCACGCCAGATGCGATGCTGATCACTGGCGATTATTTGATACAAGTAGGGCAGTGCGCCTTGACGAGCCGACCGGTATGTTCAGTTCGTTGCGGCCGTTGCAGCGCGTCATGTTTGCTCATCTGGGCATACAAGTTTCGCTCCGCCGCGATCACAGCGTACTCGTGTTTATAAGGATACATTACATTGTTCATGCCGCCCTGAGCAATAAATTCGCGGGTATTTACCAGCATGCTATGGGTATGTAGTAATTCATGTAATAGCGCATCGGCAGGCGAAGCAATACAAATAGGGTTTTGCTGGCAGCCGTTATTCAGACGCAGTTGTGCAGCAGAACGCGTGTTAAAATGCACAATCGCTTTTTCAACTTCAAAGATATTACCGCTGGCAGATGTTACCCAGGTGTGTTCGTCATAGACTAATTGCCAGTTTTTGTCCTTAAGCTGCTCCAGCATGGTAATGACTTCGGGGAAATTCTGATAGTAATTTGCCATCTGTCTGAAATCGTCAGTAATGTATGACGGATCATGAGCTTGTTTTCGATAATGTTTTGACAGTATATCAAAGACTGCATTGGCAATCGCCGAATCAGGTTTGGTTGCCATATCGTTGGCGGGTAATGTCAGTGGTCCAATTTGCTGTTGTATTTGGTGGCGCACAGGCTGGTTGGAAACCAGATTCAACTCGACTTGTTGCTGTTGATGTGCAGCACTTGATTGCAAATCGATTTCCACATCGGCATAGGCGCTGCTTTCAAATAACAGACTGGCAGTGAATAACACGATGGGTGCCCAACGCCGACGCTCCTGAGGTGAAGAGCTGCTGCTTTGCGATCGCTGGTCTTCCTTTAATGCATAACCCTGGGCACGATAATAACGACTGAGTTGTCCAAATAATTCCGGGGCTTGTGCAGATAATCCTCTGGGATAAACGATATAGGGTTGGTTATTGATGACGCAGGGATGGACAAAGATTTGCTGAAACGGGCTTGCCATTGCCGCTGTCGGCGTTACCTTGGACGTGGTTGTGCGCCTGCTTAGCCATGTAAAAAAATTCATTGTCATCAATAGGTTACCTGAGCAATTTTCTACACGAGCCAGCTGTGCCAAAAAACCAGCGGCAATGTGTCATGGCGGACCCGGAAATAGTCGCCTGTCTATGGATATCGAACTGCAGAGAGGAAAGATTCACTCGGTTTGGAATGAATTGTGTGATCGTGGACACGCCGAGCTGCAAATAGACAGAGGGTGGCATGTTACGGAGGGCACGGGTAGAGTATCCAGGATCTTCTTTAATATATTGCACAATGAACTTACAAATTCTTTACGCCGATGATGCCATGCTGGTACTGGACAAGCCCGCCGGGATACTGGCAGTGCCAGGTCGTGGTGCCGACAAGCAGGACTGTGTGGCAGTACGTGCCCAGGCGGCTTATCCCGATGCATTAATCGTGCATCGGCTGGATATGGCGACTTCCGGATTGTTGCTGATGGCGCGCGGTAAAGAGGCGCAACGCCTGTTAAGCGAGTTATTCGCGCACCGAGCAATTCAGAAATTCTATACGGCAGTGGTGGCAGGCCATGTGGAATGCCAATACGGCGAAATCAATTTGCCGCTGCTTACCGATTGGCCGAATCGTCCCCGTCAGAAAGTGGATTATCGACAAGGCAAACCATCGCTGACCCAATACCGGGTCTTGAGTTATGACCGGGAGAAGGATACGACTCGCATTGAATTAATCCCGCAGACGGGGCGTAGCCACCAATTGCGCGTACACATGCAGGCGTTGGGACATGCAATTCTGGGTGATGCTTTGTATGCGCCGTCAAATATAGCAGGGCAGACGGCGCGCCTTTGTTTGCATGCCACGGCGATGTGTTTCAATCACCCGTGGCAACAGAAGATGGTGCGATTTAGCAGTGAGGTGCCATTCTAATGCTAGTTAATTACTTGCGCAGGCGTGGCGCATAAACTGAACCGCTGCGTGAGGCACGTTCATTCAGATCATCCGCTACGGCGCGGGCATGTTCGGTAACGGCTTGCAGCGTACCGGGTTTATTGCCGACCATTTTCGAATTACCGACTCCAATGATATATTGGTGCCAGTCGTTACCTGTCATACCGGCAGGTGCGTCGGTCTTTTCTACAGATATAACGTTATACTTGCTTACAATATCATGAGCATCGCTATCTGAATTCATAAGGTCCTCCTGAATAGTTTACGGGATTCGGTACTTGTTCAATTGTTATGGCGAAAGCTGATGCGGCCTTTACTAAGATCGTATGGCGACATCTCAATTTTTACTTTATCACCCGCCACGACACGAATGTGGAAGCGACGCATTTTTCCGGCTGCATAGGCGGCGACCTGACGGCCGTTTTCCAACTCAACCCGGTAACGGGAATCGGGTAATACCTCGAGGACAGTGCCTTCGAGTTCAATCATTTCTTCTTTAGCCATGGCAAATCCTGCTCCTGCTTCGCCCCTGCCGATTGCTGCGGCTGAATGAAGGTATTGTGGTTGGGTTGCGTGCAATCGAACACTCCTGAAGAAATGAATGTACGGATTAAATGTACATGACAGGTCCGCATACAACTGCGCTTGGATGAAATAGCTCATAACTTCGAATAGGGACTAGCTATCGAAAACCATGAAGCGTTAAGAGCAGCGTGGATATGTAATGCAATGCACGCATCATACCAGAAAATAGCGCTATTCGCATGCAATTCTTTGTGTTAATCAGTCGAATGATAGTTTATTGGATGTTGGGAGCTCGATTCGCCTGATTACGGCTGCCTGAATCACCTCGATAATGAATAACCAATGAAAAGTGATGCCCAGTAAGACAGCAATATGAAAGATTTCATGTGGTCCAACGACCCGGTTTAGTACTACCGGAAAGCCGCTGTAATCCAGGATGGCGCCAGCTGTATAGGCTAAAGCACCGTTAAGAAGATGCCGGATAAAATGCCGTCCGTAGCGGTGAAACAGTAAATAACCCGTGACGGATCCCATCCAGCCCAGTCCGATATAAATCGACATACCCAGCCACTCGCTCATGTCAGTAAAATAGATCGTTTTCAGGGTGATGCCGGTAATCGCGATTGCCCAGATGGCAGTCAGGAAAGCCCAGCGCATTGGTCCGCGGAATAACAGGATATGTATGGGCGTAAATGAAGCGGCGATAAGAAAAAAGATTCCGGCATGATCCAGTCGTTGCAACACGTCGCGTCCCATAGTGGCCGGTGTGAGCAAATGGTAGACGCCACTCATGGAGAGGGTGAAAATGACGGCAATAATAAAAATTATCGTTGCGCTCGTTTGAGCAAGATTATGATGGTGTTTTTTCAGTATGACGATTCCCCAGAACAGGAATAACACGGCACCCAGCAGATGAGTCATGGAACTGAATGGATCGCTGAAGCCGATAAAGGCAATGTTGTTAAGGTGTGTAATGGTATTTTCCCGGATCAACAACGAGGTGAGCTGATAATAAGGATTGGTTTCCTGTTTACAACAGGGATGTTGCACTATAGTGACACACAGTTAATCGGGATAATGTATTTAACTTGTCGTAAATGATGTTCCTGATGGTTCCGGCAAGGTGACAGTGACCTGCAATCCTCCCAATTCCGGAGAACGCGCCAGCAGCAGATTGCCAGCAAGGGTTTCGACAATTTCGTGCACTATGGCCAAGCCTAAACCGTGGCCTTCGGCGGTTTCGTCCAGCCGCAGTCCGCGTTGGGTAAGGTTGGAAAGTTCGGTATCAGCCACGCCAGGGCCATCATCTTCAATCTGCAATTGGGTAAGCTGATTGTGCTGCAATGATATACGTACGCGGTGTCGCGCCCATTTGCAGGCGTTATCCAATAAGTTACCGATTAATTCCAGCAAGTCTTCCCTGTCCATATTTAGTGTAATGCCGGGCGTAATATACGTTTCGAAGCGGATTGCTTTGTGGCGATACATACTCTGCAGGGTGAGAAGCAGCGCTGGAATTTCCTGATCGGCAATGAAAACACTGCTGACCGGGCCTTCGCCTGCCAGGCGTGCCCGCTGCAAAATCCGTGTCATATGGCGCTGTATCTCATCCAGTTGGATAGTGAGAGATTGTCGTAACGCGGGACTGGTATTCAGTGCCTCGTCCTGTAGCAGTTGTTTGAGCACGGTCAGGGGTTTTTTCAACGCATGCGCGAGATCACCGAGTGAATTCCGGGAACGAGCCAGGCGTTTATTTAATATTGCCAATAAATGATTAATCTCTTCGACAAGCGGGGCGATTTCTTTCGGTACATTGGGGTTTAGCTGGGTTAATTGACCACGCGTCAAGGCTTGCAAGTCCGCGCGGGTTTTCAATAGCGGACGTAAACCTGCATGTAAGATGAAACCTTGTATACCGATCAGCGCCAGCAGCAACACCAACGCCGTGAGTGCGAAGCGTTGCTGAAAGCGCGCCAGGTTTGCCTGGAGTGTCGATAAATCTTCCGCAACCGCTATCGTCACGGTTTGGTCGGCTTTGTTATAACCGCTGATTTGTAATAACAAGGGTTGTTGTTGTGGTCCGCTAATACGCAGGAGTTGTCGTGCACCCGCTGACAGCGTGGCTATTGTCAATTCCTGATCCCACAACGAGCGGGAACGCAATGTCGCGCTAGTCGAGATTATTTTGTAGTAGTAACCAGAGAATGGTCGTTTATAAATGGCGTCAATTCGAGTCGGATCAAGTGCGAGCGTGCCGCGTGAATCCAGCTGGATGGCAGATAATAATGTTTCACTGTCATGCGTTAAACGCGTGGTGATATAGTCTTCGGCCAGGTGACGGCTGGCGGTACCGACCAGCCACCATAAGGTGCCAAATCCCAATAGCAGGCTGATGAGTAATCCCAGGTTAAGACGAAAGCGGAGGGATCGCATCAAGGCGTGCCTTTAAAAATGTAACCTTGCCCACGGCGGGTTTCGATCCGATCCTTCCCCAGTTTTTCCCGCAGACGTTTCACATAGACTTCAATCACGTTGCTGTCTTTTTCTGCATCAAAATCGTATACGTGTTCCATTAGATTGGATTTGGAGAGAATCCGATCCGGATTCAACAGAAAATAACGCAACATGCGAAATTCTGTACCGGTTAATTCATAACGATTACCGTTGGCCAGCGTCAGGGTTTGCAGCGTCTCATCCAGACTCAAGCCGTTAATGTGTAATGCGCCGCCCGGTTGTTGCCGACTGCGATGTAGCAGCGCCGTAATTCGTGCCAGTAATTCTTCGATATGAAAAGGTTTGCCCAGATAGTCATCGGCACCGGCTTTGAAGCCATCGACTCGTTCATGCCAGGCATCGCGGGCGGTTAAAACTATTACAGGGGTGCGATTATCGGCGGTGCGCCAGTGACGTAAAACTTCCAGGCCGTTGCGTTGCGGCAAACCCAAATCCAGTATCACGATATCGTAATTGTTTTCCTTGCCAAGGTATTCTGCATCGATGCCATTATTGGCAACATCCACGGCGTAACCGGCGTGCTGCAAATCTTTTTTCAGCGTGAGCACCAATGCCGTGTCGTCTTCAGCCAGGAGTAAACGCAATGCTATTTTTCCTTATGCTTATCGAGCAAGTCTCCGCTACGAGGATCAACCTGCAACTCCCAAACTTTGCCTTGCGCGTCCAATAATTCAATTTCATAAACAAGGCGCGACTGTTTTTCTTCCAGTTCAACTTCCAGTACCTTGCCAGGATGGTCTGCCTGAATTTTTTGCAGGATGGTTTCCAGTGGCAGGATATCGCCGGCTTCGCGCAGTTGCCGTGCGGTATGCTCGTCGCTATCCGCGTAAGCAAATGGCATCACGCTGAGCAGACCCAGCGAGCAGATACAAATAGCCAGATGACCAAGTCGACTCATAGACCTGACTATAGCCTAATCTTCCCAGCGGCCATAGCCAGGAATGCGGATCTCGCGTTCGGCGAATGAACCTAGTTCGGCCTGTTGATGACAAGCAGCGCAGTTACTGAAACTTTTTACGGCCGGATTGGCGGTACTTAACGTTGACGGAATTTCACGGTGGTGATGCAGAAAGGCGGCTTGTTGCGTGATGCGCAGCTGTTTGGCATCCAATGGTTGTTGCAAATGCCGATTCGTTTTGCTGTTGCGTTGCAGGAATTGCATGATCTCGCGCTGCTTGACTGGCGTTACTTCCGCATTGTCACCGAAATGCGAATTCAATGTGGCCATGATTTTTGACCAGGCTGGCGTCGGTAATAGTCCGGGAGGATAAGCGATATGACAGCTGCCGCATTCTTCTTTATATACCGCGTTGCTGGCAGCTGTTCGATTTAGCGTAGCGACTGAGGATTTTTCCGAGTCATGTTCATCATCATCACCATAAGCTGTCGTGATACCAATTAACAGTAGTGCTGCCAGCAGTAAAGATTGTTTAAATTGGTGCGTTTTCATCATGCAACTCCTTTCAATATTACTGATCTTTTAAATACATCAAGACATTGCCTTTTTCCTGCGCGGTACATTCCCGTCCCAGGGTCCATTGGCAATTACGCTTGAGCCACTTGTGCATTTTTTCCGGATTGGTTAAACGTTTGCCGGTAACCGAGGGTGCCATGGGTTTGATTTCTTTACCCGTGGTGACATGTTTACCGCTCTGACGCAGATCGGTGGTATGGCAAGCGGCACAGCGGCGTGCTGTTTCACCAGCAACGGATTGGAAGGGTTGATTCCAGAATATTTTACCTGCTGCGGCACTGAATTCCGTTGCACCTTGTTGGCGGAATTCAGTGAGGAGTTCATCGACCGGGGTCGTCGCGTAGGTGATCGAAGTGGCCATGACTCCAATCACTGTTGCCAGGATGCGTACGTAGCGAAACATATCAGCCTCCAATCAAGTTACAGTGGGGTTGTCGACAGGTTTATTGCCGGTATACATCGCCCGTACCAGATTTTCACGATGCAGCAGACTTTCGACGATCACGCCAAGCACGTGGATGGCGACCAGCAACATGGTGAAATTGGCAAAGAACTCGTGAATCTCTTTCAGCACATCTTCCCAGTTTTCACCTGCATGACCCAGCCAGTTTCCCAACGGACCTGCGCTTTCGACTGCGCCGTAGGCGGCAAGGCCGCTCAGGGTAGTAATGAGCAGGCTGATAAGCAGCAAGACGATCATGGCACCGCCGGCCGGGTTATGCCCCAGATAACGTTTGGCACGTAAGGCCAGGGTGTCCCTGAGGTATTGCCAGGCAGTCGCCGGGCGGGTCACGAAATTACTAAAACGGGCATAGTGGGGACCAATAAAACCCCAGATAAATCTAATCAGAATCAGCCCTAAGACGGTATAGCCGGCATAGGTATGCAGGGTCAGAAAATCATCTTCGGTGAAATAGGCGGTGAAAAACGCAGCAACCAAACTCCAGTGAAAGATTCGCACCAGTGGGTCCCAGATTTTTACCATGGCTTGTGTTGTCATCGTGCTGCCCTCAATGAATCAGTGAGGTAACAGTATCGATTCAAGCTGAAATCAAGCTGAAAAATCCGGTGCTGGTAGGCGTTCCGGATTTGTTTCCATCATGACGAGCTATCGCACGTATCGCCCGTATCGCCCGTATCGTCGGTGTCGCGCGTTTCTCCCTCGTAAAACGACTCTTCCGCTGCACGGCGGGCACGGTTGAGGCAACGCTGGACTTCGTTAAGCCATTCCAGGACAGCCGGTTTATGCTGCATTCGATGGATGTGTTCTTTTACGGCGGCGAGGCTTTCATTATAGAGGCCAAGATCGCCATGGCGGGGTAGGGGACGTGGGCTGTGATAAAACGGGGGCATACTGTTAACCTCTCAGTTATACCCTGCCTGCCCCACAGCCAAACTACACCAGCATATAGTACTGGGTCAATGCGCATAAATATTGGTGAATCATGGGCAGTCGGCGATTCTGATTTATTTATTTGCCGATGGGAATACCCTTTCTAAAAATATAATTTCGTCTACCCCGGGTATCTGACATTGACTTATCGTTATAATCCCGCGCCGGGCATTGAGCCCGAACACTTACCCTTTTTGGAGATTACAATTATGAAAAAATATTTAGTATTAGCCTTGGTGTTTGCCGCAATCGTGGGTTGTCAGAAGAAAGAAGCCCCTAAGACTGAAGCCGCTGCACCCGTTGCACCTGCAGTTACCGCTCCGGCCGCTGTTACCCCAGCTGCTCCTGGCGCAGCCGTTGCTCCAGGTGCTGCCGCTCCTGCTGCTCCTGGCGCCGCTGCTCCTGCTGCTGCACCTGCACCTGCCGCTGCACCTGCTGCACCAGCAACCGACAAGAAGTAAAGCTCGACGCGGACAGGCACGCCCCAGCCATGGGGTGTGCCTGCACGCTATTCTCAGTCAATCGTTCAACACGCCTACGCCAGATAGACACAGCCGTTCCGGCCAAATGTTATAAAAAATAAATTTCCAGTCTGATCCTCGCGAGATTTCTGCTTGTCGCAATGATCACTTATGTTGCTGTAGGTACACGGGGATGCCATCGTCGAAGAATCACCTGTTTTAATTATTCAACTCACATATCGAGTGTCTGTCTGCGGCAATAATGCTGAGCCGGTGTGTAGTTACTGAAGCATCGCAATGTCAACCGCCCCGGAGGATTAAATTAATCAGCATGCGGGTATTCTGCGGCAGTATTAAAATTAGATATGAGAAATGAATAAATAATACAAACACGTTGGCAGTAATTTCCGCCATATAGATTTCTTTCACCCTGGCGAATCATACAATTTTCGATCTGGCAAAATCCGCCATGAATGCCCAATCTGCGGCCTGAATCGTCACGAGGGAGACGCCGTGCATTGCAAACACTGTGGAAGTATTTTGCATATCACCACCGAAGGTGCGGACTAAATAGCTGTTCTCAAATGGCGTCCACTTGCTGCAAGCTGTACGCGAAATAATAAATTCCACGGCATGCCGGCGCGAGCTTCTAGCGCCAATACTGGACACCATTTCGGAACAGTTATTTGGTCGTGCTGCATTATTACAGTTGCTTGCCATCCAGATAATACCATCGACCATTTTCTTTACAGAAGCGGCTGAGTTCATGCAGGCGTTGTGCCTTGCCATTATGTTTACAGCGCGCGATAAATTCGACGCTGCCTTCAGTGTCGTTACTCTCGCCAGCAACGGTATGGCGTATCTTTAATCCCAGCCATTGTAAAGGTGACTGACCAAGGTCGAGTTCTGCTGGTCGAGTCGAGGGATGCCAGCTGTTGAGTAAGTATTGCTCTGCGCTAATGACATAGGCACAGTAGCGTGAGCGCATCAGTGTGGCCGCGGTAGCTGGAATTGCCTTGCCGGCTAAATAGGGTTCGCAGCAGTGTGCAAATATTTTGCCTGATTCGCAGGGACAGGCAGATGTCGATTGAATCGTTGCTGGATGTGATGAGGTCATGTTTTTGTGTGCAAATGGATGCCTTGCTGTATCCATCTATGTTATATAGTTATCTCTCGGTGGGGAGCTATCGTGCAACACTAATACAAATAAAAGGGATTTGCCATGGCGGATTCAGATAAATATAAAATGGGTTTTGAAATGACCTTTGGTCGCACAACAGCAGGCCAGAGTGAAATGGAAGAGAACACCAAGAATCAAGGCAAGGCCTATTCGATTGCGATTTTAGGGGATTTCAGCGGCCGGGAAAATCGTGGAATAAACGAGCCTGCTACGATCGGTAACCGTCGATTAATCGAGGTGGATCGTGACAATCTGGAGTCTGTGCTGACCCAATTCGATTTGGAAATCCAATTGGAAATGGCCGGTGCTGGCGCTGTGGTTGCCATTCCGATTAAATCGTTCGATGATTTCCATCCCGATCAGCTTTACCAAAACGTGCAGATCTTCAGCCAGTTACGCCAATTACGTTCGCGTCTGCAGGATAACAAGACATTTGCTGAAGCAGCAAAACAAATACAAGGCTGGCACAAGGAAGCTGGCGTGAAACAGCAGGTTAAATCTGCCAGCGATGTGTCGACCAATTCACTGGAATTATCATTGGATAATTTGCTGGATACGGTGGTGGGGGCATCGCAGGATGTACGCACGGATTCCAATGTCGCCATGATTGATCGAATGATCAAACAAATTGTTGCACCGTATGTTGAACCGCGCCCTGATCCACGCCAGGACGAAATGATAGCGACCATGGATCAGGCTATTGCCGAACATATGCGCTTTATCCTGCATCATCCGGTGTTTCAGGCTGTGGAAGCCGCATGGCTAGGACTGAAATTTTTAACCGACCGAATTGACGGCGACACAAAAGCGAAACTGTATGTATTGGATATATCCAAGACAGAATTGGATGCCGATATGTCACAGGAAGATATTACACATACAGGTTTATATAAACGCTTTTGCGATCATTCGCCAGGCAGTCTGCGATTTAATATCATGGTGGGTAATTTTACCTTTGATACGCAAATCAAGGATGTTATCTTGCTGGCACAATTAGGCAAACTGGCGATGCAGTCAGGTGCACCATTTATTGCGGCGGCGCATGAACGACTGGCAGGTTGCGAATCGTTTGCGATCACCCCCGATGTGGATGACTGGAAATATGCCATTCGGGATGGGTTCGCCAAAACCTGGTCAATGTTGCGCGCTTCACCGGTTGCAGAAAAATTGGCGCTGACTGTGCCGCGGATTTTACTTCGACCACCTTATGGGCAGAAATCCAAACCGATTGAGTCATTTCGGTTTGAAGAAATGCCGCCATTGCACTGTCACTCGTGTTATCTCTGGGGTAATGGCGCATTGATTAAAGCATTACAGCTGGTGTCCATGTTTAGTAACAGACATCCATTGCTGGAAATAGCCGGACTACCCATGCATTACTACAGCATCAATGGTGAGAAAGTTACCAAGCCCTGTGCAGAAATATTTCTATCTGAGAAAGGCGGCAAGCGCATGTTGCAACAAGGATTAATTCCTCTGTGGTCTGTTAAAAATTCGGATGCCCTGCGTTCCAGTGATTTCTGTTCGCTTGCGGAGTCAGGCAAATTAATACATTGAAGTACTGCTTGTTCGATTATCCATTGTCCTGGTTAGTCTGATAAGTTATATCACCCAACGTGATTTGCTGTTCTATACTTGTTATGCATCAGTAAATTATGGCTGCCGGGGTGAATGATGAGCACGGTTCATGATTTGTTAACTGTCAAAGGCAACACGGTCTGGGCGCTAACGCCCGAAGACAGTGTCTTTGATGCTATTAAACTTATGGACGATAAAAGTGTGGGCGCACTCGCCGTTGTGCATAATGGAAAATTATCCGGCATTCTTTCTGAGCGCGATTACGCGCGCAAAGTCATTCTCAAGGGCCGCTCATCCAAAGAAACCCGTGTCAAAGAAATCATGACGACACAGGTATATTACACGGTACCCGATCAATCCATCGAAGCCTGTCTGGTTATGATGTCAAATCGTCACATCCGGCACTTGCCGGTGATGCGTAATGATCGGTTGATCGGAATGATTTCAATTGGTGATGTGGTTAAGGAAATTATTCGCGAACAGAAAATGAAGATCGAACAGCTGGAAAATTATATAACCTGGGAAGAGTCATACTAGCTGACATTCTGTACGGCAATTTATTTATGCCGCCTTGGGTTTTATTGGCTGATCCGGTTCAACTGGAGATGGTGGGCACAGTGGCGGCAATCCCCATGCAGCACGCGCTTTCTCACAACGTTCATCGGGCTGGCCATCTTGTCCACTGTAATTGAAATCGCGGCATACCGATGCGCGTTGCGGATAGATATTACAGTGAACCTGCTCTCCGATGTTGCCTTGCAGGCAAATGCAACGTGGCTTGCTGCTGTGGGTACCTTTCATTACCGCCATAAACGGGGTGAGTCGTTCAGTTAATTCCGGTGGTACAGTACCGCCTGCATCGGGTGCGGCTTCAGTCCAGTAAAAACTGGCGCGGTAAAAAGCACAACACGCACCACAAGCGATGCACGGGTTTAACGCAATCACGGACATAGAATGCCCTCGATAACGAACAGTTGGGGAGGAAAGCTGCGTTATTATTGTTATCTGGCGGAATAAATCAAGCTGTCTTGCTCCAGGCCTCAGTAGCGGATTTGAGCTGGAAGCGTAAAGGATATTGTCCTAAATGTATTACATCACCGGGGTGAAGTACCTGCTTGGTAACCCGCTTGCCATTTACAAATGTGCCGTTGGTGCTATTCAGGTCTTCAATATAAGAAACATAGAAGTAGGTAAATATCCGTGCATGATGTGAACTGACTGTCGTATCGTCAATTTTTACATGATTTTCGGCTGCTCGCCCCAAACTAAGTTCGCCGGAGATAACGTCTACCGGTGGTAATTGTGCCGTCTCATGTTTTAGCAGCGTTGTGACTGTCATGTTTTTGACCTTTAATTGTGTAATTTTTCTTAAGCGCAATACAATGCAACTAGCAGGCCAGGAAGGAATTCACTTGGTACAAATATGGTTAAGTTTTCCCCAGATGTTGTTAATTAATTCAGGCGGACTGACTTCGAGACTGTTCAGAGTGCGGGAGTTCAATGACAAAACCGTACTTACCTAACTGCAAGGTATCTCCGGGTTTGAGTAAATGTTTTTTTATGCGCTTGCCATTCACGTAGGTCCCATTGGTGCTATTCAGATCCTCAACATAGGAAACGCAAAAATAGGTAAAAATGCGTGCATGGGTCGAGCTGACACTTTGGTCGTTAATGCAAATATGATTATTTGTTGCACGTCCAAAGGTAAGTTCACCAGAAACTAACTCGATTGTTTGTGACGAGTTAGTTGCATGACGTAATATGACCGCTTGCATATAAAATCCTTTTTATTGATTTTTGTTTTCGGTGTTGCGCAAGACATGGGAAATGCCTGCATAGTGTTCCAAGTCAATGCCTGGGGGTAGGCATACCAGCTGACCGGCTGGAAGTAGGGGGTTACTTGTGGCGAATCATAGCAGAGAACCAGAAACAAACCAGCCCGCCCACGCAGAAATTTCACGATTATAATTTCAAATATATTTCTCCATTTTACTATGGACCTATTGAATAAAACCGGTTTTTACCTCTTCTTGTGAGAGCATTTGTATCGGCACCGAGCCTACCTTCCAGATATCCCGCGCATATTCGCGAATACTGCGATCGGATGAAAATTTACTACTGCGGGCCACATTTAAAATTGACATTCGTGTCCAGTTTTCCTTATCCCGATAAGCTGCATCGACCAGCGTTTGACATTGCGCATAGGCAGCAAAATCGGCTAATACCATATAGGGGTCATGGTAAAGCAAATTATCGACAAGGGGTCGGAAAAGCTCTGTATCACCGCGAGAAAAGAATCCGTTGCGTATCATATCAATGACCTCATGCAATTCAGAATCACTGTGATACGTATCGATGGGTTGATAACCGTGCAGATGTCTTTGTTTCACTTCCTCGGTAGTCATCCCGAATAGAAAGAAGTTTTCAGCGCCGACTTCATCGCGGAGCTCAATATTGGCGCCATCCAGCGTACCGATCGTCAGGGCGCCGTTCATCGTGAATTTCATATTGCCGGTGCCTGAGGCCTCTTTTCCGGCTGTGGATATCTGTTCTGATAAATCAGCAGCAGGATAGATTCGCTGACCATTCGTAACGCTATAGTTAGGGATGAATACTACTTTGAGCGTGTCGCGAATATGGTGATCAGTATTGATAACTTCGCCGACCGCGGTAATCAGTCGAATGATGAGTTTGGCCAAATGATAACCCGGCGCAGCCTTGCCCCCAAACATAAACGTGCGCGGGTGAATTTCCATGTGTGGGTTATTCTTGAGGCGCAAATACAAGGCGATGACGTGCAGGATATTCAGGTGCTGGCGTTTGTACTCATGAATTCGTTTTACCTGAACATCATACATCGAATCCGGGTCGATAAGTGTGCCGGTACGGCGGCGAATAAATCGCGCCAAATCGGATTTATTCATGCGTTTGATATTACGCCAGTCATTGCGGAAGTTTTTATCGTCGATGAACGTTTCCAGATTTTGCAATTGCTCCATATCGGTGATCCAGCGGTTGCCGATTACCTTGGTGGTTAGGCGCGATTGGCGTGGGTTGCTTAATACCATCCAGCGGCGCGGTGTCACACCGTTGGTTTTGTTGCTGAACTTTTCCGGCCACAGTTCATAAAAATCTTTAAGCACATCCTGGGTTAACAGTTTTGAATGCAATTCCGCTACCCCGTTAATGGCAAAACTGCCGACACAGGCTAAATGTGCCATGCGTACATAACGATCACCATTTTCATCAATTAAGGACAGTCGCGCCAGGCGTGCTTCATCACCCGGGAAGCGTTGATTAATCTCATCCAGGAAATGTTTGTTAATGTCATAGATGATTTCGAGGTGACGTGGCAATACAGAGCGGAACATGCCGACTT
Source organism: Gammaproteobacteria bacterium (assembly GCA_024641475.1). GTDB lineage: Bacteria > Pseudomonadota > Gammaproteobacteria > UBA6429 > Thiohalophilaceae > JACQBC01. The sequence continues at coordinate 48,905 of JAHECZ010000014.1, forward strand.
GCCAGCGTTCCAGCGCTTCAGGCAATAAGGTGTGATTGGTATAGGCGAATGTTTGTCTGGTTACGTGCCAGGCATTTTCCCACGGGAGCTGGTATTGATCGATCAGCAACCGCATCAATTCCGCTACCGCAATGGCAGGGTGAGTGTCATTCAGTTGTACAGTGAATTTTTCATGAAATTGCTCCACAGGGATATTTTGCAGTTTTAATATTCGCAGCATGTCTTGCAAGGAACACGAAACAAAAAAGTATTGCTGTTCCAAGCGCAACGCCTTCCCTTGAATTTGTTCGTCATTGGGATAGAGAACCTTGGTCAGATTTTCCGACGTAACCTTGTGGTTCACTGCGCCGTAATAATCACCGCGATTGAATACAGCGAAATCAAATGATTCAGGTGCTTCTGCACGGAACAATCGCAAGGTGTTGGCTGTATTGGTGCGATAACCAAGAATCGGCGTGTCATAAGGTATTCCCATAACAACCTTGGCGGGAACCCAGCGGACCCGCGGTTGATTCTGATCATCGTAATAATGCTCGGTATGACCGCCGAGTTTGACTTCGACGGCCCATTCTGGCCGTATTAATTCCCACGGATTACCATAACGCAGCCATTTATCAGTTTTCTCTACCTGCCAGCCATCATGAATTTCCTGTTTGAAAATACCAAACTCATAACGGATACCATAACCCAGAGCAGGAATTTCCAATGTTGCCATGGAATCCAGAAAGCAGGCAGCCAGGCGACCAAGGCCGCCATTACCCAATCCGGGTTCTTCCTCTTGCGCGAGTAATTCTTCCAGGCTTAAACCTAATTCACTCATGGCTTGTTTGACAGGTTCCTGAATGCCCAGATTCACCAGGTTGTTGCCAAGATGTGGTCCCATTAAAAATTCAGCGGAAAGATACGCAACTGTGCGGGATCCTCTCGCGGTGTATTCCGCAGCGGTACTTACCCAGCGCTGTAGCATGCGATCACGCACTACATGTGCCAACGCGGTGTAGTAATCATTGAGTGTCGCCAGGGCGGGAAATTTCCCCTGGGTATAAAACAGATTATCCAGAAAAGCCCGTTTGAGGGATTCCTTGCTGAAGCTGGTGCGATCATCTTCCAGATGTACCGCACTGGTCGGATTCAAGGCCAGATTACTCATGATTGATTGTCCAGATGTGGTGGATGTTGCAAATGCTGTAATCGCCAAAGGATTATTGCAGCATTATCCTGTTGAGTAATATCACCTCAATGTATTTTACCTACACCGCCATGCGATGTGCTGCTTGTGTCCAGGCAACATGTGGATGAACAATCTCCTGATCGATGACGAGTTCCATGTGCAACAGATCACATACCGATTGATAGGAGAGCTGTGTCTCCAGACTGTTGTGCAAATGTTTGGCGTGGAATTGATTCAGGTAGAGCAGGTTGGGATGTATGCCATGCTCATGTTCAAAATCACGGATTAGGCGATAAATATAACTTAGCATGTGGTTACCTCGTGTCGGTTGTACAGGGTATGTAATTATTACAGAGCAGTAACCATGCCAGCATGTTTGTTGTCGTGATGATTCAATGGGTTAGTATTGATATTCGGGTAAATCGGATAAAAAATTTGGTTGTGTGCACCGATATATTTCAGACCTGGAGCGTGACGCACATAAAAAGTGCAAGTACGCGTTGCGTAATTGCCAAGGGTCAAGCTACTGATAGTTCAATCGTGTTTTATGTTATGCAAGGCTGCCTGCTTATTCGCTGTTGCAAACGGAATTTTTACGCAAGATTGATTGTAATTAGTTGATGAAGTTATTTTCGCTGCTGTGACGGCAAGTTGCGCTTATATTCACGCAAGCCATATACGATGCGGTTGGCGAGTTCATGCAGCTCAATCAGGCGGGCGGTGCACGCCGCACGATCTTTTTTGGCGATTTCAAACTCGAGCTTGGCGGCCACCGCTGTCACTTGCGGATAACCGTAGCTGCCTCCCACCCCTTTGACGTCGTGGCTGATGCGCTTCAGCTCTGGCCAATCGAGATCGGTTAGCTTAATTTCGAGTTCTCTAACCATCGTCACCAGACGACCGACGAATGTGGTGACGACATCGATGAACGACGGCTCCTCCGCAAGTAATGCCGATACGATCGGATCGGTATTGGGTCTGGGTGCGGTACGAGCTGGCAGATGCGCAGCCAGGGTTTGGAACAGCACATGGCGAGCTATCGGCTTGGTGAGAAAGTCGTTGCAGCCCGCCGCGAGACAGGCCAGGCGGTCTTCATGGAAGGCATTGGCGGTCAGTGCAACGATGGCACCGCGATAGGCGTTGCTGCGCAGCAGCCGGGTGGCTTCGAGGCCATCCATAACGGGCATCTGCATATCCATCAGAATGAGATCAAACAGTTCCTGTTGTACGAAATCCACCACTTGTTGGCCATTTTCTGCGATCACTACCTCTGCACCGGTTCGTTTTATATACATCGAGATAAGCCGCTGGTTGTCCGGATTGTCGTCGGCGAGCAACACACGCCCAGCCAATAGTGGCGTGGTAGTGGCGTTTGCTGGCTGCGCCATCTCGGGTAACAGAGGTGTTTCATTGATGAATTGGAATTGATCCAAAGGACCCGTTGCCAGCGTTAATGTAAAGCAGCTGCCAACGTTGGGTTCGCTTGTTACCGTCAGATCGCCACCCAACAATTTCGCCAGGCGGCGCGACAGATGCAGACCGAGCCCGGTGCCACCGTATTGACGAGTGGTCGATACGTCGGCCTGGGAAAAGGCGGTGAACAATCGTGTTTGCTGTTCGGGGGTTAAACCGATACCGGAGTCGCGCACCTCAAACTGTATGCGCTCGGTATCGGGCAGACAGACAACACGGACATGCAGTCCGCCCGTATGCGTGAATTTAATGGCATTACTGCACAGGTTGAGCAGAATCTGTTTGATGCGCAATGGGTCGCTGTCGATGCTGACGGGGAGTGGAAACTGATAGTCGATGTGGAGATCCAGCCCTTTATCGTGCACCTGAGGCATGACCAACGCGCGTATTTCTTCGGTCAGGGTCACTGGCGACAACGCCACACGCTCGATATCGAGCTTGTCGCTCTCAATCTTCGAGATATCGAGAATATTATTAATGAGCTGCAATAAATGATGGCCATTGCGGGTAATAGCTTGTAACGATGTCATCCGGTCGCTGGCACTTTGCTGGGTATCGAGCAGTGTTTCCGCAAAACCGATAATGGCGGTAAGCGGGGTGCGAATTTCATGGCTCATGTTGGCCAGGAAGCCACTCTTTGCCTGATTGGCAAATTCGGCACGAAGCTTTTCTGCCATGGCCTGACGTTCAGCGATTTCTGCCTGTACAGCGGTAGTTATGTCGGTAAGCGAACCGGACAGGCGCAGTGCATGACCGGCTTCGTCACGTTCGGCTTTGCCGCGCAGCAGCAGCCAACCGTCGGTGCCATCGGGACGCTGCAGATGTAAACGCTGTTCAAGTGAAGCTGTCGTCGGTGTTGCAGCCAGGTAGCGGGTAAGTGTCTGTTGTAACTGCGGGCGATCATCCGGGTGTATGTGCTGACACAACAGGTTTCTGAAATCGTCATATTGCTCGTCCTGCCGTGCAAGACCAAGAATCTCGCGACAGCGTGGTGACACGAAGCCACAGTTCTGTTGTACATCCCAGTCCCAAATACCGTCATTAGTGCCGGCCACGGCCCGCGTAAAACGCGCCTCGCTCAGCCGACGTGCGCTTTCGAGTTGACGCCCACGCCAGTAGAGCCAGATTGCAACGCCTGATACCAGCAGCAGCACGACAACGAAGCTGGTGAGTCGGGTCAGCGTGCGCTGCTGCGCGGCTATCTCCTGACGTGCACGCTCTGCATGCAGATCGGCATCGAGATGCGCGGAGGGTGTGAATAACGGCGCGGCAAAGCGTGACTCGCTGAACTGGCTAATCAAGGTCTGACCGTCGTCTGACACCAGATAATCGAAAAATGCATCGGCCGCGATGCGGTTTGCATCACTTATTCTTTTGGGATTAACGACGATGGCACTATAGGTGTTACGCAGCAGTATGTGATCACGGTAAAGCGGCACAAAATCGTTGGTATAGTGTGTACGGTTGGTATAGTAAGTTCCCAAATCGGCAAAGGTATAGGCTTCAAACATTGCGGCATTGGCGAGCGTGCTGGCCGCACTGCTATTCTGTGATTCATAACCCACCCAGTCAGGGGTGACACCAGCCAGGGTCCACAGGGCATTGAGGCGGGCCGCAGTACCGGAGCGCTCCCCGGCCACGATAAACGGCACCTCGTTGCTGGCCAGTTGCCGCAAGACTTTCATCAAGTCGCGTTCACCGCTCAGGTGCAGCGGATCGGCCCGCGGGCCGAAAATAGCAAACTCGTTATACATAAACGAAGCGTGCCGCAGGCCATAACCTTCCGTGATGAACAGCATTTCGGCTTGCGGTTGATGGGTAATAATCAGGTCGGCCTGGCCCTGCCGGCCGTTGTCGAGGACTTGCAGTGCACCGGCAGAGTCGACCTTGACGGTGATTTCCGGATGGCGTTTCTGAAAATCGTCAACCAATGCCTGGATAATGCCGGTTTCAGCTGCGGTGTTTGCCGTCATCACGCGCAGCGTTGGTGTCGTAGCAGAAGTGGATGCCGTGCTAAATGCCAATAAGGCCACGACAACACACAGTCGAAATGAGGTAGCGATCCATACGCCAGTGATGTGTCTACCCAACATAGTTGAGGTGTTTTTACTCATAGCAGTACGCCCTGATTAAGTTCACGATTATGCGTACCAGCGGGATTGCGGCCAGGGTTGCCAGAAAGTTATCGGCACGTGGCCAGAAACCATAAACGGAATTTATCGTTGTACCGCCACAAAACAGGCGATGTTGACGTTTTCGGTTGCACTTTTACCGTTGGGATTGGTATGTAATGCCGTTGCGTACTAACGCAATTTAACTGAGTAAATTTCTCGTCAATTCCAAAATCACACGAATGATGCCACTGGCAATCAGTGCCACACCGACGGAAATACTCACCGATTGCAACGCTTGTTTTTTGCCTATCGTCCGCAGCATGACAGCAAAGGTTGAAACGCAGGGGAAATAGAATGTCAGAAAAACCAGAAACACCATGATCTGTACCCAATCCAGTTGGGAACCCACATCAAATGTGCCGAGTGCCTGATACACCATTAACAGAGATAATTCTTTGCGAAGAATACCAAACAAGATCGGTACACCCAGCACTACCGGTAACCCTAACCACCAATGCGATATCGGTTTTAGCATGGCGTTGATAACCGTGTCGGCGCCAAAATGGCCGAGCAGCGCCAGGATGATACTGCCACCAATCAGCAGTGGTGTGACGATCGTCAGGATGTCATTGGTGCGATCCCAGGTGGTATGCAACATGGATCGCCAGTGCGGCAGCGCATAACTGGGGATTTCCTGTACTTGTCCGGGGCCACTGTCTGGGTAATGTTTACGAAAGATTTGCCCCATAATGGCTATGACAACCAGGCTGAGCATGAAAATGACAAATACGCCAATCCCGCCCAAATATTTGCCAGCCAAGGCCAGAATGACGGCCGAACGCGCCGAACAGGGTACAAAAGTGATCAGGACTGAAGCGACCAGGCGTTCACGGCCGCGGGTACTAACGGCTGCAGCCGATAAGGCTGGTACGTTGCAACCCAGTCCGAGCAGGAAGGGAACGGCAACACCGCCGTGTAAGCCCAAATAGTGAAACCAGCGGTCTACGACAAAGGCGATGCGCTGCATGATGCCGCTTTCTTCCAGTGCGACCAGCAGCATTACCAAAGGAATCATGTAAGGCACTACGATTCCAATCAAACCGATCAGGCCATCGACGATGGCGCGGCCAACTACCCCCATCGTGCTGGTGGGTTGCCACGGCGCGGTCCATTCGATCAATTTGGCAGAGCTGACGGAGTCGATCCAGGTGCTGACTTCAAATACCACAAACAACACCGAGGCAAATACCAGCAGGCTGCCTAACAAGCCCCATTGCGGATGTAAAAATAATTCGTCGAGCCAATAGCGCCAGCCACGTGCAGCCTTGGGGTCACCTACCCGTGTAACGGATTCATAAAGGGTTGCGGCGCGGTGATGGCGGTCGGCGTGTATTTCTTCTGACAAAGCTCGAGGCAAATCTTGCTCAGCCTGGGTTCGAAGTTGTAACACTTGTGGTAGACGTCCAGGGAAATGTTGTTCTATTTCGCTATACAGATAGGCATCTTCTGTCGCCAGCAACATCAACATCAATGGGTGGGGGATTTGGAACGCGGTGTACCACTCAGGCTCTTTTAGTACGGCTGACAGAGGTAGCAAGCTGTCACAGATATGTTTGCTGGCCTGTTGCGGGACCGGGCAAATTTTTTCTCGAACCGCGATAACCGCAGTAGCAAACAATTCAGCAATCCCATGCCCCAATAAACCTGTCGTTGGTACCACGGGTATACCTAGCTGGGTGCTCAAATAATCCACATGGATTTGCAGACCCTTTTGACGGGCCTGGTCCATCATATTCAGGGCAATGACCATGGGGCGGCCTAGGGTCGAAAGCTCCAGCGTGAGCTCCAAATGGCGGTCCAGCGTGGTGGCATCGACGACCTGGATAATCACATCCGGCGGAGCAAAAGGCGCAGGGGGTGCATCTTTTTCGTGCGCCGAAATGGGCGGACGTTCATTGCCCCAAAGCAGATACTGTAGCGCTACCCGATCATCATGTTCCAGGTTATGCAAAGAAGGGATACTGGGCAGATCGATTAAATCGGCTTCATCCAGGCCAATCTGCACTCGGCATTCACCATAAGCCCGATGGGTGCCGGTTAATTCACCGGTCTGAATCGATGTAGCAGAAACCGCCTTAAACAGGGTGGATTTACCACTATTGGGTAAGCCCACCAGGGCAATCCGCAGACGGCGTTCGCCGCGAAACAGGGTATTGGGGATCGGAACGGTGGCTGTTTGGCGCGTGGATTGCTTGCTTTTCATGCGCATGATTGTTTCTGAACTGCCGACATTTAACAAGTAGGGGTATACATATATTATTTAGCGGCAGTGTTCGGCATAGATGAAGGGATTTGAGCGCCGGATTGCTTGCGGTGTGCACGGAAAATCCAGCAAGTATGTGACGCACTGCGTTTATCCCGGCGTTGTATTTCCAGATGCCATGTTTAATTTTCTATCGATCAACGAGGTGGTTTTACGCTATTCCTAAACTGTAGTGATATATGTAATTTTGTTGCACCGATGCGCACAGATACAGGGCTACGCACGTTAATTTACCTGAGCAAATTATTCGTAATAGCTATTGTGGGATGGTTGTGAGCGTCATAACAAGCCATTAAGATCCTGAAGCATGGAACCCTCCGATACACTGCAACAAGGCATCGCGCATCAGCGCGAAATGCTGACGCAATTGTTGGCGCAACCTTTATTGCAAGTGGCACAGGCAAGCCGGGATGCGTGGGGTGATCGTGCAAAACTGGATGCTGTCATGTTGCAGTTCCGTCCGGAAATTCCTCATTGTAAATATCTTTATGCACTGGACACCCATGGCATTCAGGTTAGTGCAAATGCCAGTCAGGAAGGTTTGATACCCGGTGATTTCGGCCGCGATCGATCCGACCGCCCTTATATGGCCGAGGTGGTCCCCAGTAATGATTTTTTATTGTCGAACGCGTATATCAGTTTGCGTGCACAACGCCCATCTCTGACAGCGATACAAATTGTGCGTGATGCGAATGGTAAGGCGCTAGGTTTCATTGGAGCCGATTTTGACTTGCGTGATCTGCCGGTAACCCGGGTGCTCTATGAAGAGCCGCGTTACTGGCGTCAAATCAAGGGTGATCCATCTATCCGTGGCACCGTGTTTCATCAAACGCGTTCCGATAGTGAAATTGATCGACACCTGTATACCATCTTGAGTGTGATCGAAGAACTCATGACAGCCCATGGTGTGTTCCATGTGATTTTGCATTTCTCCAGCAGCCGTGCCGTAATCTGGCTGCATGATGATCCCTATCGCTATCGGTTGCTGGATATTGCGGCGTTGATCGATCCGGATATTTGTTTACTCTATCCCAGTCGGCCGTATCCCAAGGATGCGCTCGTGCCGGTGGATAAAATTCGCAGTTTGTTGCGCGGTTTTGAACAGTTACGATTTATGGACGAGATGTTTTACTTGCGATCTGGAACGTTGAATATTTTCAATGGTATTGTCGGTTTGACATTTTCCTGTGACGGCTCGCACTATATACCTTACGATGAATTCCTGAATAAAGATCATGCCTTCTGGGTGATGCAACAAGCATAGCTCCGACGTGGTAGAGGCCCACGTCATGAATTTATGACGAAGCGACTAAAGATATTTGTCGACTTCTTTTTCGGCCTGAATCCAGTCTTCCAGCGGATCACCACCAACAAATCCTCGCGCCTCGGCGCGGAAATAGGCCGTTTGAGCAATCATTTTATATCGCTCTTCGGGATTAATCGTTGTCACTGAATTGGTGCTGCCGGGTAATGCTTTCACTGGTGCAGCAGATTTTTTTACTGTGGCAGATACTTTTGCACGTGGTGCGGCTTTAACAGGTTTAACTGGCTTTTCCGAGCTGACTTCTTTCTTGCGAGCCATGAAACTAATCCTCCATTGCGGATTTACTGAGGCGGGTTGCATCCCGTTGTGGTTTAACCGACAGATCAGACTGAGCAACCGGCCACTCGCGCAGATCAGGCTCGGGTTCATCATGTGCATCGTTATTGAGATCAACAAGACCAGAGTAATTGATTCGATCGTTCATGGTGTTGCCCTCCAGTAGATTGTGTCGTGTATGGGTTACGTTTAACAAATACCGTGCCACTTATCGATATGTGGCGACAATGCAATGATTACAAGACCTTACCGTGAGATGCCGCATCTGGTGATGCGCCTGACTAACATTTGCTGCACCGAATTGAGCGCCTTGGTGTGTGTCTAATACCAAGTTTGGTGCGTAATGAAGTATAGCGGGGATGTATGACAATGCTATGTCAGCGGGAAATTATTATTCCATATCCCGGTAAAAACCAGGTATTTTTACAATGTGTGACAATTTGAGCGGGATAATTTGAATTAATGAAATGCATTCTTATAAATCATATTTATCATTCCACGAACGCCGGGGAAGTATAATTTTTCCCCGGCGCGCAGAATTTATTCTTCACTATTCGAGTTTTCCACCCACTGCCTTGGTTAAGGCTTTTTGAATGCTGCTGGGCGCGCACATGATCGACGCAAAACTATTACTGCCCATCATGGAAAGATCGGGGAAATTGATCGCAATACGAAATTCCGCCGGCAAGGTAAAGACTTTGCCTTTGGTAACGATGATTTCATACGGCAGATGACCGGTGGATTTGATTTTTTTGAAATCAATCCGCTTCATGATATAAGCATCGCCACTGCAATCATCATTTGGGCCAGCCATACTCACACCAATCACCGTTTCTTCCTTGCCGGGGATATCGACGCGATAAATCTTTTTCACTCCATCGACTCCAGTAGCCAGGGTCGCTTCCACCTTGTCGATAGCGGCCTGATAGGTTTTGTAGGAGGCCAGTTCGAGCGGATCACTGAAATAGGGCATCAGGAATTTATAGTGATAATCACGCAAGTCTTCTTTCGACAGACCTTCTTCGGGGCCGTAGTCTTTTTCTTTGCCTAACACACTGACTAATTTGTCGCGAATATCGGTTAAGTCAGCTGCCATGCGATATACCTGAGCCATATACGCGGGATTGGTAAAGGCGACTTGTATTGCATTATCTGCCTTGGTTAGAGTGACGCGTTGTATTGCACCAAATCCGCCTTTTTCTGATTTCGCTGCGGCGGCGCGTAGTGCGTCATTGGTCACCACGAGAATGGTTGCTTCGGGATAGGGCGAATATTGACCAACGATTTGAAAGCCGCCGTCAGTCAATTTTTTACTGACGGTTTGTACTGTCGCAGCCATATCACCACCCGCGCTGGTCGACGCCAGTATTAAAGGCTTGAGCCTGGCATCATCGGCCAGCACGAGAGCTGGTACAAAGCTAAATAATACTGTGGTTAAAAGCAAAGCGGCAGAGAGTGTGGTACTACGTGCGTGACCCATGTGTTTCCTCCATTGGAAATATTATTTTATGGACATTATCAAGAATAATGATAAAGATATGTATCTAAAGTTACCTAGGGTGATGCAGGTAATATTTTCATGGTTTTTTAAGATCTATGTGCGAAAAGTTACAGAGTTTGGCGTGGCGATGACCGCATAATCCCCGCCACTAACACATCCTGTTTTATCTGAGTGAGGGAGATATTTGTGAGCAATAAAAAACTGGCCATTATCGCGACCAAGGGTAGCCTCGACTGGGCCTATCCACCATTTATTCTCGGTTCGACCGCTGCGGCGTTGGGCTACGACGTAGAAATCTTTTTTACTTTTTACGGACTGACTCTACTGAAAAAAAATCTGAATTTAAAAGTGACGCCACTGGGTAATCCTGCGATGCCAATGCCCATGGGCATGGATAAATGGTTTCCGGTATTAGGTACGGCATTACCGGGTATGGAAGCCATGATGAGCATGATGATGAAGGCCAAAATGAAGAAAAAAGGCGTGGCCAGCATCGAACAGTTACGCGAAATGTGTATGGAAAGCGGCGTCAAAATGATCGCCTGCCAAATGACCGTGGATCTGTTTGACTTTGAAAAATCCGTTTTCATCCCCGGCATCGAATTCGGCGGCGCGGCAACATTTTTTAGTTTCGCCGGTGAAAGTGACGTTAGTTTGTATATATAATCGCTCGCAGGAGCAAGTAAAAAACAATCATAGATGGAGGAAATATCATGAAGTTTAATTC